>CAYWTP010000032.1:6469-20783 GCA_964461215.1 uncultured Ectothiorhodospiraceae bacterium | reverse complement strand
CATCGGCACCCAGACCGGCCTCCGCCCCATTGACCCTACGGCCTCGTGGTACCCTGTAGGAGCGACCTTGGTCGCGAACCTCGCTCGCCTTCGCGGGCAAGCCCGCTCCTACATGGGGATACGCCCGTCCCCGTCGTCCGGACGCCGCAGTGCCCCCGTCGGCGCCGAGCGACAGGATCCGATCGATGATGACCTGCTTCTCCCGCCCGCCGGGATCCAATCCCAGCGCCCCACACATGGCCTTCAGCTCATCCCGGCCGAGCATCCCCAGCAGCTCGGCGAAGTCGACCCGCCTGGTCCGCACGAGGGCATCAATGCGGTTCTGCACGACCCGCCGGTCGCCAACCTCCAGCTCGTAGTAGTCGCCGAGCTCCGCAAGGCCGGGGAATACCCCTGCGTCGTGGATGCGTCTATCTTCGCGCTTTCGGATGGCGGCCGATGGAGGGATGGAAACATCGTCTGGTAGCGCGGCCCTCTGTGGTCACCGGTGGTGCGTAGGCACCGAGCCGGCTTTCCGCCCGAGGACGCCGTGGTTACAGCGGGACTTGCGCCTCATTCAGGTCGTGCCGACCAGGCTTTCCAGCGGAATGTCCAGGCCTGAATGCAGCTTTCGGATCATCTTCAAGCTCAGGGAGCGCTGCCCGTTGAGCACTTCCGAGACGCGGGCACGGGAGCCGATGTAACGCTCCAGGTCCTTGCGCGACAACTCTAGCTGCTCCATGCGGAACTTGATGGCTTCGACCGGCACACGATTTCCTTCGACCGCCTCCCGGGGGACACGGCGAGACCCGTGCCCATGGTCCACATACGTGTTCCGCCTATGACCCGGCGGGCAGAATGCAAACACATCCTTTTTTGTTGACGAGTCCATATATGGACTCCTATGCTATAAGTAGTACATATATAGACAGGAAAGGATGCGCTATGGCTGCTAATACGAATCTCCGCGCCATGCTCGGCACCGCCGGTGTCGCCAGCGGGGCGCTGCGGACGTTCTTCAACATCGCCGGGGCCTGGAACCTTGACAGCGCCCAGGCCATGACCTTGCTCGGCCTTGCCTCGCGCAGCACCTACTTCAAGTGGAAGAGGGACCCGGCCAGCGCCAAGCTCACGCCCGACACGCTGGAGCGGCTCTCGTACATCTTCGGTATCTACAAGGCCTTGCAGATCCTGCTGCCCAGGCCGGAATCGGCCGACGCGTGGGTTCACCGCCCCAACCGGGCCGCCCCCTTCCAGGGCCGCTCGGCCCTTGAGCGCATGCTCTCCGGTCATGTCGCCGACCTCTACGTTGTGCGCCAGTACCTTGATGCACAGCGTGGGTGGTCATGACGCCGCCCCTGGCCCGCATCACATGGAAGCCCTGCTGGCGGCTCGTGCCGAGCCGCTTCCCGCCACAGGGCCTGTTCGACAGGGTTGCCGACCCGGCGGACCTGGAGGCCGTGTTTGCCGTGGAGAGCCTGACCAACGACCGGCTGCGCGCTGAGGCAGGCGACATCACCTTGGTTCCTCCCGCCGAGCGCGTCTCCGGGCCCGGCACCACGCCCATCATGGCCGCCTTTACCCATCTCAACCCGCTGGGCAGCCGCTTTACCGACGGCACCTATGGCGTTTACTACGCTGCCCGCGACATCGACACCGCCATCGCCGAGACCAGTTTTCACCGTGCCCGCTTCCTGGCTGCGACCGACGAGCCGCCCATCGAGGTTGATATGCGCGGATACGCTTCAGATGTTGATGCCGACTTCCATGACATACGCGGGCAGCAGGCGGCCATGGCGCACGTGTACGACCCTGATCCGGCTCACTACGCGGCCGGGCAGGGGTTCGCCCGCACTCTGCGCGAGGAAGGCTCCAACGGCATCGCCTACGACAGTGTGCGCCTGCCCGGCGGGCAGTGTCTCTCCGTCTTCCGGCCCCCTGTCCTGTCGCCAGTGCGCCAGGGGCCGCATTTTTCCTACGTGTGGGACGGATCGCGCATCACCCAGGTCTACGAGAAGAGAGCGTACGAGCCGCCGGCCGAGAACTAGAAACGTTGTTTTCCGGCACCCGGACCCTCGGGCCCCACGTGCACGTGGTACAAGGTGTTTCGGATTCCGAAACCACGGGCCCTGAAGGCTCCGGTTCAAAGCTCCAGGCTGGTGTAGTGGTGCTTAGCTCTTCCTCCTGTATGCGGCCCTGCAGGCTTCGCCGTTGGGCCAGTTGCTCAAACACCAACGCGTCCCTCTCTTTCTGGTCCCGTTCATGGGCCTGCTGGACCTCCCGCTCGTTGGACGCCTTGACGCGGCGATGGTGGCCGGTCGGCCGGTCCAGTAGTCCCCGCAGCCCCCGGCTGAACCGTTCCTGCCGCCGCAGAGCCTCGGCCTGCCAGCGCACCTGGTGTGTCTCTCGAAGGGCCTTGCGTGCGGCGGCATGGCTCAGCGCCACGCGCTAACGCTTCCGGTCTATCTCGGACAGGCGGGCCGTGATGGCGCTGCTCTGCTGTCTCCGGAGTTCGGCCAGGTGTGCGGACATATCGCGGGCTATCTGTGCCCTGGCCTCGTCAACGGACGGCAGGGCGTCTTGGTCTGTCAGCCTGGAGCGCACCTTTTTCGTGCGTATGCCAACCCACTTGGAGACCGCGAAGACCTCGCAGCGATGTTCCAGCGCCACAAAGCCGCGCCGGTCACCCCTGGCAAGGAGGTAACCGCGCTCCTTCAGGGCCTGTGCAACGGCTTTCTGGCTGTCGCTGACCGCCCAGCACTCCTGAAGGGCTTGCTTGATGTCCTTGGCGCTCTTGCCGGTACGTTTGGCTTGCTGCCACTGGGCGAGCGTGAAGTTTCTCGGGTCCCGCTCAGGGGAACTCATCAGCCCGCGGGGCATCTTCCACCCCTGCTCCAGGTACAGCTCACGGGAGATGTCCATGAGCTTGCGCTTGGTGAAGGGCAGGGCAATGGCCTTCATTTCCGCGGCGTGGATGCGTGACCACACGGCGTGGCAATGACGCCGGCCTTCTTTTTCATGAAAGACGATGGCCCGGGGCTGGTCCGCCAGGCCGAGCTTTCGCTCTACCCGCTCTATGGCGCCGGCAAAGACCTCGGTGGAGACGTTCTCCGAAGGGGGAGGGTTCAGGCTCAAGGAGAACAGGAACTGCTTCGCCTTGGTGCCCCGGCTCAGCGCATAGACCTCATTGAGCGCGGAGACCAGGTCCTCGGAGACAAATCCCCGCAGCTCATGGACCTCCACATCCTCGTTCTCCTCCTTGAGCAGGTGCAGGGCCAATCTCCTGGCCCCGCCCCGCTGGTTTCCCTGCAAAATCATGCCGATGCACCGGATTTGAGGCCCAGGGCGTAGATCAGGGTGTCCCGCATGGCCGAAACCGCCCGGCAGGCATCCCGTAGCTCCTGCTCGACATCCTGTGATAAGTCCAGGGTGCCCATGTTCACGGCCCTGGCGAGCTGGTTGAGGTTGGAGGAGAGCCGGGAGTGGCCCAGCTCCGCCAGGACGGCGGCAAGCTGCTTCTCGTCTATATTCGGTCTTCTGGGGGTGCGGCGGTGATGGACCCGTTCGCCGAGCAGACGCTCACGAATGTAAGCGCCAAGAGATCGGCCGCCCGCTCCCGGCTGTGCGGCTGACCATGGCGCGAGGTGCAGGTGCGCACGCACCGTTCCGCGCCGTGACCCCGGCGGTGTTCGGGCCAGGAGCGCCAGGGCCTGACGGCACGCATGGTTTCCAGGACCACGTTCACGGTGGACAGCGGATTCAGGGCGCAGGGCACCGTCATGGCACCACGCCGGACCTCGGCCACCAGGGTTCGCGCGTAGCTCGCGACGATCTCTCTTGTCATCGCCTGAAAGGGATCGACAACGGCCCGGTACACCGGGACGACGCCGAGCAGAGCAGAGCACCCACGCCCGCGGAGGGCGCGACGAACCGGACCCGGCTGGAGGCCGTCCAATTTTGCCCGACGGCCATCCTGGGCGACCAGAGGGTTCACTCCCGGTAATTCGAAGGATTCGAGGTAACACTGCAAGGAGTTGCGTAAACTGTCCCCAGAAGCTGCCGCCGCCCGGGGCCGGCTCTCCGCCGGCCCCGTTCCCTCCCTCCCTCCCTCCCGGCCGGCCGTGTGTCTTTGCCAGCCGGGGGGTCTGCAGCACTAAAGGCCGGATCACGTCGGCCGCTACCTCATTCGGCACGGAAGCGCAACGCCTCCGTGCCGAACGGAAGACGGGGTAGCGTCATTCGGCTACGGGGCCTGTAATAAAGAGGTTGCCCCTTCATGCCTAAAACCGGACGAATATCGCGCGAGCCTGGCGACGACCGCTTCGCTGTCCCATCGGATGGGGGGTGCCGCGCCTGTGGGATGCCACGGCACGCCTCCAGCCGATTACCAATCGATCGCGCCGCTATCGTGAGCGGGCTCCTGGTCGGCCTTCTGGTCATGGCCATCCTAGGGGCGGTGATCATTCTGCTTCAGGCGCTTCCGGCACATGGCGGTAATGCGTTCGCGAGCCTGCTGGGGTGGCTATCCGCCGGCAGGGTCCAATGGAGTGTCGTGGTGATCGTGGTCGCGGTGGCGGTTGCCGTGGTCCGCACGCTCCAGGTGCGCAAGCGCGACGCGGCCGAGCAGGCGATACGCTACGAACGTGCGTTCCTGCAGACCGTGATCGACGGGGTGCCCGACCCGCTGATGGTCATCGGCACGGACTACCGCGTGCTCCTGATGAATGATGCGGCCCGCGGCTACCTTGCCGACGGCTCCTCTGCCGCGGAGACGCTGCTTTGCCACCGCGTGAGCCACAAGTCCCCGGTGCCTTGCAGCGGGGAAGATCACCCATGCCCCCTGGGCGAGGTCCAAAGGACGTGCAGACCCGTGACGGTCATCCATGAGCACATCCGGGGCGATGGACAGAAGCGTGTCTATGAGCTGGAGGCCTCACCGCTGTGGAAGGCCGACGGGTCACTGCTCGGCATCATCGAAGCCTCGCGCGACATCACGGAGCGCAAGCGGGCCGAGCACGCGCTACACGAGAAGAAAGCACGCCTGGATTACCTGGCGCACCACGATCTTCTGACGGGACTGCCCAACCGGCTGCTCTTTCAGGACCGCCTTCAGCAGGCGCTCTTTCAGGCCCAGCGCACCGGCGCCCATGTCGCGGTGCTGTTCATCGACCTCGACCGGTTCAAGAACATCAATGACAGCCTCGGTCACGCCGTCGGCGACGCGCTGTTGAAGACCGTAGCCCAGCGCTTGCGGGAAACCACGCGCAGGGCGGATACCGTTTCCCGCCTGGGCGGGGATGAATTCGTCGTTGTCCTGGACCCGGTCAAGAGTGTCCGGGAGGTCACGTTTGTCGCACACAAGCTGCTGCGCGGCCTCTCGCAGCCGGTCCCGCTGGCGGGCTGCACCGTCCACCCGAAGGCAAGCCTCGGCATCGCCATGTACCCGGAAGATGCGCTTGACGTGGATGGATTGATGCGGTGCGCGGACATGGCCATGTATCGGGCCAAGAACCGGGGCGGGGAGGGTCATGAATTCTACACCGTGGACATGACGGACCATGCGGCGAGCCTGTTCCAGCTCGAAATCGAGCTGGAACAGGCCCTGGCGGACAATGCGCTGGACCTCTACTATCAGCCCCAGAGGGACCTGAAGACCCATCGGCTCGTCGGAGCGGAGGCCCTTGCGCGGTGGCGGCATCCCCGGCACGGCGTGCTGAGCGCGGCGGACTTCGTTCCGCTGGCCGAAGAACGCGGCTTGATTGCACCGCTCGGGGTCTGGGCACTGCGGACCGCGTGCACGCAGAACAGGCTGTGGCAGGAGGCGGGTCACCCGCCGGTGAGCGTCTGCGTCAACCTCTCGGCGCGCCAGTTTCGCGAGCCCGACCTCGTGGACAATGTGGCCCGGTTGCTCGATGAGACGGCGCTCGAACCCAGGTACCTGGAGCTTGAGCTGACCGAGAGCTGTGCCATGGATGACGCAGATGCCAGCGTTCAGATCCTGAGCCGGCTGAAGCAGACGGGTGTGACCCTGGCAATCGACGATTTTGGCACCGGCTACTCTTCCCTGAGCTATCTCAAGCGGTTCCCTATTCAAAGATTGAAAATTGACAAGTCGCTGGTCCGCGACGTGACTAGCGACCCCAACGACGCAGCCATCGCGGCCTCCACCATCGCCCTGGCCAAGGTCATGAACCTCAACGTCATCGCGGAGGGCGTGGAGACGGAGGAGCAATCAAACTTTCTCCGGGACCACGGCTGCGATCAGGTACAGGGCTTTCTGTACGGTCACCCGGTACGGGCAAATGACTTCGTCGGATTCTTCGATGGATCCGGCTGGCTCCAGTGACGGGGGTATAGCACCGCCGCCACTTCCCAGTTGCGCAAGGGGCTTCGTTACCGGTGTGCTCGTCAAGTCAACAGAGCGGTGGGTGTCCTGGCTTTTCCCCTCGAGTACGCCCCGATGCGGGGCTATCGCGCGAAAGCTTTTACAAGGCGCTCTCAGGCGAACGCAGTCCCGGCTTCGATACCATCCGGTTTTGGTCGATTCCGTCCCCGCCCGAAGGCGGCAGGCGCAGGCTAGCGAACGCTCTCGACGATGCGCCGCAGGGTTTGGTCCGGCGGTACGCCCTGGAACATGAGGCCCTCGCCGTCGCTGGCGCGCAGCACCATGATCGGCACGCCAGCGATGTTCTGCCCCTGGAGCATCCCGAGGTTCGCCGCCAGATCGAGCCGAGTCTTGTCGAGAATGCGCGTTGCCGGGGAAATGCCCCCGCCCGGGCCCTCTTCGCTCATGTTGAAGTCCCCTTCATTGCGCTGGAACGCGCCCAGCGGGTCGCCGGCCTGCAGGATGGCGGCCGCCTTGGGCAGGCTGGTGGCCGTCAGCAGCCCGACCGGTATCCAGCGTAGCTGTAGATTCTGGGGCTCTACCAGCGGGCTGAGCTTCTCGTAGAGCCGGTGGCAATAGGGACAGTTGGGATCGAAGAAGATATACAGGAGGCGGCTGCCCCCGCCCTGGGAGACCCAGGTGGCCTGGTCGATGTCCGCCAGCAGCGCATTGGCGATCTGGCGGGACTTGGGCAGCGGTCCGCCGAGCGCCCAGGGAGCATGAAGCCACAGGGCGGCCGCGAGCAGCAGGACGAGCTTGCGTGACATGGCTTGAGGTGGTCCTCCTCTGCGCCGTAAGGCTCTCCTGCATACAGACCGGCACAGGTGCTTGTTTCTTTCGCCTTGCTGCCCCGCCCGGCCCGGCCGCGTGCAATTCGGCCAGCATCCGCAGGCCGCAGATCTTCCCCACAGAATAGTCGACTTTTAACCTCGGTTATTCCTTAGTAATGTAGAACATGCTAATATACTTATTCGTTATTCTTCAGCTCCATTGGATTCGTCGCTTATGAGCACGTACAGCAGCCTGGTCTCCCGCTTACTCCCCCTGGTCAGGGAGATCTTTCCATGGGACCTCGCCGAATGGCGGGATGAAGGCCGGAACGTTCTGATTGTGGATGTGCGCGAGCCCAGCGAATTCGATGCCGTGCACATAGAAGGCTCCATCAGCGTCGCCCGCGGCATCCTGGAGCCGGCGAGTGAATATGGCTATGAAGAGACAGTTCCGGCGCTGGTCGAGGCACGGCATGGGGAGGTTGTCCTCGTCTGCCGCTCGGGCAACCGTAGCGTCCTGGCGGCGCACACCCTGCAGCTACTGGGCTTCGAGTCTGTGTACTCCCTGAAGACCGGTATCCGTGGCTGGAACGACTACGAGCTGCCTCTGGTCGATGGCCGGGGAGGGATCCTGTCCACGGAGCACGCCGACGCGTACTTCACGCCGAGCCTGCGCCCCCGGCAGCTTTCCCGGATGCCGCAACCCGCCGGAGCCGGGCGCTAACTGCGCAGCGCTCGTGGCCACTAATCCAGGCCGCGCGCCAATCGATCCGCGGCCATCAGCCGAAGGGGGGTGCCGACATCGAACCAGCGTCCGCGGTACAGCTCTGCCGTGACGTCCCCGCGGGCGGCAGCGGCCCGCAACAGGGGCCCTAACGGGAACGCTCCGGGACCGCAATCGGCGAATAGCTCCGGCCAATAGACACCGATCCCGCTGAAGGTGAAGCGGGGCTCCTGCGACGTGCCCGCGCGCCCGGAGCTCAAGCTGAAGTCACCGGCCGGATTGTGCGACGGGTTTTCCACCAGCACCAGGTGCGCCAGAGCGTCGGGTACACCTTGAACCCGGCCGAACGGATAGTCCGTCCATATGTCGCCGTTGACCACGATGAACGGCTCATCGCCCATCAGGGGCAGCGCGTTGAGAACCCCGCCACCGGTGCCCAGCGCAGCGGGCCGTTCCGGCGAATAGGTAATCCTTGCGCCGAAGCGGTGACCGTCGCCCAGCGCTTGCTCGACCATTGCGCCCAAATGGGCGTGATTGACGACCAGGTCCGTAATGCCGGCGGCGACCAGGCGCTGGACGTGGTGGACGATCAGCGCCTTCCCTCCGACCTCCAGCAGCGGCTTGGGCACGGTGTCCGTGAGCGGCCGCATGCGCTCACCCCGACCGGCGGCCAGAATCATGGCCTTCATCGAAGGCTCAACGCGGCGATCTTGCGCCGGTGGTGTTCCGCCACGTCCAGCCTCGACAGCGCCTCGTGCAGGGGCGCCAGCTCGTCATAGCGGCTGGCCACCTCCATCACATAGGCCAGAGTCCGCGGTATATCGGCCAGATAATGGGGCTTGCCGTCCCGGTACCATAGACGGGCGAAAATGCCGATGGCCTTCAGGTGCCGCTGTACGCCCATGAGGTCCAGCCAGCGGAGCCACTGAGCCTGGGTAACCTCCCGGAGCAGCGGCCGGAGGCCAGGCCGATGCAGGTACCCCAACGCCAGTGCCTTTACGAAATCCGGCTCCCAGCTTAGGTAGCAGTCGCGCAGCAAGCTCACGACATCATAGGTAACCGGTCCATGTAATGCGCCCTGGAAGTCGAGTACGCCCGGATTGCCCCACGTCAGCACCATCAGGTTGCGCGAGTGATAATCCCGGTGCACAAAGCAGCGGGGCTGCTCCAGGGCCGCTTCGGCCAACAGCCTAATGACTGCCTCCAGCGCGGCCCCTTGGTCCGGACTCGGCTGCAAAGCCAGGTGCCGCCCAAGGAACCACTCCCGGAACAGCCTCATCTCGGCGATCAGCAGCTCTAGTTCGTACCCGGGCAGCCCCTCGTGTGAGACTCCGATCTGCACGGTTGCCAGGCAATCGAGAGCATCTCGGTACAAGGCCACCCGGCTCTCCGGAGTCAGTCGGTCCAGATAATGCGCCGAGCCCAGGTCGGTCAGGAGCAGAAACCCCTGCTCGAGGTTCTGCGCCAGCACCTCGGGGACGCTGATCCCGGCGGCCAACAGACGCCGGCCTATCTCCAAGTACGGCCGCAGATCCTCCTTGTCCGGCGGAGCGTCCATCACGATCCAGGACGTGGGGCCTTCCCGAAGACGGAAGTAGCGCCGAAAGCTGGCGTCGCTGGACGCGGGTTCGAGTCGGGGCCGCCGAATACCCCGGATACGGGATAGCCATGCCTCAATCTCCAGAGCGCGCGCGTTCATCGTGCGCAATGCCCGAGATCGCTGATTGACGTGCCGGCACCCGCCGCATCTTGCGCGGGCTCGGACAACGGCTCGCAGGGTGGGGACGTGGGTGCCGAATTCCTACGCCCGCCTGCGAGTCTGCTAACATGCCGGGGCATTTCTCCGGATCGTCTTTTGGATATGCTCCAAGCAGTCGCTGCCATCATAGCCGGCCTGGTGCTGCTCGTGTGGAGCGCCGAGCGCTTCGTTTTCGGCGCCTCGGCCACTGCGCGCAATCTGGGTGTTTCCCCCATGCTCATCGGCCTGACCATCGTCGCTATCGGAACCTCCGCCCCCGAGATGCTGGTCTCAGCGATTGCGGCCTGGGAGGACAGGCCCGGTCTGGCGATCGGCAATGCCGTGGGCTCTAACATCGCCAACATCGCGCTGGTGCTGGGGGCCACTGCCCTGGTGGCGCCAATGACCGTGGCCTCGGACACCTTGCGCCGCGAGTTCCCGGCCATGATCCTGACCATGCTGGCCGTGCTGGTGCTGCTCCTGGACGGTGAGCTGGGACGCTTGGACGGCATGCTGATGCTGGCCGGGGGCGCACTGATCATCGGGTGGATCACTCTCATCGGAGCCCGGGCGCGCCGAGGGGACCCGCTCGGCCGGGAGTATGCGCAGGAGATCCCTGCTACGGTCGGGACCGGGCGGGCGCTTGGGTGGACCCTGGTGGGACTGCTGCTGCTGCTGCTCAGCTCCCGCCTGGTCGTATGGGGAGCCGCGACCACTGCCCACGCTTTGGGCGTGAGCGATGTCTTGATTGGCCTGACCATCGTGGCGATCGGGACCAGTCTGCCGGAGCTGGCGGCCTCTACCATGAGCGCCCACAAGGGAGAGCCTGACATTGCCATCGGAAATGTGATCGGGTCAAATATGTTCAATCTGCTGCCGGTGCTGGGGCTGCCGGGGCTGATCAGTCCCGGCACCCTGCCGCCGGGAGTGTTGTCACGGGACTATCCGGTGATGCTGGTGCTGACCCTGGCGCTGTTCGCCATGGCTTACCGTTTTCGCACTCCCCGGCGCATAAACCGGCTGGAGGGCGGAGTCCTGCTGACGGCCTTCTTTGCCTACCAGGCTTTGCTGTACCTCACGGGCTAGCCGGTGAGGCGCACCGGCGGGTACAGCCGGCGTGGACCATTGTGGTTGGGTATCCACTCCTGAATCAAATGCGCTGGCATGAAACACAGGCACCTCTCAGCCCCACACCCGCCACGCTCCCGGCGCGCCTGTCTATGAATCGGAGCGCTTTGCTCAAGCTCGGCGCCGCTGTGCTGCAAACGGAGGCTCAGGCTATCAACGACCTGCTGCCGCGGATCGACGAGGCCTTCGCCAGAGCCTGCGACTATATGCTGGCCTGCAAGGGCCGCATTGTGGTCCTGGGCATGGGCAAATCGGGACACATCGCCGGCAAGATTGCCGCTACCCTGGCCAGCACCGGCAGCCCGGCCTTCTTCGTGCATCCGGGCGAGGCCAGTCATGGGGACCTGGGCATGATTACCGCCCACGACGTGGTGCTGGCATTGTCCAACTCGGGAGAAACGGACGAGATTATCACGATCATCCCCGTTATCAAGCGCCTGGGGGTGCCGCTCATCACCCTGACCGGAAACCCCGGGTCGCGAATGGCCAGGGAGGCCACGGTGAACATCGACGTGACGGTGGCCAAGGAGGCTTGTCCCTTGGGGCTGGCCCCCACCGCGAGCACCACGGCCGCCCTGGCCATGGGCGACGCCCTGGCGATCGCGTTGCTGGAAGCCCGAGGTTTCAGCGCCGAGGACTTCGCCCGCTCCCATCCGGGAGGCCGGCTGGGCCGGCGGCTGCTGATTCACGTGGCGGACATCATGCACACGGGCACTGCCGTACCCCGGGTGGACGAGAACGTATCGTTCAGCGCCGCTCTGGTGGAGATGACCCGCAAGGGGCTGGGCATGACGGCGGTGGTGGGTCCGGGGGAGCGCGTCGTCGGGATATTCACCGATGGTGATCTGCGCCGGGCATTGGACCGCAAGGCCGATCTGCATCACGCACGTATCGCGGATCTGATGACCCGGCGCTGTAAGACGGTGCCGGCAGGCGTGGTCGCCGCGGAGGCCCTGAACATCATGGAGACCCATAAGATCAACGCCCTGCCGGTAGTAGACGCGCACGGCCGGTTGATCGGGGCGCTGAACATGCACGACCTGCTCAGGGCGGGTGTGCTCTAGGGGGGCATCCCATGCAGGACATTCTGGACCGAGCGGCACGCACAGAGCTGGTGGTCTTCGACGTGGACGGCGTGCTCACCGACGGCAGCCTTTACCTCGGCGACGATGGGCAGGAGTATAAGGCCTTCCACTCGCGGGACGGCCACGGGATGAAGATGCTCAAGCAGGCCGGTGTTGAGATCGGCATCATCACGGGACGCACGTCCCAGGTCGTGGCGCACCGCATGGAATCGCTGGGCATCCTGCACGTGTATCAGGGACAGCTCAACAAGCTGCCGGCTTTCGACGATCTGGTTGGCAAGCTCGGGCTTGAGCGAGGGGCCGTTGCCTACGTGGGCGACGATGTGGTGGATCTGCCCATAATGACCCGGGTGGGCTTGGCGATCGCCGTGGCCGACGCTCATCCGCTGGTGGCCAGGCATGCCCACTGGCGCACGCCGAATCCGGGCGGACGGGGTGCTGCCAGGGACGTGTGCGAGCTCATTCTGGAGGCCCGCCAGGGGGGCGGCGCGATGTTCGCCCGGTATCTGGAATGATCGGGCGTTGGCTGCCTGGGCTGGTACTGACCATATTGGCTCTGGCCAGCGGCTGGCTTCTTCACAATCTGGACCTCGGGGGATCTCCATCTGCCCCGACCGAACGGCACGATCCCGATTTCTACATGCAGAATTTCACCACTGTCACCATGGATGCCCATGGCAGGCCGGACCGGCAGCTCAAGGCCGAGCGTATGGTGCACTACCCCGATACCGACACCAACGAGCTCACTGCGCCGGAGCTGCTGCTGCACGGTGAGGGTCACAAGCCGGTCCACGTGACTGCCGAACGGGGCTGGCTGGCCTCCGGCAACGATGTGGTCCTGCTCCGCGGTGAGGTGCATATCTGGCAGGACGAGCCAGGGGGCTCGGGACGCCTGGAGATCACCACCCGGGACCTTCGGGTACTTCCGGAGTCCAGGTACGCCGAGACCGACCAGCCGGCGAAATTGCGGGGCCCGTGGGGTGAGGCGCGCGGTGTGGGTCTGCGTGCCCACCTGGACCAGGGCAGGGTGGAGCTGCTTTCACAGGTGCGAACCGTCTATGAGCCGAAAAGCACGAATTAGTCTGGTCCTTTTGTGGCTGGCCTCCGCGCCATGCGTGGCGCTCATGAGCGACAGGGAGCAGCCGCTGAATATCGAGGCCGACCGGGCCGCGGTGGACGACAGGCAAGGACTCACCGTGTATGAGGGCGCCGTGGTGGTCACCCAGGGCACCATCCGGATCACCGCCGATAAGCTCAAGGTCTACTTCGACGCCAGCCACGACATGGAAAAGGTCGTGGCGGAAGGTGCGCCCGCCCGATTTCGCCAGCGGCCGGACAATTCCCAGGAATTTATCCACGCCAGCGCCCGGCGCATGGAGTACCAGGTCGCCAAGAACACGCTGTTCCTGCTCGACGGGGCGGAGGTCACCCAGGGTGGAGACCGGTTCAGCGGCAACCGCATCGTCTACGACACCCACCTGAACCGGGTCCAGGCCAGAAAGGCCGAGTCTGGCAAGGAGCGGGTGAAGATCACCCTTACGCCCAAGAAGAAGTCGGCGCCGACGGCACCAGCCTCCCAATGAGCGTTCTGTCGGCGCGGCATCTGGCTAAGCGCTACCATTCCCGCAGCGTGGTCAATGACGTCAGCTTGAGCGTGGGCAGTGGAGAGGTCGTCGGGCTGCTGGGGCCGAACGGCGCCGGCAAGACCACCAGCTTCTATATGATTGTCGGACTGGTCCCCTGCGACGGGGGGACCATCCATGTCAATCGCCGCGACGTGACCGCCCAGCCGATGCACGTACGGGCCCGGATCGGACTGGGCTATCTACCCCAAGAGCCTTCAGTGTTCCGCAAGCTCACGGTGGAAGACAATATCATGGCCATTCTGGAGGTCCGGCCTGCCATGACCCGCCAGCAGCGTCTGCGCCGGCTGGAAACCCTGTTGCGGGAGCTGCACGTCGGCCACCTGCGCAACAACCTGGGCTTGAGCCTGTCGGGAGGAGAACGGCGGCGGGTGGAGATTGCCCGGGCGCTGGCCGCGGAGCCCCGCTTTGTCCTGCTTGACGAGCCCTTCGCCGGGGTGGACCCCATTTCCGTTTTGGATATTCAGCGAATTATCAGGCACTTGAGCGAACGAGGGATCGGTGTGCTCATCACCGACCACAACGTGCGCGAGACTCTGGGAATTTGTGACCGGGCTTATATCGTCAACGAGGGCAAGATCATTGCTGAAGGGGAGCCAAGGGCCGTGCTCCAGAACCGCAAGGTGCGCGAGGTGTACCTCGGCCACGACTTCCAGATCTGAGCTCATGCGGACAAATTGCTTAGCATTATTTATGCCTGGCCACCACTGCGCTAGAATCTATTCGTATCCCCTGGGAGTTTCGGTGGGGTCCTCCTGAACCCAACACGATGAAACAATCTCTTCAACTCCGCCTTGGTCAGCATCTCACCATGACTCCGCAGCTGCAGCTGGCGATCCGCCTACTGCAGCTGTCCACCCTG
>CAYWTP010000032.1:0-6459 GCA_964461215.1 uncultured Ectothiorhodospiraceae bacterium | reverse complement strand
CAGGCGCTGGATTCCAACCTGATGCTGGAGCTCTCGGAGGAGGGCGACGAGCTGAGCGCAGGGGGCGAGAAGGGCGACGAGGTCTCATCGGCCCTGGACGGGGAGTCGGCGCGAGACGCCGATACCCCGGATGCCGACCTGGACCTTGAGCCCAGCCGGATCCCAGACGACTTGCCGGTCGACAGCGCCTGGGAGGATGTGTACGACGGCTCCCCGGTCTACAGCGCTCAGGGCGACGGCGAGGCGTTTGAGTTCGACCAGCAACGCAGCGGCGATGACAGCCTTAGCGACCACCTCATGTGGCAGCTCATGCTCACTCCGTTCTCCGAGATGGACCGCGCCATTGCCACTGCCATCATCGACGCAGTGGACGAAGACGGGTATCTGGCGATCAGCCTGGAGGAGATCAAGGAGAGCCTCGGCTCGGACGTAGAGGTGGATCTGGACGAGGTCCAGGCGGTGCTGCACCGACTGCAGGCCTTCGACCCGCCCGGCGTGGCGGCCCGGGACCTGCGCGAGTGCTTGCTCATCCAGCTTCGCCAGATCGACCCCGCCACGCGGTGGCGCGAGGAGGCCATCCAGCTCGTGGACGAGTACCTGGAGCTCCTCGGTGCGAGGGATTTCACGCAGCTCCTGCGTCGCATGAAGCTGGGACGTGAAGACCTCCAGGCAGTCATCAGCTTGATTCAACGCCAGCACCCCAGGCCCGGCAACCGGATCAATACCCCGGAGCCCGAGTATGTGATCCCCGACGTGTACGTGCGCAAGCGCAAGGGCGGCTGGCACGTCGAGCTGAATCCGGAGGCGATGCCCCGCCTGCGTATCAATCCCTACTATGCCAGCTTGGTACGCAGGGCCGACAGCAGCGCCGACAACACCACCCTGAAGACGCATCTACAGGAGGCGCGCTGGTTCCTGAAGAGCCTGCAAAGCCGCAGCGAGACGTTACTGAAGGTGGCCACCTGCATTGTGGAGCGCCAGCGCGGATTCCTGGACTACGGCGAGGAAGCCATGAAGCCCATGGTGCTGCACGACGTGGCCGAGGTGGTAGGGATGCACGAGTCCACTATCTCCCGGGTCACCACCCGTAAGTACATGCATACTCCCCGGGGCATTTTTGAGCTCAAGTATTTCTTCTCAAGCCACCTTGCCACGGACAGCGGCGGTGAGTGTTCTTCCACGGCGATCAGGGCCCTCATTAAAAAGCTGGTCGCCGCCGAGAATCCGGTAAAGCCTCTGAGTGACAGCAAGATAGCAACCGTACTGTCACAGGAGGGCATCCAGGTGGCCCGCAGAACGGTTGCGAAATACCGCGAGGCGATGGCCATTCCTTCTTCCAACGAGCGGAAGCGCCTGGCCTAGCCAGCGAGCGAGAGGAGTCTCTGTATGCAGATTAGTCTGAGCGGACATCACGTGGACGTAACGCCTGCTCTTCGAGATTACGTCACCAACAAATTCCAGCGCCTCGAACGGCACTTCGACGATGTCACCAACGCCCACGTGGTACTGAGCATCGAGAAGCTGCAACAGAAGGCCGAAGCTACGCTGCATCTGTCCGGAGCCAACGTATACGCGGACGCAATCGACGAGGACATGTATGCCGCCATCGACGCCCTGGCGGACAAGCTGGACCGCCAGATTAAGCGTCACAAGGAAAAGCGCAAGGACCACCACCGCAACAACGGTGCGGGCAGCAGCAAGAGCCCGGAATAATAATCACCCGGTCGGCGGCGTTGCACCGGCCGCCACCTCAACTCGCTATCCACCATGCTAATCCGGGACATTCTTACCTCTGAACGGACGGCTTGCGCGGTAGAGGCTACCAGCAAGAAAAAGGTTCTGGAGAAGATCAGCGAGCTCATCGCGAGCGCTGAGACCTCCCTCACCCAGGCCGAGATCTTCGATTGTCTGCTCGCCCGGGAACGCCTGGGCAGCACCGGGCTGGGACACGGGGTCGCCCTGCCCCACGGCCGCGTCAAGCACGGCGAGCGTACTCTCGGTGCCTTTATCCGTATGCGCGAGGCCATCGACTACGACGCCGTGGACCACCAGCCGGTGGATCTCCTATTCGCCCTACTGGTTCCGGAGAACTCCACCGAGGAGCACCTGCAGATTCTTTCGCAGCTCGCGGAGATGTTCAGTAACGAGGACTTTCGCGCGCAGCTTCGCATCTGCGACCAGTGCGAGGCTGTCTACGCGCTGCTTACCCGCCCGCGCGGCGAAGTGCGCTCCACGCCGGCGGGGGGCGACGGCTGACGGCCTGCTGCGCCGAGAGCGCTCGCAAGCCTCCATCGGCACCAGGCGAGGACGTGAGATGCGGCTTATCGTCGTCAGTGGTCTCTCCGGGGCAGGCAAGAGCGTTGCCCTGCACACCTTGGAGGATCTGGGCTTCTACTGCATCGACAACCTGCCGGTCAGCCTGCTGCCGGCGTTCGCCGCCCAGATGGTCGATTCGGGCCAGCCCGGCTACGACAACGCCGCGGTGGGCATAGACGCCCGCAACCCTGCCAGCTCGCTGCTCCGCTTTCCCGAGATCTTCGACGAGCTGCGCAGCAAGGGGGCCCGCTGCGAGCTGCTGTTCCTGGAGGCGGACGACGAGATCCTTATCAAGCGTTTCAGCGAGACCCGCCGCAAGCACCCGCTGACCGCCAGTGACCGCCCGCTTGGCGAAGCCATCGCCGAGGAGCGCAAGCTGCTGGAGCCGCTGACCGCCTACGCGGACTTCCGCATCGACACCAGCCGCACCAACCTTCATCAGCTGCGCGATATGCTGCGGCGCCGAGTGGGAGGACGTACCTCCGGCACCTTGTCGCTGCTGTTTCAGTCGTTTGGCTACAAGCACGGCGTGCCCGATGACGCCGACTTCGTGTTCGACGTGCGCTGCTTGCCCAATCCTCACTGGGACCCGCACCTGCGCCCGTTGACCGGCCACGACGAGGCCGTGGCCCAGTTCCTTGGCAATGACCCGCTGGTCAACGAGATGTACCAGGACATGAGGCGTTTTCTGGAGAACTGGATCCCACGCTTCATGGCCGAGAACCGTTCCTACCTTACCATCGCTCTGGGCTGTACCGGCGGCCAGCACCGGTCGGTGTACCTGGCCGAACGCCTGGCTCGGCACTTCCGTAGCCAGGGCCGCACGGGCGTCATCGTTCGGCACAGGGAGCTGTCCTAGGAGCTGGGAGCTGGGGCGGGCCGTATGGGATCTGGCCTACAACGATTGTCGCCAAATTCGCCATCTTGTGTCGCCTTAGGCCTACATCAAGGCGCGACCTTCCGTGCTAGTCTTCCTGCTGTCCGCGGCCCTCTGACGGCCGGGGTACAACCATCAAGGAGTCCAACAGAGGGAGACTGACCATGAAATACCTCCGCTCGATACTCGTGGCGCTCGCCATGCTACTTTCGGCCCACGCCGCTGCCGAAACTCCCGTGGATATCAACACCGCCGACGCCCAGACCCTGGCCGGAACCATCCAAGGGGTGGGAATGAGCCGGGCTCAGGCCATCGTCGACTACCGCACGGAGCACGGACCGTTCAAGTCAGTGGATGACTTGACGGCCGTCAAGGGGATTGGTGACAAGCTGGTGGAGAGGAACCGCGACAAGCTCAGCGTCGGGGCCTTGGCCCATTGAGCCAAAAGGGGGGGCGCTCGCGCCCCCCTAATGTTCAAGCACCCCAAATTGGCGGTCGGGGCCGGGGCCATCTGGGCCGCGAGCCACCTTGTGGCACCGTGCCTTGGAGAACCACCCCTATAAAACCTACTGTCCACGGCCTACAGCCTAAGCTCAGCCCTGGCGCGGGCCCAGGATGTCGTCCAGGATCTGCTGGGACTCCGTGGGGCCCAGAACGTGGAAATCCTTCTTGGTCAGCTCCGGCATCCGGTGGGCCAGCACGTGTGCGGCGTATCCTTGTTCGGCCGTGTGCGTACCTTTCGGATTGAGGTTGACGGCGCGCAAATGACGCCCAACGGGCAAATTCTCCACTATTGAGGACCGGCTGTGCCACAATACCGGCAGCTTGCCGGCGACGCAGTGCGGCCGTGTATCGCTGGCTCCGGGAGTCTGGGTTTTCCCCAAATACTTGAGCGAGGCGGAGTTATGGGCAAAGGCCTTTCTGCGGTGGTGCTGGCGCTGGTCCTCGCCGGCACAAGTGCTTGGGGTGACATGCGGCTCATTACCCCGCATGGGCGGCGGGTGCTGTTGAAGGACGATCACACCTGGCAGTATGTCGAGGCGGCCAATGAGCCGGAGGTCGCGCAGGTGAGCCTCGAGGTGGTCCGGATTGTACCGAGTCCAAACGCCTGTAGAATCGGCCTGAAGCTGGTGAACGCCACCTCTATTCTGGTGACCAGCCTGGTGCCCCAGTTCACCGCCTACACCCGAGACCAGGTTCCATTCGATACGGTGTTCCAGGCTTTTACCGGAATCAAGCCGACCAACAGCGAGTACCAGGAGATTCAGTTTACCGGCATCGACTGCGAGGACATCGCCTACGTCCTCGTTCACGGTGCGGACCGCTGCAGCATGGGGGAGCTTTCGAAGTTCTCCGCGACCAAGGGCGAGTGCCTGAAACGGATCGCCGTCCGAAAGAGTGACCTGATTCGGATCCTGAAGTAGGGCGCAGAGTGCGGTACCGGCGTGTCCCGGGGCCAATGCCAGCCGGTGGACGAGAAATGGCCGGGACCCACCGAGGATGGGTCCCGGCCTCCTTCCTAAAGACGGCTGGCACCGTCCCCGGCGCTCCGCCCGCTCCGTGTACACCCGGACCGTCCCTGGTGTCCTTGTGTACACGAGTTAAGATAGCCGGGACGAGGGGTGCTGCGATATGGCAAGAGTGCGCGACCTTTGTAGGCGGCTGTCGACAGATTTGTAGGCGAACGCGGATAAGGCCGATGCGGGTGCGCCGCGCTCGCCCGACGGAGTCTTCGGCCTCAGGGCCTGGTGGCGGCGGGACGCGGCGGGCTTGCACAGCCTGGCCGAAAAATGGTTACCTATGTTATTGGGCCGCCTCAACCCCTACGACAACAAAGGGTGACAGCACATATGCCAGCGGAGACCGTCTCGGAGGAGCGCAGGAACCGTACCCAGCAGATCGTGGATAACCTGCTGGCCGAACGCCAGCAATTGCTCGTGGCCTACTGCCGTGTCGCCGGCCTGGAGCCCTACAGTCTGGACAAGCCGGTTCTTACCCGGCTCAGGGAGTTCAGCCAGGTGTTGGTGGACTATGTGGCCACGGTACATTTCGAGCTCTACACCCGCATCGACGAGGGCCGGGAGCGCCGCGCGAGTGTGATCCAGGTGGCGGAGAAGGTCTACCCACGTGTCGCCGAAGCCACTGACGTGGCGGTCGATTTCAATGACAAGTATGAGTTGGTCAATCAGGAGAAGCTCACCCAGTCCCTGTCGGAAGATCTCTCGCGGCTGGGTCAGGTCCTGGCGGAACGCTTCGAGCTGGAAGACCAGCTGTTCTCGGCCCTGCTCCAACGCCGTTGAGCCCGGTCCGGCGCGCATGTCGCGCCGCGTTCTCTCCGGGCGGAGCCAGCCGCCGCGCGTCCCATGAACAACCACGACCTCATCGGGCGGGATCTGGCGGTGCTATGGCATCCTTGTACCCAGATGAAGGACCTCGAGAGCTGGCCGCCCATACCCATACGGCGGGGCCGGGGGGTGTGGCTGGAGGACTTCGACGGTAACCGCTACATCGACGCCGTCAGCTCCTGGTGGGTAAATCTCTTCGGTCACTCCAATCCACGCATCAATGCCGCGCTGCGGGCTCAGCTTGCCGAGCTGGAGCACGTCATTCTGGCCGGATTCACCCACGCGCCGGCGGTGGATCTCGCCGAACGCCTGGTTGCAATGACGCCGCCCGGACTGTCCCGCTGCTTCTATTCGGATAACGGCTCCACCGCCGTGGAGGTGGCGCTCAAGATGAGCTACCACTATTGGCGCAACGCGGGCACGCCCGAGAAGACAAGCTTCATCAACCTCAGCAACAGCTATCACGGCGAGACCCTGGGTGCGCTGGCCGCGGGCGACGTGGCTCTGTATAAGAGCACCTACGAGCCCCTGCTGATGCGCGTAATCACCGCTCCCTCGCCCGACTGCTGGCACCGGGGTCCTGGCGAGTCCTGCGCCGACTATTCACGGCGGATGATCGAGCCGATGATCGCGCTGCTTGAGCAACACGCCGCCCAAGTGTGCGCCGTGGTCGTGGAGCCGCTAGTGCAATGCGCCGGCTCTATGCGCATGCACGATCCCATCTACCTGCGCCTGCTGCGCCGGGCCTGCAATCGCTTCGGGGTGCACCTGATTCTGGACGAGGTCGCCGTGGGCTTCGGGCGTACCGGAACGCTGTTCGCCTGCGAGCAGGCCGACGTCTCCCCGGACTTCCTCTGCCTGTCCAAGGGGCTGACCGGCGGCTATTTGCCACTGGCCGTGACGCTGACCACCGACCGGGTG
>CAYWTP010000031.1:0-21141 GCA_964461215.1 uncultured Ectothiorhodospiraceae bacterium | reverse complement strand
GTCCAGCCGGAACCGAAGTTGGTGGCGGCGGAGGTGGAGAACTTCTCCTTGAAGGCGTCGAAGGAGCCGAAGGCCTTGTCGATCGCTGCGGCAAGGTCACCGGCAGGCGCGCCGCCGCCGTTGGGGCTCAGGCAGTTCCAGTAGAAGGTGTGGTTCCAGACCTGGGCCGAGTTATTGAAGATGCCGCCGGAGGACTTCTTGATGATGTCCTCCAGGGACATGCTCTCGAACTCGGTTCCCTTGATCAGATTGTTGATATTGTTGACGTACGTCTGGTGGTGTTTTCCGTAATGGTACTCGATGGTTTCCGCCGAGATGTGAGGCTCCAGGGCATTCTTTGCATATGGCAGTGCTGGCAGTTCGTGTACCATCGACTTTCTCCTGTTAAGTTGAGCTGGGGCGGGTGAGAAGACCAGCGGGCAGGTCAGATCGCTTCCGGAAATAGTTGAGCAAAAAAGTAGGATCAGTCTAAACAGGACCCTCCCGCAATGCAAGGCATGCCGGCGGCCCCGCCAGGGGCTAGAATGCAGTGCCATGGACCCTATCGAGCTCAGCATCTTCGCCAGCCGCATCGAGGCCATCTGCGAGGAAATGGGCGCGGTGCTTCGCCGCACCGCCTTCTCGCCCAACATCAAGGATCGTCTCGATTATTCCTGCGCCGTGTTCGATGCATCGGGTGAGCTCTGCGCCCAGGCCGCCCACATTCCGGTACACCTGGGCAGTATGGCCTACGCCATGCGGTCAATCGTGCAGCGGCAGCGGTGGGCACCGGGCGACATGGTGATTCTGAACGATCCCTACCTGGGAGGCACGCACCTGCCGGACGTAACGCTGATCGCGCCGGTGTTTGCTGCGCAGGCCCTAGCCGGCTTCGTGGCCAACCGGGCGCATCACGCCGACATCGGCAGCGACACCCCCGGCTCCATGCCCATATCGCACACCCTGGCCGAGGAAGGCATCATCATTGCGCCTTCGTATCTGCTGCGGCACGGCACCGTGGAGCGGGCGCTGCTCGACGGCATCGCGGGGAGAACCGGGAACCCCACCGAGGCCCGCGGGGACCTCACAGCACAGATGAGCGCCAATCACGCGGGCGTTCGGCGCCTCACGGAGCTTGTCGCAAGCATGGGCGAGCCGGTCTACCGCGCGGCGCTGCGCGCCCTGAACGACTATGCCGAGCGATTGGCCCTGAGCGCCCTGGCCGACATTCCCGAAGGCCAATACCGATTCAGCGACGTCATGGACGACGACGGCCTGGGCCACGAGGACTTGCCCATCCGGGTTGCGCTTCGCGTGAGCAAAGGGCGGGTGCACGTGGATTTTGCCGGCACTGCGGCCCAGACCGAAGGCAACATCAACTGTCCCCTGCCGGTTGCCGCGGCGGCAGTCTATTACGTGTTCCGCTGTCTGATGCCCGGGCACACGCCGGCCTGCGCGGGGAGTCTGCGGCCCATTTCCCTGACGGCACCGGAAGGCTCCCTGGTCAACGCCCGCCCGCCGGCCGCCGTCGCCGCCGGCAACGTGGAGACCAGCAGCCGCATCGTGGACGTGATCATGGGCGCCCTCGGCCAAGCCATCCCCGACCGGATCCCGGCCGCCAGCCAGGGCAGCATGAACAACATCGCTATGGGCGCGCGAGGCGGTGGCCGCCGCTGGGACTACTACGAGACCGTAGGCGGGGGCATGGGTGCCGGCCCGCAGGGCGGCGGCCTGAGCGGGGTCCAGACCCACTTGACCAACACCTTGAACACTCCGGTGGAAGCGCTGGAGATGCACTTTCCGATGCGGGTCACCCGCTACGCCATTCGCAGCGGCTCCGGCGGCCGAGGAAAGCGCCCGGGAGGCGAAGGCCTGGTGCGCGAGTTCCAGTTCCTCGAACCCACCACCATCACCCTGCTCACGGAGCGCCGTCGGCACGCCCCGTGGGGCCTTTGCGGAGGCGGCGCGGGACAGCCGGGCGTCAACCTCCACAACGGCCGCCCGCTACCGCCCAAGATTCAGCTCCAAGCCTCCGCCGGCGACCGCCTGACCATCGAAACACCCGGCGGCGGCGGATGGGGAAGGCTAGGATAGTGTTCAGTGAAATGCGTTGAATGGTGACACGGCGCAGACTTGCTCGTCACCCTTCACCCTTAACGAGTCACGACCCAGCTATGTGCGGCATCACCGGTGAGCTTCGTTTCGACAGCACTGCCCCGGACCTGGAGGCGGTTCGGCGAATGACCCAGGTACTCGCCCGGCGCGGGCCGGACGACAGCGGGGAGTTTGCGGACGGCCCCGTCGCGCTGGGCCATCGACGGCTCGCCATTATCGATCTGTCCACCGATGCTCACCAGCCCATGGTGGACAAGGAGCTAGGTCTGGCGCTGGTGTTCAACGGCACCATCTACAACTACCCGGAGCTGCGGGCCGATCTCAAGGCCGTGGGCTACCGCTTCTTCTCCCACGGCGATACCGAGGTCATTCTCAAGGCCTATCACCGCTGGGGCGAGGCCTGCGTGGAGCGCTTTCACGGCATGTTTGCGTTCGCCCTGTGGGACATGCGTACCAAACGCTTGTTGCTGGCCCGCGACCGGCTGGGCATCAAGCCTTTGTACTACGCGCAGTCCACCGGCTGCCTGCGCTTTGCCTCCAGCATCCAGGCCCTGCTTACCGGCGGTGGGGTGGATACCCGTATCGACCCGGTGGCGCTGCACCACCACCTGACGCTGCACGGCGTGGTGCCGGCGCCGCGTACGATCCTGCAGGGTGTGCGCAAGCTGGCCCCGGCCCACACCTTGAGCGTAGATGCCGAAGGCGCTACCAGTAACCGCCAATACTGGCAGCTCAACGCCACGCGTCCGCCGCAGCCACGCAGCGAGCAGGAGTGGATAGCGTCCATTCATGAAGCGCTCAAGCGCGCGGTGGATCGGCGCCTGCGCATTGCCGACGTTCCGGTGGGAGTGCTGCTCTCGGGAGGGCTGGACTCCAGCCTTCTGGTTGGCCTGCTGGCCGAGGCCGGCGTGGAGGACCTGCGTACCTTCTCCATCGGCTTCGAGGACGCGCCGGAGGAGGCCGGCAGCGAGTTCGAGTACTCCGACCAAGTGGTAGAGCGCTTTCATACCCGCCACCACAAGTATCAGCTCAGAAATGCCGATGTGCTGCCCCGGCTGCCGGAGGCCATCGCCCAGATGGCCGAGCCCATGGTGGCCCAGGATGCGGTGGCCTTCTACCTGCTGGCCGAGCAGGTATCCCGATCGATCAAGGTGGTCCAGAGCGGCCAGGGCGCGGACGAAGTTTTCGGCGGCTACTTCTGGTACCCGCGCATGGCGGCCGAAACGGGAGACCCGGTGGATCGCTTCCGGCGGCATTATTTCGACCGCGATCACGAGGAATTCCTGGAGACCGTGACGGCGCGATACTGGGGCAACGACCACAGCGCGGCCCTAATCGGCGAGCGCCTCACGCAGCCCGGCGCAAACACCTACCTGGATCAGGTGCTGCGCATGGACGTGACCATGCTGATCGTAGACGACCCGGTAAAGCGGGTGGACAACATGACCATGGCCTGGGGCCTGGAGGCCCGGGTCCCTTTCCTGGACCATGAGGTGGTGGAGATCGCCGCCGCGATGCCGCCGGAGCTGAAGCTGCGCGACGGGGGCAAGTATGCGCTGAAGGCCATCGCCCGGGGACTGATCCCGGATCCGGTCATTGACCGGCCTAAAGGCTACTTTCCGGTACCGGCGCTGAAATACGTACGCGGGCCTTTCCTAGAATTCATGCGGGAAATCCTCATGTCGCAAGCCTGCAGGCAACGTAATCTGTTCCAGCGCGCGTATGTGGACAAGCTCCTTGCGGAGCCGGAGGCCCACTTCACCCGGATCCTGGGCAGCAAGCTGTGGCATCTGGCGCTGCTTGAGTATTGGCTGCAGATTCACGTGGACACCATCAATACCCCTTGAAGGCTGGTGTTTTACGTAACGCACAAACACCTTAGCCTGTGTCTAAAGTGAGAGGTGCTCACCCCTTAAACTGCGCGAGGTAGATTGTTATGGACGGGATGAACAGAATCGACGAGGCCGTGAAGGGCCATCCGGTGGTTATCTTCATGAAGGGAACGCCGAGCTTTCCCCAGTGCGGCTTCTCCAGCCGCGCCGCGGCCGCGCTCTCCGCCTGCGGCGAGGAGTACACCTACGTCAACGTGCTCGCCGACCCCGACGTCTTCCAGAACTTGCCGCGCTACGCCAACTGGCCTACGTTTCCGCAGATCTATATCAACGGCGAGCTGATAGGAGGCTGTGACATTACCCTGGAGCTGTTCGAGAAGGGCGAGTTGCAGAAGATGATCAAGGACGCGGTGGGCCAAGCCGGGCAGGACAAAGCCGGCGAGGCAGGCTGAAGCCGGCCCCCGACACAGCGCTGCCTCGACCGCAGCGGGCCGGCCGGGGCCGATGGCTGACGTCGCCGAGCGGGCCCGGTCCGGTGGCGCGTCGCCCGAGCGTCAGGCGGAGGGCTCCGGGCTTTCGGGGCTGGTCCGGGCCATCTCCACGACCAGGCGCTCCTGCATCATGCGCGCCGTGTGGACCCCCATGTACTTGAGCTTCTGATTCAGGGCGGCGATCTCCACCAGAGCCCCGCTGCTGCGGCCCGGCTTGACCGGCAGCGTTACGTGCGGCACGGGCACGTCCAGAATGCTCATGGTCTCCTCGCCCAGGCCGGTACGGTCATACTGGGCGCTGTCCTCCCACTCCACGAGCGTGATCGCCATGGAGACGCGCTTCTCCTGACGTATGGCCGTCGTTCCGAACAGGCGGCTGATGTCGATGATACCCAGTCCGCGCACCTCCATGTGGTAAGGCAGCAGATCCGAGCCGGTACCCAGAAGGATGGAATCGCTCAGGCACTTGATGGTAACCATGTCATCCGCCACCAGGTGGAAGCCGCGCCGGATCAGCTCCAGCGCGCACTCGCTCTTGCCGACGCCGCTATCGCCCAGGATGAGCACGCCAATGTCGTGCACCTCCATCAGCACCCCGTGCATCGTAGTCTCGGGCGCAAAGTGGACCTCCAGTGCTTCCCAGATCCGCTTGTAGAGCTTGGTGGTGCCGTGAGGGCAGGACAACAGGGGGATGCCGACCTCGTTTGCACGGTCGATGATCAGCGCGGGGGGCTGGCGCCCGTTGGCAACGACGGCGCACGGTACGGCCCCTGAAAGAACCCGGTTCAGGTTCCGGAGAAGATCAAGGCTGCGCAGGTGGCTCTCGATGTAGGCGACTTCTCCATTGCCCAGGACCTGGATCCGTTCGGCACGAAACGCCTCGAAGTATCCCGTCAGCTCCAGCGCGGGTCGGTTGATCTCCACGGTGGCGACGATGCGGTCCAGGCCGGCCTCCCCGGCGGCCACCGTCAGGCCCAGCAATGGCTCGTCCAGGAGCTTGCGCACGGTCATCGGCATCGGCGTGGATCTCCCCGCTTCGTTATCGGAATAGTCACGCGGTTCCCTCCGAGACTGTCCCGTGCCGGCTCACTCGTTCAGTCCCTTCCATATACAAGTCCCGCCGCTGGCCTTGTCGATGGCTTCCAGGCGGCGGGCGTGGGCTTCAAGCTCCGAGGCAGTGGCCCGCGGCACCGGCAGCGGCGAGCGATTCGGATCCAGACGGCGAATGACCGATGCGCCGCCCTCCCGGGGCCCTTCCTGCCCGGCCAGCAACAGGCTGGCCTGACCCCCGGTCATGGCCAGGTAAACGTCGGCCAGGATCTGAGCGTCTAGCAGAGCCCCGTGTAGCTCGCGCTGGGAATTGTCCACATCGTAACGCTTGCACAGGGCATCCAGACTGTTCTTCTGGCCGGGGTGCTTTTGGCGTGCCAGAACCAGCGTATCGGTAACGGCGCAGAAATCCTCCAGCCTGCCGGGGGAAGGATCAAGCAATCCAAGCTCATGATTGAGAAAGCCGACGTCGAACGGTGCGTTGTGAATGATCAGCTCGGCATCGCTGACGAATGCCAGGAAGTCCCCGGCCAGATCGGCAAAGCGGGGCTTGTCGGCCAGAAAATCGTTGGTGATGCCGTGCACCTCCACCGCACCGGCATCGATCTCCCGACCCGGATTGAGGTACTGATGATAGGTCTGTCCGGTAGCCCGCCGGCTGATCATCTCCACACAGCCAATCTCGATGATGCGGTGACCCTCGGCCGGGTCCAGACCCGTTGTCTCGGTATCCAGTACAACCTGGCGCATTCAGTCGCTCCGCTTGCAATTGGAGAAGCGCATCGGCTTCAAAGCTCGTCAATGGCCCTGCGTGCCAGGACGTCCGCCGCTTCATTCCCGGCGTGTCCGCTGTGGCCGCGCACCCAATGCCATTGTACCCGGTGGCGCGCCTGAGCTTCATCCAGGCGGCGCCACAGGTCGGCATTCTTCACCGGCTCGCGGGCTGCAGTCAGCCAGCCCCGACGCTTCCAGTTGGGCAGCCACTCGCTGATGCCTTTCTTCACGTACTGTGAGTCGGTGTAAAGGTCCACCCGACAGGGACGGGTCAGCGCCTCCAGGCCTTGAATGGCCGCCATGAGCTCCATGCGGTTATTGGTGGTTTGCCTCTCGCCCCCATGCAAGGTCTTCTCACGACCCTTGAAGCGCAACAGCACGCCCCAGCCGCCGGGGCCGGGATTTCCCCGGCAAGCACCATCGGTGTAGATCTCAACGGCTTCTGTGGACATGGTGAGTTCGAGCAGTTGGCTCGGCGACGCCGCCCGGCACTAGGCTGCGGTGGGATCGCCAGCGCGGACGAATGGGCGTGAGGGTGGTCACCCGCTTGCGGCCCAGCACCAGATAGCCCCCGCCCAGATAAGGCCAGTACCGCGCACCCAGGCGGTCCAGGGGCCTGAGCCGCTCCATCAGGTTCTCGTTGCGAAACGGCGGGCGGAAGAAGAAGGTCCTGGTCGACAAGATGTCGAAACCCAGCAGAGCAAGCCAGTCCTTGATCCGTGCCAGACTTCGAAAATGACCTTGCCAGGGAACCAGTGCCCGGCGCCCAAGGACTAGCCGCCACAGCCCCATGAAGCCCCAGGGGTTCACGCCGGTTACCAGCACGTGCCCCTCGGGCACCAGCACGCGCTCGGCTTCGCGCAGAGTCTGATGCGGGTTTCCTTCGAACTCCAGCACGTGTGGCAGGAGCAGCACGTCGATGCTGTCGGAAGCCACCGGCAGAGCATGCGCCCAGCCGTGGAAGCTGGGATAGTCACCGCCGCGCACATCCGGATCCATCTCCAGTTGCATTCGATTGCGCACCCGGCTTGCCTCGAGCATGTCCACGTCCCCCAGCCGGCCTATCTGGAGCAGGTGATACCCGAACAGGTCCGGAAGCACCCGCCCGATCTCTTCCAGCTCCGCTCCCAGCAGATGCCTCCCCGGGGAGCCGGAGAACCACTCCCGCAGACGCCGTCTGACGTCAGCCCGCTGACATCTGTCCCCTGAGGTGTTCAACGCCGGCACAGCCCCCCTGACCCTAGCATCCGCTCGCCCTCAACGGGCATTCTAACCCGAATTCCCCTCTGTCGGCGGGCGCCCGCCACCATGTCCGGCTTGACCCTGGCCGCACGACTGCCTAGGATTCGCCCTATGATAAGAAACGGCCTTGGACGGGCGCTCGCCTACTCACTCATCGTTTCCACACTGGCCTTCTCCGCGGGCTGCAGCCTTCAAGCCCTCCGGCCGGACCAGCCACCGACTGCGCCGGCCGGCGCCGCGAGCGTGCAGGAATCCGACCAGCCCTCCAGGGACCAGGCTCAGGATACTGACGAGACCTCCGGGCAGACCGCGGGCCCAGCCGAGACGCTGGCCACGGACGATGGCCGCTATCCGCACGATCTGTGGTCACGGGTTCGGCGGGGATTCGCCCTGCCCCATCATGACCGGCCCCGAATTGAGGCCGAGATGGCCTGGTTCCAGGATCACCAGGACTACCTGGAGCGGGTCACCGAGAGAGCAAGACCCTACCTGCGTTTCATCGTGACAGAGGTGGAGCGCCGGAATATGCCCACCGAGTTGGCCCTGTTGCCAGTAGTCGAGAGCGGCTATCAGCCCTTCGCCTACTCTTCCGGCCGGGCAGCCGGCCTGTGGCAGTTCATTCCGGGCACCGGCCGGCGCTTCGGGCTGAAGCAGAACTGGTGGTACGACGGGCGGCGGGACGTCGTGGCGGCGACCCGTGGCGCCCTCGACTACCTGCAGGAGCTGCATGACGACTTCGGTGGCAACTGGCTGCACGCCATCGCGGCGTACAATTGCGGCGAAGGCAACGTGGCCAAGGCCATCGAGGAAAACCGGCGTGCGGGCAAGCCGACTGATTTCTGGCACCTGAACCTGCCGGATGAGACCCGTGGCTACGTGCCCCGCCTGCTGGCGATCGCCAGACTGGTGCAGGATCCCGAGGCTCACGGGGTAACCCTGGCCTCCATTCCGGATAAGCCCTATCTGGACCAGGTCGACGTGGGCGGCCAGATCGACCTGGCCCTGGCGGCAAAGCTGGCGGGAATATCCCTGGACGAGCTTTACCGCTTGAATCCGGGCTTCAACCGCTGGGCCACGGATCCCAAGGGTCCGCACTACCTGATGCTGCCGGTGGACAAGGTTGCCTCCTTCCAGGAGCGATTGGAGCAGCTGCCGTCCGAAAAGCGCATGCGCTGGGATCATCACCAGGTGCGCCGGGGAGACACGCTGATCATCATTGCCAAGCACCACCACACCACGGTCAGCGAGCTGCGACAGGCCAACCACCTGCGCGGCAACCTTATCCGGGTGGGACAGGAGCTGACCGTACCGGTGGCCACTGATGGCCCACGCGATGACTCGCTCATCGCCAACGCCCGGCAGCGGGCGGCGCACCTCCAGCGTGCCGGCGAGTCCAGTACCATCTACGTAGTGCGCCGCGGCGATTCGCTGTGGAGCATTTCGCATAAGCGCAACTTGACGGTAGCCACGTTGGCCAAATGGAATCGGCTGTCGCCGCGCGATGCTTTGCATCCCGGCCAGAAGCTCACCATCCGGAGCCGGTCTCGTGCTTCCGGTACGGCAGTGACGAGCGTGACGCCGGCGGTCACGGGCAGAACCACCCGGCGAATCCGCTACACGGTTCGGGCCGGGGAGTCGCTGTGGCTGATCTCGCAGCGATTCAACGTCAGCATCGCCTCGCTCCGGACCTGGAACAGCCTCAACCGGGGTCGCTGCCTCCAGCCCGGGCAAACGCTGGTGGTCTTCGTCGACGTGACCCGCCAGTCCGAGAATATCTGAAGCCCCGGACGCGACCGCCCCCTCACCCGCCAGCCTGTTCCTGCCAGTGCGCTATGATCCTTGGCGGGCAGGTTTTCTTTGCATCTCCTATAGTTGTATGGCATTGGCAATCCGTTACATGAGAGTATGATGGCTTGCGATGTCCGCGTATCCGCTCGGCGCGACACGGGGCGCCCGCCGGGGCCGACGCGGGCTCAGCGAGCAACCTCGCACCACGGTGTTATCAGATGACCCTTTCGCCCGAAGTCAAGAGCCGGCTCCTGTCGGAGAAGCCCGAGAAGCTGGGCAAGTACGAGATCCTCGACATCCTCGGCAAGGGTGCGATGGGACTGGTCTACCTGGGCTACGACCCCTTCGGCGCACGCAAGGTCGCCATCAAGGTCAGCGTACTGGAGCAGGAGGACGAGAATACGGCCCGGCTGTTCCGGCGCATGTTCTTCAACGAGGCCCATATGGCGGGCCTGCTCCAGCACCCCAACATTCTGTCGGTGTACGATGCGGGCGAGGAAGGCAGCCTGCCCTACATCGTCATGGAATATGTGGAGAACGCCCGCACGCTAAAGGACTTCTGCACCGTGCGCAACCTGCCGTCGGTCCAGACCGTGGTGGAGATTGCCTTCAAGTGTGCCCGGGCGCTGGACTACGCCCATCGCATGGGCGTGATTCACCGGGATATCAAGTCCACCAATATCATGCTGACCCGGGACGGCGACGTTAAGATTGGCGATTTCGGTATCGCCAAGCGTTCCCAGTCCGATACCACCCAGGTCATGGGCATGATCGGATCGCCGCGCTACATGTCGCCCGAGCAAGCCCAGGAGGAGGAGGTCAACAACCAGACCGACCTCTTCTCCCTGGGCGTGGTAATGTACGAGCTCCTGACCGGACGTCCCCCTTTTCAGGCCGACGGGTTCTCCCGGCTGATGTACAAGATCATCCACGAGGATCCGCCGCCGCCGCGCGAGCTGCGCTCGGACATTCCCGAGGCGCTGCAGGAGATCGTCATCAAGGCGCTGTGCAAGGACCGCACCCAGCGCTATAGAATGGGCAACGAGCTGGCGGTCGACTTGGCGCGGACCTTCGAGTACCTGGGACGCGTCGAGACCGCGATTGACGAAGAAGAGAAGTTCAACGCCGTCAAGCAGCTCAGCTTCTTCCAGGAATTCTCTGCCTCTGAGCTGTGGGAGGTGGTGCGGGCGGCAAAGTGGGAGACCTACACCACCGGAGACCGAATCATTTCCGAAGGCGTGATCGAGCAGTGCTTCTATATCATCGTCGATGGTGATGTGATCGTGAAGAAGAGTAACCGGGTGCTGGGTAACCTGGAGGCGGGGGACTGCTTCGGCGAGATGGGCTACTTCACTAAGACCGAGCGCACCGCCACCATTCTGGCAGTGAACAACGTCATCGTTCTTAACGTGAACGCAACGCTCATCGAGCAAGCCTCTCTGCCGACTCAGCTCAAGTTCCACAAGGTGTTTTTGCGCACCCTCATCGAGCGCCTGACCCGGACTAACGAGATCCTGGCCCGGCGCTGAGCACTGCCGATGCGTACCTGGGCAAGCCGGGACCATTGTCGCTCTGCTTTGTCACATTCGGCGCTGGCGGTCCGGAGAATCTTTCCGGGACTCACCGTCTCTCAAGCCGGGGCAACGCTTACTGTGACAAAGTGGACGCGGGGGCCTGGCCGAAGATAGCGGATTCTTCATACCAGCCATCGGATTTCAGAAATGTCACAGCCTGCCCGGCAACCTACGTCGGCACGGCGCCGACCTGGTGAGATGTGCGGGCTTGCGGTCAAGACCGTTCTCAGGCTGGCCTGCATCGGCATTTGCCTGATCGCACCGCCCCTGGCCGGAGTCTGGCTGGCCGGCCAACCGCTGGCGATCTACCTGGCATTTCCGCCGCTCACCCGCTACGTCGCACACGCCCCGTTCTCCTGGAGCGCATTCCTGGTGCTCGCGGCGGTGGTGACAGCTGCACTGACACTCGTGGCACTGCGCCTTGCGGGGACGGTCGCGTTACGGCCCGTTGACCGTCGGCGCGGCTTTCCCCGGTGGGGCTGGCTGGGGCTGGGGCTGGTCTGCCTGGCCTGGCTTCTGGCCTGGAGCCGCTTCGGCTGGTTCAAGCCGTTGCAGCACCATACCTTCACGCCGCTATGGCTGGGCTACGTGCTGGTGATGAATGCACTCAGCTACCGCCGTTCCGGGCGCTGCATGCTGACCCATCGGCGCGGATTGCTGCTGGCACTGTTCCCCTCGAGCACCCTGTTCTGGTGGCTCTTCGAGTGGCTGAACCGCTTCGTGCAGAACTGGTACTACGTGGGAATCGAACACTTTTCCGCTCTGGAGTACACCCTGGCGGCAAGCCTGTCGTTCTCCACCGTGTTGCCGGCGGTCCTGAGCACTCTGGAGTGGCTGCAGAGTTTCCCACAGCTAAATGGTGCCTTCAGCCATACCTGGCGCCCACCCCTGCCCCGCTCCAGCACCTGGCCTTGGCTGCTGCTGGGCGCGGCCTTGGCCGGATCCGCTGGCATCGGCCTGTGGCCGGATTATCTGTTTGCACTGGTCTGGATAGAGCCGGCGCTGGTGGTGCTAAGTGTGCAGAGTATCGCCGGACGGCTCACCCCCCTGTCATCACTGGCCGTGGGTGACTGGCGCCCCGTGGTACTGCCTGCGCTGGCCGCGCTGCTCTGCGGCTTCTTCTGGGAGCTGTGGAATTTTCACAGCCTCGCACACTGGGTATACGCGGTATCCTATGTCAACCGTTTCCACCTGTTCGAGATGCCCCTGCTGGGCTATGCCGGCTACCTGCCGTTCGGCATCGAATGCCTGCTGGCCGCCAGCCTCCTGCCACACTTCGAGTGGAGCTTTGATGTGCAAGAGTAAGTACTGGCCACGGAACCCACGGAAACTCTTCCGTGAAGTTCCGTGGATTGCGTAGCCACTGTCTTCAGATGACGAGTTCTGGCCGTAACATCCACTCCAGTTGCCACTCGCCGGCTTCATCACGGGCCAGGCATACGACGGTGCCGGGGGCATAGTCCACGCTCAGGCGCTCTTCGGAGCCCGCAAGCAGGCGCGCCACGCATCGGCCCATGAACGGTTGATGTCCCACCACCATCAGGTCGGCGCTCAAGCGCTGCGCCACGGCGACCAGCTCATCGCTCGAGTCCTTGGGCTGGAGCCACGCCACGGTCTCCAGTGTCTGTTGCGGCGCCACCCGCGCGCCCAGAATGGAGGCCGTCTGCTCGGCCCGGGTCTTGCCACTGTGGATCAGTCGCTGCGCCCGCACGCCCGCATGCTCAAGATGAGCGGCCATTCTGACTAGATCATCGCGCCCCGCCGGGCTAAGAGGCCGTGCCGGATCCTGCTCCTTGGAGAGTGCCTCGCCGTGTTGGACCAGATAAAGTCGCATCGAAAACCTCCTGCGGCAACCCGCACTCGATGATCCATCTTAGCGCATTGCCCGGGGTTCGCAGGAAAGGCTGTCGGTATCGGGCATCCCAAGGCTCAGGCTCTGCGGGTAGAGGAAGCAACGGGCGCTATGGGCTTGCCCGAAGCGTGTGGGCTCCGGATAGCGCTCCCGGCACTGCGCCATCGCATGGCGGCAACGGGGATGGAAATGGCAACCTGAGGGGGGATTGGCCGGGGAAGGCAGATCGCCCTCCAGGCGTATGACCTCTCGGCGGCTGGCCGGGTCGATGACCGGCACCGCGGACAGCAACGCCCGGGTGTACGGATGCTTCGGGCTCCCGAGCACCTCGGCCACCGGCCCCCGCTCCACTATGCGTCCCAGGTACATGACCGCCACCTCGTGGGCCAGGTACTCCACCACGGAGAGGTTGTGCGTGATGAACAAGTAGGCCAGCCCCAGTCCACCCTGGAGCTCCTGGAGCAGGTTCAGGATCTGTGCCTGCACCGAGACGTCCAGGGCACTGGTGGGCTCATCGCAGATTACCAGCCTAGGGCCCACCGCCAGTGCCCTGGCAATGCAGATGCGCTGGCGCTGGCCGCCGGAGAACTCGTGCGGATAGCGCTGCTTCACGTCGCTGTCCAGCCCGACTTGGGAGAGCAGCTCATCGACTTTGCGTTCACGTTCAACCCGCCCGCGTACCAAATCCTGAGCGACCATGCCCTCGCCCACGATCTCACCGATCTTCATGCGCGGATTCATGGAAGAATAAGGATCCTGAAAGATGATCTGCATGTCGCGGCGCCGGCGCCGCAACCGCTCCCCTGTGAGCTCGGTGAGCTCTTCATCAGCGAAGCGGACGCTGCCGCCGGTGGGGCGCACGAGCTGCAGGATGCTCTTGCCGGCGGTGGTCTTGCCACAGCCGGACTCTCCCACCAGAGCCAGGGTGCGCCCGGATCGGATATCCATGCTCACGCCGTCCACCGCGCGCACGTGGCCCACGACCCGTTTCAGGATGCCCCGGTGGATGGGAAAGTGCACTGCCAGATCGCGCACCTTCAGCAGCAATCCGCCGGCACCGGCGAGGTTGTGTTTGCCCGGCTCGTTCCCGGCGACGGCCGGCGGCGGCGCACTGCCGGGCCCGGCCGCTTCCGTAAACAGATGGCAACGCACGCCATGGCCGGGCTCGGCCTCGGCCCACAGTGGCGGACGTTCCGAGCACAGTGACCACGCACGATCGCAGCGCGGCTGGAAGCGGCAGCCGGAGAATTCCTGGGCCAACGACGGCACCGAGCCCCTGATCACCTCCAGGCGTTGACGGCGCTTGTCCACATCGGGCAAAGAGGCGAACAGCTTGCAGGAGTATGGATGTCGCGGACCGGCGAAGAACGCACCGCAGGCGGCCTGCTCGACGATGTGTCCCGCGTACATTACGGCCACCTGGTCGGCCATCTCCGCCACCACCCCCAGATCGTGCGTGATCAGCAGGATTGACATGCCGGTGTCGCGCTGGAGCCGGCGCAGCAGATCCAGTACCTGGGCCTGTATGGTCACGTCCAGGGCGGTCGTGGGCTCGTCGGCAATCAGCAGATCCGGCTCCCCGGCCAGGGCGATGGCTATCATGACCCGCTGCTTCATGCCGCCCGAGAGCTGATGCGGATATTCCTGCACCCGGCGCTCGGCGTCGGGGATCCCCACCGCGTCCAGAAGCTCCACCACCTTGCGCCGTGTCGCATCGCCCTTGAGGCCGCGATGCCGGCGCAGGCTCTCGGCAATCTGGTCGCCTACCGTGAGCACGGGGTTGAGGGAAGACTGGGGCTCCTGAAAGATCATGGCGATGCGCCCACCGCGCACGTCGCGCATATCCCGCTCGGGTAGCGCCAGCAGGTTGCGGTCGCTCAGGCGGACGCTCCCGTGCATGATCCGTCCGGCCGCGGGCAGCAGACGCATGATGGACAAGGCGGTCATGGACTTGCCGCAGCCCGATTCGCCGAGCAATGCAAAGGTGCGGCCGCGCTCCAAGGAGAAGCTAACGCCATCGACGGCATGCACGTCGCGCCCGGCGCTGCGCACCCGAGTGCGCAATTCCTCCACCGCCAGGAGTGGGCCGGCCACGGCTCAGAGCACCACCCGGGGAACGGCGGCCAGGAGCTTCCGGGTATAAGGATGCTGGGGTGACCTGGAGATGCGATCGGTCGGACCCCGCTCTACGATGCGCCCATCGTGCATGACCGCCATCTCGTTGCTCACGTACTCGACCACGCCGATGTTGTGGGTGATGAAGAGCAGCGTCAGGTTCCGTTCCCGCTGCAGATCCAGCAGCAGCCGCAGGATTTCGGCCTGGACCGAAACGTCCAGGGCGCTGGTCACCTCGTCGCACACGATAAAGCGCGGGTCAAGTACGAGCGCCCGCGCGATGCCGATGCGCTGGCGCTGTCCGCCGGAGAACTCATGGGGGTAGCGCCACAGAAACTCGGGGTCGAGCTGCACCCGCAACAGGACCTGGCGCGCCCGCTCCAGGCGGTCCTCACGGGACTCGCCGATACCATGCACCGCCATCGGCTCGGTCAGCGTGGTGGCGATGGATAGACGGGGGTTCAGCGACGACACGGGGTCCTGAAAGATGATCTGCATCTCACGCCGATAGGGCTGAAGAGCACGCCGTGGCAGGTCGGTGATGTCCTGACCGCCGAAGCGTACCTGGCCACCGGTAGGGTCAACCAAGCGCAGCATCGCCCGTCCCAGGGTGGTCTTGCCGCACCCCGACTCGCCCACCAGGGCGAGGATCTGGCCCGCGGGAATCGCCAGGTCCACGCCGTCGACGGCCCGCACGTACTCCGCCACCCGGCGCAACACGCCCTTGCGGATGGGGAAATGCACCTGCAGGCCCTGCAGCTCCAGCAACGTCGCGGGACCTTCAGCCGCCTCTTCGGGCGCCCGCGCGGCAGCGGCCGCAGTAATCGCGCTGGCCTTGCGCCGCTTCAGGTTCTCCGGCAGCGCCGCCAGCAGCTCCCGGGTATATGGATGCTGCGGACGGTGCAACACCTCGTCCAGTGTTCCGGTCTCCACGATTCCGCCAAGGCGCATCACGGCAAGACGCTGGGCCATCTGGGACACCACCCCGAAATCATGAGAGATGAACAGCACGCTGGTACCGCGGCGCTGCTGCAGATCGCGCATCAGGCGCAGGATCTCGGCCTGCACAGTCACATCCAGTGCCGTTGTGGGCTCGTCTGCGATCAGTAGAGCCGGCTCACACGCCATGGCCATGGCGATCATCACCCGCTGGCGCTGGCCCCCTGAGAGGCGATGCGGATACTCGTCGACGCGATCCTGCGGATTCGGGATCTGGACCTGCGCCAGCGCGGCGATGGCCCGCTCCCGCGCCTCCGCATCGCTGATCCCGGGAAAGTGCAGCAGCAGCGCCTCCATGATCTGCTCGCCCACGGTGAAAACCGGGTTCAACGAGGTCATGGGCTCCTGGAAGATCATGGCGATGCGCGCACCGCGGATCTGCCGCTTGCGCGCCTCGGGCAAGGACAGCAGGTCAACCTGCTCGTGCCGGCCGTCGTCGTGGCGCCAGTCAAAGAGGATCCGCCCGTCCGGATGGCTGCTCATGTCGCGCGGAAGAAGCTGGATCACGGACAATGCCGTGACCGACTTGCCGCTTCCCGACTCTCCGACCAGACAGAAGGTCTCTCCGTGTCCGATGGAGAAGCTCACGCCATCCACGGCCCTGACTGTTTGCCCGCCGGCCTGGAGGTACGTCTTCAGATTCTCAACCTGAAGCAACATGGAGCCTCATCCAGCGGATTTCTTGAGATAAGGATCGATGGCATCACGCAGTGCTTCGCCGATGAGGTTGTAGGCGAAGACGGTGAGAAAGATCGCGCCGCCCGGAAACGTGGCCATCCACCAATTGAAGGTGGAGGAGCGCACCGCCTGGTTCAGCAGCTGGCCCCAGGAGGGGTCGTCCACCAGGCCCAGGCCCAGGAAGCTCAGGGTCGCCTCGGCCAGGATGGCGGACGCCACGCCGAAGCTGGCCGCCACCAGGATGGGAGCGATACCGTTGGGCAGCATGTGGCGGAACAGGATGGAGCGCAAGGGCAACCCGCAGGCGATGGCGGCCTGCACGAAGTCTTGTTGGCGCAGGCGCAGGAACTCGGCGCGGACGTAACGGGCATAGCCGGACCAGCTGGTCACGCCGATGATCACCATCATGATGTAAAGGCTGCGGCCGAAGAAGGCGACGAAGGTCAGCAGCAGAAACAACGTGGGCACGGCCTCGAAGATCTCTACCAGCCGCATGCCGATGATGTCGAACACGCCGGAGAAGTAGCCCATCAGGCCACCCACTACCACGCCGATGAGCATGGCGATGCCGGTGGCCACGAAGCCGATGCCCAGTGCGATGCGCGAGGCGTGGATCATGCGCGAGAGCACGTCGGCCCCGTTCTCCTCCGTCCCGAGCCAGTGGGTGGGCTGATCGCTCACGCTCAGCGGTGGCTCCAGGCCCGTCTCCCCAAAATCCCGTAGATAGTCCTTCGGCGAGTAGGGCACCGGCGCGTGGATGACCCAGTCATAGTCGCCGTTGCGCTCCTTGCTCCGGTACTGCTCGTAGATGGTCAGCGCCGGGGGGTGCACGAACGCAACGCTCAGGCCACCGCCCACCACCAGCACCGCCCCGAAGCCTAGCAGCCACGTTCGGAGCCGGGACCGGATGCCTGCCAGGACCGCCGCGGCAACGAACAGCGCGAGCAGCGTCACGTCTCCCGGCGTCAGATTGCGCAGCAATGGGCTGTCGATGGCGCCAGCCTGGCTGACGAGCAAGGGGCGACTGTTGGCCAGGAAGGGTGCAAACACCGCCACCAGCACCAGCAGTCCGATCCACACCAGACCCAAGCGGGCACCCCAGCGCATGAGCACCTCACGCACCACTTGGGCGGCATAGCTGCGTCTGCGCGGGCGCGGAGCTTCCAGGGCGAGCGCTTCACTACTCATAGCTCACCCGTGGATCGGCGATAGCGTAGCACACGTCGGCGATGAGATAGCCGGCCAGCGTCAGCAGGCCGCTGATGAGGGTGATGGACAGAACCAGCTCGCGATCGCGGGCCTGTACCGCCTCCACGGCGAGCCTGCCCATGCCCTCGATGGAGAATATGGATTCCACGATGACCGAGCCGGCGAGAAGACTGGGCAGCAGCGATGCCGACACCGTGATCAGGGGCAATAGGCTGTTGCGGAACACGTGGCGCCACAGCACGTCAGGCTCCGCCACCCCCTTCGCACGGGCCGTACGCGCATAGTCAGCCACGAGATTCTCCAGCACCGCCGTACGGGTAAGCTTGCTCAGGAATGCGAAGCCGCCATAGGTGAGACACAGCACCGGCAGCACTAGATGCCACAGCCGGTCGAGCAGGAATCCGCGCACGAATCCCTGATCACCAAAATGCATGCCCACCATCAGGCCCAGGCCAACGCCGATCAGCCCCATCAGGCCCAACCGCAGCCCCAGGTAGTCCGTGTATCCGAGGCTGGCGAGCAGGAACGCCAGCAGCACGAGGAGAAAGGCACCGCTCACCAGACCCTTGGCCATGAGCACCCCCAGGGTAGCCCCCACCGCAGCCAGCACCGCGACCCTCAGCCAGCGACGGGGATCCCGCGCCAATGCCACGAACGCCAGGCAGCCGGCGGCGACCGACACGAACAGCCACAGCACCCCGGACAGCGCCGTCCAGTGGGGCAGAAACGGCATGTCCAGAGCCTCGCGCCGGCTTAGGCCGGCGGTCGGAAACCAGTGCCAGTACTGCTCGCTGGCGAAGAAGCCGATGAGCAGCACGCCGGCCAACATGGTCGGTATGGACCACAGGGCCAACATGGTGATGCTGGAACCTACGTCGAACGGCCGCCCCCGCTCGGTAGCGGCCCGTACCCCGATGGCGATGGCGACCACATAGATGATGGGTATGGAAAGCACGTTCAGCAGCAGGGTGATGGGCACGCGTTCGGCGATCAGGTCCAGCACCGGTCGCCCGTAGCGGAAGCTGGTGCCCAGGTCGGAGCCCTTCCACAAGGAGAAGCCGGTGATATGATTGCCCTGGTCGACGGTAAACCCGATGGGGGAGACGTTGTTCAGCCACCGCAGGTACTGCACCGGTGCCGGCGAGTCCAGCCCGTAGATTCGGTTGTAGTAGTCCTCCAGCGCCTTCTTCGCCTGCGGCTCCAGGTTCTGGCCTTCAATAAGACTTTGGGCACTGATGCCACCCGGCGCCGCCGCCATCACTGCGAACACTACCAGCGTGATCCCGAGAAGCGTCGGAATCATCAGCAGCAGACGGCGGATGATGTAGGTGTGCATGCCGGCCAGGCGCTACGCTAAGGCGCGTATTTCTGCATGGCCCTGGGCACGTACCACTCCACGGGGGTAGTCAGATTCAGCCCGAGGCGGGTGATCTGGAGGTTCTGCATCCGCTTGTCGACGAATACCAGAGACTTGCGCCGCATCAGGAAGGTATACGGCTGGTCTTCGTACAGGATCCGCTCGCAGGCCTGCCACAACGGCATGCGCTTGGTCTCGTTGACGGTGGAACGCGCCTGGCGGATCAATCGATCCAGATCCGGATTGCTATAGGACATGAAGTTGTCGCCGCCGGAGAGGGTCTGGCTGCTGTCGAACATCTGATAGATGTCGATCTCCACGCCGCTGGTCCAGCCCAAGGTGATGGCATCGAAGTTCTTCTTGTCCAGAAGGTCCAGCATCACGGACCACTCCGTCGGCTTGGGCTCCAGCAGAATACCTGCGCGGGCATACAGATCCTTGAGAAGAAGCACGATCCGCCGGGTGTCCTCGTTGTCCTGGAAGAACACCAGATCGAAGCGAAACGGCTTGCCGGCGGCATCCTCCAGCACACCGTCACCGTTACGATCGGCATAGCCCGCTTCGGCCAGCAACCTCTTGGCCTTGTCCAGATCGTAGGCCCGCGGCTCCAGTTTCCCGTCGTGCTGCGGGCTGCGAGGGTTAAACGGGCTGACCGCCGGCTCGGCGTAACCCAGCATGATTTCACTGATTATCCGCCGGCGGTCGGTGAGATAGGTCATCGCCTGACGCACCCGTTTGTCGGCGAAGCGGGTAGGCTTGCCGTCACGCTGCTCGTTCCATGCAATATAGCTGTAGCCGGCGGTCGGGCTCATGTACTCGAGCTGATGGGTCCGTCCCACTAGCTCCTTGTCGGCCAGCAGCTTCTTGTACTCCAGGGGCCGGGCATTGTAGGTATCGATGTCCCCGTTGCGAAAGGTCGTCAGGCGCGCACTGTCGTTGGCGATGACCTTCCACAGCAGCTTGTCGAAAGAGGGCTGTACGGGCCCCCAGTAGCGGGGATTGCGCTCCAGCTCCACGAGTCCCTGGTCCGGCGTCCATGCCTTGGGATCCTTCAGGCGGTAAGGACCCGAGCCGAGGAGCAATCCTTTCGACTGATTAAAAGTCTCAGGGGTATCCAGATAGTGTGCATAGAAATGCTTGGGTAGTACCGACAGCCCGCCCGCCAGGGCAAGGCTGTTGAAATACGGCTCCTTGAACTTGAACTCGACCTCGTTGGGACCCAGGGCTTTGACGCTGCCGATCTTGTCGTAGTAGGCACGCTCGCGCGGCGCCGCAATAGCCGGGTTCATGATGAAGTTGAACGAGAAGGCCACGTCCTCGGCAGTCAACGGCTCCCCGTCGGAGAAGGTCAGCCCCTCGCGCAGCCGAAACCGGAATGTCAGGCCATCGTCTCCTACTTGCCAGTCCCGCGCTAGCAGACCCTCCCACTCCAGGCTATCGGGATTGCGGACAAGCAGCGACTCCAGAACGTAACCCTGGACCTCGGCCGCATACGCATCCGTAGATACCAGCGGGGTAATGGTCTTCAGCCCGGTGCTGAAGGCCTCTACCAGCCAGTCACCGGCGCTGTAGTCAGACTTCTGCGTGGCGGCATAGGCGCGCAGGAATGCCGGCGGCACCGGGTCGCGGGTAGCCTGACCGGTGCGTGCCACGAGGGCTCCCCGGTCGGCGCGCAGCGCCTCGCGCACGCCTCGCAGATCGTGGGCTTGCTCGGTCATGGTCTGCTGCATCTCAGACAGCTTCAGCCACTGGCGGTCCACCATGTACATGGCGAGCAGGATCAGAACGAGCAGCAGACTGAGAAACAAGAACAAGAGCAGGTCTTTTAGCGTGAAGCGCCGCTCCATCACAAGGTCCCGTTGGTCATCCGGCGGTCTGTCGGGGGAGGAGTGGGGCAGCCAGCGCCGAGCCTGAGCGGTCCCCGTCGCGCCCGCACCCACTGCATCGAAGCTGGCACTATAATTCGAATCTGCGGACAATGCATCGCCTGCTGGGACGGACCTTCCCGCGCTGGGGAGAATCCGGTACCTTTAGCGGCTCCACGCGCCCAACCCACGAGCTGGGAGCACGCTTTCGAATCACGAGG
>CAYWTP010000030.1:890-21263 GCA_964461215.1 uncultured Ectothiorhodospiraceae bacterium | reverse complement strand
GCCGCAACGGCTGGACCCACCAGCGCCCGGAGATAGAGAACTATCTCGCCGCCATGATGCGCAACGGCAACTTCTATCCCCTGTTCCCCGCCGACGCCAACATGATGCAGGCGGCCTACGAGTGGGCGCTGGGCACCTTCAACAAGGGGATCGCCATCATCGGCTCCAAGAGCCCGCTTCCCGTGCACACGTCCATGGATCAGGCACGCCGGGCAATCCGCGAGGGCGCGGTCAGCTTGTATGAGAGCACCCCCGGGAATGGGCCGCTGGTGGTCTTCGCCGTGACCGGTGACATGGTTTTGCTGCCCGTGCTCGAGGCGCGTGATCTGCTTGAGAAAGAGGGCTATCGGGTGCGCATCGTCGCCGTCGCCAACCCGCGCCGCCTGTACCGGCCCACCGACGTGGCCTGGGACACGGTCTCGGAGCCCGACGGCGCTTTCATGGCCGACGAGGACTTCAGTGCCCTGTTCGACGCCGACAGGCTGCTGGCGGTCACCGGTGGCGGCAGCGCCTGCCTGGAGCCGGTTCTGCTGCGCAGCCGGGCCCCCCGGCGCGACGCCTTCGCCTGGAAGCGGGGTGAGACAACAGCCTCGCCGGCCGAGCTCATGGCGTGCAACGGCATCACCGGGCAGGCCATGGCGAGCCGGGCTCAGGCGCTTGCGTAAGGCAGGGCCTTGGCACGGCAAACGCCAGGGGCCGCACCCCCTGGGGCCCCTTGATCGGGTAATTTCCGCTTGGTGTATGGTATGAGCGAGACAAGAATCATCGTCATCGACGACGATCCCACGGGCTCCCAAACGGTCCATAGCTGCCTGCTGCTGACCCGCTGGGGCGCGGCCACGCTGGTCGAGGCCCTGAAGGATCCCTCGCCCCTGTTCTTCGTGCTGTCCAATACCCGCGGCATGGACGCCGTGCGCGCCGCGGATACCACACGCGAGATCTGCCGCAACCTGCGTGGCGCCCTGAAGGCGCTGGCAGAGGAAGGGCGCGTCATCAACCCGCTGGTCGTGAGCCGCTCGGACTCCACCCTGAGAGGTCACTACCCGGTGGAGACGGACGTCATCGCGCAGGAGCTGGGCCCCTTCGACGCGCACTTCCTGGTGCCGGCCTTCTTCGAAGGCGGGCGCATCACCCGGGAGGGCGTGCACTATCTGATGGTGGACGGCAAGCCGGTTCCCGTGCACCAGACCGAGTTCGCCCGCGACTCGGTGTTCGGCTACCGGCACAGCTTCCTGCCGGACTACGTGGAGGAGAAGACCCGCGGACGCCTGCGCGCGGCGGCGGTACGCCGCTTCGGACTGGACGAGATCCGCGGTGATCCGCTGCCCCGCCTGCTGGCCCTGTCGGGCAACACCTGCTGCGTCGTGGACGCGGAGCGCCAGAGCGATCTGGACGGCTTTGCGGTGGCCTTACGCGAAGCCGCCCGCCAGGGCAGGCGGTTCCTCTTCCGCAGCGGCGCCAGCCTGCTTACCGCGCTGGCCGGCCTGCCCCCGCAGCCGATCGCACCGGCCCGCATGGGACAGTACGTGCGCCGGGGCCGAGCCGGCGTGATCGTAATGGGCTCGCACGTGCCCACGAGCACCAAGCAGCTGGAGCACCTGCTCGCGCACACCGATGTGGCGCCGGTGGAACTTGACGTCAACGCCCTGGACCACGGCGCCGAAGCGGTGAAGGCCGAGGTGCTGAAACGCGTCAACGCCGCCCACCGGCAAGGACGCACCGCCGCGATCTACACCAGCCGGGGCGAGCGACGGTTTGAAACCCAGACCCGGCGCCTGGCCTTCGGGGAGCTGATCTCTGCGTGTTTGATGGACGTGGTGCGAAACCTGCCTGCCGGCCTGGGGTTTCTAATCAGCAAAGGCGGAATCACTTCCAACGAGGTGCTCAGCACCGGGCTGGTCCTGCGCACGGCCAGGGTGCTGGGCCAGATCCTGCCCGGCTGCTCGGTGGTCAGATGCCCCGCCGACCATCCCCGCTTCCCGGACCTGCCGGTGGTGATATTTCCGGGCAACGTGGGCAGTGTAGACGCTCTCACACAGGTAGTGCGCGTTCTGGCGCGGAACTCGCAAGCCACACCGGCACAGGACGGCTGAGGAGAATCCTGCAACAAAAGAACCCCGCCCCGAAACATCGGCGGGACGGGGGGTTGAAAGGCCCTGCCAGGGCATTCTCAAAAGGCTGCCAGCGGGTGCTGGAAAGACTCGGGCACACCCAGCCGGCAGCGGGGGGAGAACGGTGCCGGCCCTGCCGGGCCGTGCCATTCACCACCAGGGCTTGCAAGCCCCGTACCATACTGACAGAGCCTTATATAATTCAGTCACTTAGCATAGACAAAAACGAAATCGTGACACGGTTCACAGCCTGGTAGTAAAAATTTCCGACACTTGGCGCCGATCCTGGCCACGGCAGGCTCCGGCCGATATCGGGGCATTGCCCGATCATTCGCCGTAACTCATTGACTGGCGGGATTTTGTGGCCGCCCGCCGCGGGCGGGAAAAAGTGTAAAGCATGCCGACACTTTCCATGACTGCCGAGATGCCTTAGGCGCCATTCATAGGTTAGTTCTTAAGCCAAGTACGCGGTGTCCATGTGAGGTTTGCAGGACCGTTAGCAGCAGGGATGCTGCGATCGAGCCCACAGGGAGGTGTTTACGGCGTGTCCTGCGGACCTCACATGGACGCCACGGCCTGAAGATCCTACGTACGAGGCGCCATTAGTTGCTTCCGGGACTCTGGCTCCGCGAGGTCGGCGAGATGGACTCGGCCGGCGCCTTGGTGGCGGCGATGGGCAGCGCGGTCTCCGCCGTGGCGTGAGATGCGCCCGGCGCCCCATTGGCCGGCGCCTGCTCACCGCCGGACGTGGCCACCGGTGCGGATTGCTTGGGCGCAGCGTTGGCCAGCTTATCCCGCTTGGCCGCCAGCAGCGGCTTCACCGTGAAGTCGGCCACCTTGAAATAGTATGGCGAGGCCGAGGTCTTCAGCACGTAGTCCGAGCCCTTGTCCGGCTTGGAGAAGACATAGCTGCGGTGCTCGCCCTTCTTGGTGGTGACGGACAGACTCAGGGCTGGCGTGCCCTGCTTGTAGTCGGGCTTGTCGTGCTTGCCCAGGACCGCCTCGAAGCTGAGGTTCGCCAGCGCGTCTGCGACGGTTCCGGCCTCATCGGCATTGACTGTCTCACCGGCGGGCAGCGCCTTCATCTGCCACTTGCCGTCCTTGCGCACCAAGTGCGCGTCGGCGAGATCGACGCCGGCGATGTCATCAGCCTTGAGGCTGAGCACGGTCCGGTCCGCCCACTGGTTGGGATCGGTGCTGGTCTCGTGGGCGGCCAGCTCGAAATCGTAGACCGCATTCTCGCCCTCGGCCCGGCCGTAGATCCGGCGGAAGTTGGGTGAGTCTCCCAGCCACAGGGTAGCCAGTGTCTTGCCACCGCCGGCCAGCACGATCTTGTGCTCGTAGGTGTTGGCGCCGACCTTGAAGCGCTTGTCGGCTCCCGCACTGGTGGCAACCGGAAAACGCTTCCGCAATCCGGCCAGCTTGTCGAGGAACGTATCCACCCTGGCCGTGGAAGCGGGAAAACCGTCCAGGGCCGGCAACTGCCATGTGCCTTTCTTACGCTCAAGCACCAGGGCGTCCTTCTTGGGCTGCTCGATAGTGACACGGTCCACCGCCTTGGCGTCGAACCGCAGCAGCGGCTGGCTGCTGGCCACGCCCCCCACGTGGCTAGCGGTAAAACCCAGTATCACGGCCAGCACGACCTGCAACCCCAGCACCGCCCCCAATACGTTGATGAGTCGCTTCATCGCTCACGCCCTCCCCAGGTTCAGCACAGTACGGTAATGCCGCCGACGCTGGCCTCGGCTGCGGCGCTGCAGGCCGTAGACCAACGCCAGGCCGCCCAGCGCCAATGCGTAGTTGAGGTACTCCCAAAACATCTGGGAGCTGCGATCCATGGGATCGAGCATGCGTGAGTACTGTCCCCGGCCGCGCAGCGCCAGCAGGCCCCGGTCTTCCAGAGACCAGTCCACGGCGTTCTCCATCAGCTGCACGGGCTTGACGTAACGGGTTTCGGTAGCCTCCGCCGCCAGGTCCAGGGCGCCGTCGCTCAGGAAGCTGGCCGAGCTCAAGAAGATCAGCCTGGCCGAGGAAGGCGAGCTGTCGATGACCCCGGAGACCACCGGCTTGCTCTCTGCCGGCTTCTTGTCAGACTTGCCGCTCGCCGTCTTGGACTTCTCCTGGGCTTGCAGCAGCGGAGAGGGTTTGCCCTTAAAGAAGCTGTCGAAGTGCCCCTGGACCTCCACCCCCAGAAGCTGTGCACCGGCCGACTTGCCGCGCGGGAAGCCGAGCTCGCCATAGGTCTGGAAGTCCGGCTGGATGTTGGCCGAGGGGGAAGTCCAGGACTTGGGCGAGCTGTGCAGCAATTCCGTAACCGTACGCCCCTTGTTCTTGGCGTGGTCGACCGTGATCGGCGAGGCCCAGTTCATGGTGAGCTGGTCCAGGCCGGCCGTGATGCCATCCGTGCGGTTCATGCCGCTTTCCCGAATGTCGGGAAAGTACGGGTAGGCCACCGAGCGCAGCTCCTGCACCACGAAGCCCCCCACCTGGCGCTGGACGGGAATGGGGAACGGTGTGTTCTGGGGGTCGAGCACCATGCTCTTGTCCAGCTTCAGACCCATGTGATCCAGCCACGGCTCGAGCCCCGTGGGCCGCAGGTGGGCAGAAATGGCGCGGCGGCCCAGATCGATGTGATAAGGAGACGCGGCGACGATGACGGTACCGCCCTGCATCATGAACTGGTCGATGGCGAAGATCTGCTTCTCATCCAAGGACTCGGGTGCCAGCACCAGCAGCAGGTCCGCCTCCTCGGGTACCCTCCCGGACTTGAGACCGACGTCGCGCAGCACCGCCTCCTTCCCCAGCTTCTCGCGCAGCACCTCAAAGCGCGGACCGCCTCCAAGCCCGAAGCGGGCCATCTGTGGATCGGTCTTGGGCGTATACACGGCGATGGTCTTGAGGAAGCCGGGGCTCAGGCGCTTCAATCCAGCGTCGATGGCACGCTTCAGGCCCGATTTGTCCAGACTCTGGGGCAGCGCGATGGGTACCGTCTGGCCGTTGGAATCCAGCAGCATGTAGAAGTAGAAGCCGGTCGGATCCAGCAGGCTCAGGGTCAACGGCTGGAAGCCGTACTTCTTTGCAATCTCCTTGGCCAGGGTGCCGTTACCGGCATCCGGATCCTGGATCTGCACCGTCAGCTTGCCGCCGGACTGCTTCTTCAGATCCGCCAGCACGCTTTCCAGGTTCTTGCGCAGATCGGGCAGCGGCTTGGGCAGCCTGGCATCCGGCGAGATGAAGCCGTGAAACACTACCGGCTCGCGCAGGGAGGCGAACAGGTCGCCGCCTGCCTGGTAGGCGTACAGCACCTTCTTGATGGCGCGGGTGATGTCGTACTCCGGATTGCGCAGGCGCACGTCCAGGTTCTGCTCACCATGGGCCTTGACCTCGATGAGATCTCGAAAGCCGAGCTTCTGATACTGATCGCCGTACTTGATCAGCACATCGAAGTACGAGCTGATCACCGACGCCTGGTACTTGCCCTGCGTCTGGAAGGCCACGGGGCGGATACCGTATTTCTCGTTGGCCTCACGCTCGATCGCGGGATCGTCCTGGGGATCCACGAACTCCACCCGGACCTTGCCATGGCCGGCGATCTGGTACTCCTTGAGCAGATCACGGATCTGAGGGACCAATGGGCTGAGCAGCGGGTGGGTCCGGGCGCTGAAATAGCCGCGGATGAGCAGCGGCTCCTGAAGCTGTGCCAGGTAGCGGCGCGTGGCGCCGGAGATAGAGTAGACGTGGCCCTCGGTCAGATCCGCACGCACCCAGCCAACCTGATCCAGCCACAGGTTGCCGGCTACGAAGTTCGCGGCGAACAGCGCGGTCACCACTGCCCAGCGCCGATGAACCTGGGGGCTGCTGCTGTCGGGCGCCCAGCGAAGGCGCTCCAGAGTATAGACGTTCAGGGTCAGAAACACGCCCACGATGCTCAGGTAATAATACAGATCACGTAAATCGATGACGCCGCGGGTGATGGAGTCGAAGCGCGATCCGGTCCCCAGGAGCTGCAGGATCTCTCCAGCGCGGTGGCCCAGCAGGTGGGTCATGGCATCCGACCCAATGAGATAGAACAGGCCGCAGATCAGCGCCGTGCCGATGAGGCTGACGATGGCGTTGTCGGTACGCGCCGAGACGAACAAGCCCACCGCGATGTAGGCCGCCGCAAGCAGCAGGGAGGCCACGTAGCCGCCGATCACCGGGCCCCAGTCCAGGGGGCCCAGGAAGCTCACCGTCACCGGCAACGGCAAGGTCAGGACTAGGGCCACGCCGACCAGTGCCAGGCTCGCCAGGAACTTGCCCAACACCAGCTTCGGCGTGGACACCGGCAGCGTCATCAGGGTTTCCAGCGTTCCCGCCCTGCGCTCCTCGCTCCACAAGCGCATGGTGAGCGCCGCCACCAGGAAGATCAGCAGCACCGGCATCCACTCGAACAGCGGACGCACGTCGGCGATGTTACGGGCGAAGAAGGTGTCCACCCAGAAGAACACGAACAGCGAGACCGCCAGGAAGGCGCCGATGAATATATAGGCCACCGGTGAGGAGAAGAAGGCCCATAGCTCCTTGCGCGCCACGCGCATCACGTCAGGCATGGGCCACCTCCGCAGCAGACTGATCGTTGATCTCGCCGAACACGGCCTCCAGGTCCCGGCGCTCGGGCTGCAGGCTGTACAAGCTCAGCCCGGCTGCCAGCACCGCCTTCGCGACGGTGGGCGCCGCCGCGTTGGGATCGGCCGTCTCCAATGCATAGCGGTGCCGGCCATTGCCGCCGTCCAGGTGGAGGATGGCGCGCACCCCGTCCACGCCCTTCAGCGTGGTCTGGACTTGCTCCGGGGCACCGTCCAGCGCCACCAGCAGGCGCCGGCTGGCGTTCAGGTCGGACAGGCGCGAGTCCAGCGCCAGTCGGCCGGCGCGGATGATCAGCACCCGGTCGCAGGTCGCCTCCACTTCCTGGAGAATGTGCGTGGACAGCAGAACCGTGGCGTTCTCGGCGAGCTGGCGGATCAAAGAGCGCATGTGCTGGATCTGCGTCGGATCCAAGCCGTTGGTGGGCTCGTCAAGAATCAGAATATCGGGCTCGTGCAGGATCGCCTGGGCCACCCCTACCCGCTGCCGGTAGCCACGGGACAAGGTACCGATGACGTCGGCCGCCTTTGGCTCAAGCGCGGTACGGGCGATGGCGTTGCGCACCGCCGCCAATCGCCGATGCTCGGCGATGCCGTGCATGCCGGCCTGGTACTCCAGGAAGTCTATCACCGTCATCTCCGGATAGACGGGACAGTTCTCGGGCAGATAGCCAATGCGGCGCTGCACCTGCCGCCGGTGTTCACCGAGATCCTGGCCGTCCAGAGTAATGCGGCCGGCCGATGGCTCCAGAAAGCCGGTAAGCACCTTCATGATGGTGGTCTTTCCGGCCCCGTTGTGACCTAGAAGTCCGACGACCTCGCCGCGCTGGATCTCGAAGGAGATCCCGTCCACGGCCTTGAAATCGCCATAGCTTCGCGCCAGATCCTCTACCTTGATCATGCGAACCCCTTGCAGCTGTTTCGAGTCGGAAGCGAGTGCATACGTCGGCAACCGTGATCGGCTAAGCACTTAGGCCGGGGGCTGAGCGGCAGGAGACTCCGGAACACGCCGTATATACCTCCCTGTAGCCTCGTGCCGCTCAGGCGTTAACCGAACACCAATGCGTGCCGCGACGGATGCGAAAAACGACCGGTAGGACAGGGCATGTCCCCGGAAGTTCACGGATGGGAGAAATGGCGGGCGGATCGCTGGAATTTGTTGAAAATTGCGTAAAAGAAGAGTGCAGAGCGCGTAAAGATGGGCGGGGAGCGAAGTTGGTAAGAACGGCGCGCCAGAGAGTATACTTCAGACCTGCAGGTTGCGGGACTGCAGCTGGTCCACAAGGTAGATGGGCCGCTGCTTCACTTCGACGTAGATGCGCCCGATGTACTCACCGATTACCCCGAGAAAGAAGAGCTGGATCCCTGCCAGAAACACCATCGTAACGATCGTCCCGGTGAAACCCTCCGGCGGCTGGCCGACGAGCAGCTTGCTGACCATGGCATACAGGGCATAGAACGCAGAGAGCATGGCCGCGCCCAGGCCAACCAGCCAGGCGATACGGATAGGCACGACCGAGAAAGAGAAGAGGCCGTCCAGAGCAAGCCGAGCGAGCTTGCGCAGGCTGTACTTGGAACTGCCGGCAAAGCGTTCGTCCCGGTCCACCTGTATCGCGACCTGCGAGAAGCCCACCCATGTACGCAGGCCGCGCAGATAACGACCACGCTCGCTGACTGAGCGCAGGTGCTCAACGACGCGCCGGGACAGGAGACAGAAGTCACCGCTCTGCAGAGGCAGGGGAATTTCGGATATAGCGTTGGCGAGGCGGTAGAAGCCGGCATAGCAGGCGCGTTTGAGCAACCCTTCCGGCCGTGATCGGCGTACCGCGTAGACTACGTCGTGGCCGTCCTCGTAGCCGCTGAGGAACAGGGGAATGACCTCGGGCGCATCCTGCAGATCGCCGTCCATCAGCACCACGACGTCGCCACTGACATGGTCCAGGGCTGCGCTCAAGGCGGCTTGATGGCCGAAGTTACGCGACAGGCGCACATAGCGGATACGGCTGTCCTGCGCTGCGTGTTGCTTGGCCATCGCCGGCGTCTGATCGGTGCTGCCGTCATCAACCAGGATAATCTCGAAGTCGTAGGCGCGAATCGCCTCCAATACCGCCACCAACCGGGCGAGCAGATGGGACAGGGTTTCGGACTCGTTGAACAGAGGGATCCCGATGGAGATGACTTTCGACATTGCAGCGGCCCCGGTCCGTGGAAGTTTGTGGATATTGTCCTGCCACGCCTGGCGGTCTTCAAGGCTGGGAGGAGGTTCCCCGGATGAATGAGACAGCCGCCGCGCCCCCCGGCCGGGTTGGGAGTGCCCTGGACTTTCTGGACCGGCACCGGTGGCTGCCATTCGGCCTGATTCTCGTCCTCGCAGCGCCGGCATATTGGCTTCACGTGCCGGTCAACTGGTTCCCATGGGACGATGGGGCCTTGGCCCAGATGGCCGAGCGCGCCGCCCGGGGTGAGCTGGCCCACGTGGACTTCCGGGACCCATATACGGGACTGCTGAACTACTGGCACGCGCTCGGATTGAAATGGCTAGGGCGCGATTTTCTGTCCCTTCGGGTACAGCTCGTCGCAGCCTTTGTCATGGCGGTGGCGCTGGTGTTCGCGCTGCTACGGCGAATTGCCGGCAGCCTGACCGCGGCTCTATGGCTGCTGATCGCTGTATTCTGGGGGCCCGTGCAATACGCGGCGCCCATGCCATCCTGGTACAACCTGATCCTGGCAATGGCCATGATCTTCTTCTTATACCGCTACGCCGAAGGCAGGTCTGCGCCCTGGCTGTTTGTCGCCGGCGTGGCCGGCGGACTGTCCATGGACATCAAGATCGTGGGGCTGTACGCCGTCACCGCGGGGTTCTTCTTTCTGGTCTGGGACACCCAGTCCCGGGTGCCGGACCGTGGTGAAACGCCGCCCTCATCAGTGTACCGCGGGCTGCTGGCGGCGCTGGCATTTGCGTTTCTGGCGGCACTGGCGTGGCTGCTGGCGAAGGTCCCCTCACTGTCTGCGCTGACCTGGCTGTGGCTGCCCAATGCCGTGCTCGCATCGGCCCTGGTTCTCGCGGCCGCGAAGACCCCGGGTGCCGCGGACCTGGGCAGTCTGCTCCGCGTACTTGCGCCCTACGCCCTCGGCGTCGCGCTGCCGGTGGCGGCACTGGTCCTGGTGTACGCAGCCGACGGAGAGCTGCGCACCCTCATCAGTGCAGTCTTCGAGTTGCCCATGCGCCGGCTGGTGCACGATACCACCGCCGGCCCCCTGCCCGATCTCTGGACGGCATCGCTGGGAATCATCGTCTGCGGTTTGGCGTTCGCGATGGCCCATCGAATGATGTCGGTGCGCAAGGGTCTGCTCGTGCTGGTGCCGATATTGGCGGCGCCGTTGCTGCTCGCCGGCCGGCTCGACGCGCTGTACGTGCAGCCCTTGGGCTGGCTGCGGCTGATGCCCTTGTTTGCCGCGGTCGTCGCAGCGCCGATTGTCAGCCGCGGCCGGGACCGTCCACCCTCGGAGACCGAGCGCCTGCTCGTGCTCCTGGCGTGGTTCGCAAGCCTGCTTCAGATCATCCAGGTGCCGTTCCCCCACGGCACCTACGTCCTCTACTTCGCCCCGGTAGCTTTCGCAGGGATGCTGGTGGGACTCCGTCACCTGGGACGGCTGGCGGAGCTGGCCGTTGCTGTGAGCCTGTTTTTCTTCCTCTTCGGCCAGAGCTGGCTCCTGCATTCGAACCCGCGCTCATTCGGCATGGCCTACAGCCCGGCAGGCGCGGCGGTGCCCCTGGACCTTAACGGCGCGGGGCTGTTTGTGCGCCCCGGTCAAGCGAAGGTCTATCAGGCGCTGGTCACGGAAGTAGTTCGCGGCGGCGGCCCTGGCCGGGTGTACGCCGGACCGGACTGCCCGGAGGTGCCGTTCCTGCTGCACGCCGACTACTGGCATCCGGCCATATACGACTTGTACGAGCCCGATTATCCAGACCACGCTAGGTTCGAGGAGCATCTCAGCCACGCCATCGTGGCCGGGGGCGCAGACACCGTGATTCTGAATATGTATCCCGCATTCTCCCGACCACCCTCGGAATCACTGCTCAGACTGCTGCAACCCCATTTCCAACGCTGGGTATCGGTAGGAAACTGGTTCCTCGTCGGCAGTCACCGCATCGGAACAACACCCTGACGTTTGTTAGAATTCGTCTCGTCATGCCCAACATCACCGTGGCGATCGTACTGCTGACATCGGCGCTGGCCTCCGCGGCCCAGGCTTCGCCCGGGGCGTTCGGGGTGTGCTACGACTATGGCTGCAAGACCCGGCAGACGGTACGGCTGCCCGAGGAGCAGTGGCAGACGGTGCGGGCACTTTTCGCACCTGAGCCGGCCAATGCCACGCAGGAACGCCGGCGCATCGCCCGGGCCATCGCCCTCATGGAGACCCTGGTGGGCACAATTACCGGCACCGCGGCCGACCTTGGGGGGAACACGCGGGGGGCTGGGATGCCCGGCCAGATGGACTGTATCGACGAATCCACCAACACCAACACCTACCTGCACCTGATGCAAGCCGACGGACTGCTGCGCTTCCACGAGGTGCGCGGGCGACGCATGCGCAGCCGCTGGCTGGTGGACGCCCACTGGACGGCCGTGATCCGCGACACGGGCACGGGCCAGGACTACGCAGTGGATTCCTGGTTCTTCGACAACGGCCAGCCACCGGTGATCGCCAGGCTCAATGACTGGTTGGCCAAGCGAAGCGACCCCGATGATTGACGCGACGGCCGCCTCCGCCATGCCCCGTGACGGCCTACACCGGCGCGTGATCGTGGGTCTGTCAGGAGGGGTGGATTCCTCGGTGGCCGCCCTGCTGCTCAAGCGCCAGGGCTGCGACGTCCAGGCCGTATTCATGAAGAACTGGGAGGAGGACGATCGGGACGGCTACTGTGCCGCGGCCAAGGATCTGGCCGATGCCCGCGACGTGAGCCGCAAGCTCGACATCGGCTTGCAGAGCGTCAACTTCTCCAGCGAATACTGGGAGCGCGTCTTCGTACACTTCCTCGACGAGTACCGGGCCGGGCGCACGCCCAATCCCGACGTGCTCTGCAACCAGGAGATCAAGTTCAGGGCCTTTCTGGACCACGCTCTGGCACTGGGCGCGGACCGTATCGCGACCGGGCATTATGCTCGCGTGACTTATGCCGGTGGCCGCTACCGGCTGCTCAAGGGACGGGATCGGTCCAAGGATCAGAGCTACTTTCTGTACCCGCTCGGGCAGGAGGCCTTGGGTCACACCTTGTTTCCCCTGGGGGATCTGCACAAGAGCGAGGTCCGCCGGATGGCCGCCCAGGCCGGCCTGGCAACCCATGCCAAGAAGGACAGCACCGGAATCTGCTTCATCGGCGAGCGCCCGTTCCGGCAGTTCCTCGCCGGCTATCTTCCGGCCCGGCCCGGCGAGATGCGCACTCCCGCGGGCGAGGTAGTCGGCTCCCATGCCGGCCTCATGTACTACACCCTGGGCCAGCGCCGCGGCCTGGAGATCGGCGGACGCCGCGGCGCCGGAGGTGAGCCCTGGTTCGTGGCCGGCAAGGATCTGGTGCACAACGTGCTGGTAGTCTGCCAGGGCCACGACCATCCATTGCTCTACAGCCGTGCCCTGTCGGCCGCCCAGCTGACCTGGACCGCAGGACATCCACCGCCCCTGCCCCTGCGCTGCAACGCCAAAGTGCGTTACCGCCAGCCTGATCAGGGCTGCAGCGTGAGCGCAGGGGCCGGCGGCTCGGTGCTGGTGGCCTTCGACACGCCCCAGCGCGCCGTCACGCCCGGCCAGTCCGTGGTGTTCTACGCTGCCGACGAGTGCCTGGGCGGCGGCATCATCACTGCGACCGAGCCGGCGGTGGAAGCCAAGTGAACGGAGATCCGCTGCGGGAACGGGTGCTGGCGCTGGCGGGGATCTTCCAGGCCGCCTCCCTGGCCAATCAGGTGGCCCGGATGGGGGTGGCGGACGCTCTGCCCCTCAGTGCCAGCATCCACAGCTTGTTCGTATTGGATCCGCCGGAGACTGCCGCAGTCTATGGGGGCGCGGGTGGCGTGTCGCGGGGACTAGAGGTGCTCAGTCGGCAGCTGGAGCCGGGCACCGGTGGGCGAGACCCCGACGTGACCAGGTACGTGGTGGCTCTGCTGCACCTGGAGCGCAAGCTGGTGCGGCGCGGCGACCTGGTCGAGCGCCTGCGCCGCGGCATCCAGGGCGCGACCAGCCAGGCCGAGCACTTTGCCTTCCATCACCCGAACGTCATAGCGAACCTGGCAGACCTGTACGCGAACACCGTCAGCACGCTGTCGCCGCGGATCATGGTCAGGGGCGAGCCCATGTTCCTGAACAACCCCGACAACGCCAACCGGATCCGTGCGCTGCTGCTGGCGGGGATCCGCTCGGCAGTGCTCTGGCGCCGCCTGGGCGGGACCCGGCTGAGCCTGCTGTTCTCCCGCCAGCGGATCCTCGCCATGGCTCGGGCTCTGCACCCTGCGGCAAACGCCTAGCCCGCACACAAGGGTTAGTCCTTAAGCCACCGAGCCACTCTACGCGGCATTGCGGGAGGGGTTGCAGGACCATCGGCGGCAGGGATAGACGCCGACGAGCCTACATGGACCTATTCACGGCGTGTCCTGCAAGTCCTTCCGCCATGCCGCGACGCCAGCTGGCCTTCAAGGACTAGCCAATGAGCCCGCGCCTCTCACCAGGTCCGCAGCGGACCGACGGGTCGCCGGACCGGCTGTGGAATGCTGGATTCAGATTGTTTTCCCGGGGCCGCGGTCTAAGCTTTAGTCAGCAACACACCGCAAGTCGGACCATCCAATCACAGCGGAGGAGAAAGGTCATGCGCAGGCTCTATTTCCTGGTGCCGACGGTCGAAAGCGCCAGTCAGATCGTCGACGAGCTGCTGCTCGCCCGGGTGGAAGAGCGTCACATACACATTGCTGCCAAGGACCATCACGCACTGGTGCAGGCGCACCTGCCGGAGGCGACCTTGCTGCAGGAGAGCGATTTCGTACCGGCGCTGGAGCGCGGCTTGGCGGTGGGTGGAGCAACCGGCCTGCTGGCGGGCATCGTTGCCGTCACCCTCCCACCCGCCGGACTTATCCTGGGGGGCGGCGCCATCCTGGGCATCAGCCTCGCGGGCGCCGGGGTGGGGGCCTGGATATCGGGAATGATCGGGGTGTCGGTGCCCAACTCACAGCTGGCGCAGTTCGAGGACGCGGTGGAGGCGGGCGAGCTGCTGATGATCATCGACGTGCCCAAGCCGCGGGTGGACGAGATCACGGACCTGGTGAAGAAGCACCACCCCGAGGCCGAGATCGAAGGCACCGAGCCCACCGTCCCCGCGTTCCCATAGCCCATTCCCGGCCCCACGAGTCTGACCCCGAGTACCCGTCTTCATGACGGGTACTTTCTTGTCCCTGACGCCTCGAGCCTGAAGCCTGTCCTCTCTAGCTTCCTTGCCCCCAAGGAATGCGCAGCACCTCGCCGACCTGTAGCTGGTCGTCGGGAAGCTGGTTGGCGACCCGCAGAGTCTCCTGACTAACGTGGTAACGGCGGGCCAGATCCGACAGTGTATCCCCGGGCGTGATGACGTGACGGCGGGCCGCCAGCACCGTGCCCGGCGGCGCGTACTCGACAAAATAATCATGGATACCCTTCAGGATCGCCTCGGCCAATTGATCCTGGTGCGCGGGATCGCGCAGCCGACTCTCCTCACGGGGATTCGAGATGTACCCCGTCTCCACCAGAATGGATGGAATATCCGGGGACTTCAGTACCACGAAGCCCGCCTGCTGAACCCGCGACTTGTGCACCTGACCGACCTGCTTCAGATAGCCGAGGACCCGGTCCCCGACCCCTAGACTGGCCTCGATGGTGGCGGTCTGGGACAGGTCCAGCAACACAGAAGCCAGCAGGTCGTCCTTGTCGTCCAGGCTCACGCCGCCGATGAGATCTGCCGAGTTCTCATTCTCGGCGAGCCAGCGGGCCGCCTCGCTGCTCGCCCCGTGCTGGGACAGCGCGTATACCGAAGAGCCCTGGACGCTCGCGTCCCGGAAAGCGTCGGCGTGGATCGATACAAACAGGTCCGCCTTGTTCTTGCGGGCGATGTTGATGCGCTTGCGAAGGCGCAGATAGTAGTCCCCGTCACGCACCATCACCGCCCGCATGCCCCGTTCCTTCTGCACCAGGCGTTGCAGCTTGCGGGCGATGGCCAGCGCCACATCCTTCTCACGAGTGCCGTGCGCACCGCGGGCTCCGGGGTCCACGCCTCCATGCCCCGCGTCGATCGCGATGACGACATCGCGCAGCTTGGTCCGGGGCAGAGGCGTCGCGGCAGCCACCTCGTCGGACTGGCTGGGTCCCGAAGAGACGGCCGCCGGTAGCAGGTCCAGTACCAGGCGGTTGCCGTGACCATGGCTGGGTTTGAGCAGGAAGCTCTTGGGCCGCACCGGAGACTTGAGATCCAGAACCACGCGCAGATCCCCGTTGCGCCGGGCGGCGGTACGTATTCTGGCGAGAACCGGCTGGTCCGCCGCAGGCTGCGCGAACTTTCCCCGCAGAGTGGCGTCCCGCAAATCAATCACTACCCGGTCCGGGGCGCTCAGGGTGAACACCGAGTGCTCGACCGGACCGCTGACGTCAAACACCAGACGCGTCTTGTCCGGCGCCTGCCAGGTGCGCAGCTCGTCCACGCGCACGGGCGCAGCCTGGGCGGCGGTGGCAAGGAGCAAGAGAAGAAGTACGCTTGAGAGCCTCATTTCTGTCGGGTTCCGAAGCCTGATATCTATTCTTCGCTCATGCCGAGAATTTTTCAAGATTTTTAGCGTATTTCACCAGATACTGATGAAATCTAAGATATAGTCTACGTTAGGCCCAAGGCTCGGCACCCCGCCTCGGAATGTGCGGTGAGCTCCACCCGGCGCCCACGGTCTGCATAGCTGATGTGCACACGCAGGTCCGGGGGCGGCAGAAAACCCGCACCGCGCTCCGGCCACTCGACCAAGCACAAGGATCGCTCGTCGAAATAATCCCTGGCGCCCAGGTATTCCAGCTCCTCCGGGTCCGCCAGCCGGTACAAATCCATGTGACAGATGGAACGTCCTCCGCACTGGTAAGGCTCAAGCAGGGTGAAGGTGGGGCTTCTGACCGGTCCTGCGTGGCCCAGGCCCCGCAGCAGGCCGCGCACGAGGGTGGTCTTTCCGGTGCCCAGATCCCCTTGCAGATAGACCACCGCACCCTGGCCGCAGGCGGTGGCCAGGATGGCTCCCAAGGCTTCCATGGCGCGGGCATCGGCGATCAAGCGCGATACCCTGACCGGGGCGCTCATCGCTCTGGGGCTGGGCCAAGGCCTGCCAGCGCTCGGCATGGCATCCTTTTCAAGCGCATGGAGGCTCCCGGCGACCGGGATTGACCAGCCGCCGCAGGTGGACAAACAGATCGCTGGCGAGCAGGCCGCGTTCACCATCGCGGGCGGCCAGATCCGCCGCACCGGCGTGCAAGCACACGCCCACCCGGGCGGCAGCAGCCGGGTCCAGACCTTGAGCCAGCAAGCCGGCCACGATCCCGGTCAGAACATCGCCCATACCACCGGAGGCCATTCCCGGGTTACCGCGGTCACAGACCACGACGCCGTCGGCACTGCGAACCAGGGTGCCGGCACCTTTGAGCACCACCACCCCGCCATAGCGGGCCTGCATCGCCGCGGCCGCGGCGAAGCGGTCCGCCTGGACTCGGGCCGTGGACCAGCCCAGGAGCCGGGCGGCCTCGCCCGGGTGTGGCGTCAGCACCCAGTGTTCGCGGTTTGCGCCCCGTTCGGACAGCAGATTGAGCGCGTCGGCGTCCACTACCAGCGGCAGCTCAGCGGCCAGCACCCGGTTGAACAAGCTCTGCGCCCAATCCGAGCGCCCCAGCCCCGGACCCACCGCGACCACCGTGATGCGATCGAGCAGCGGTCCCAGCTCCTGCTCCGACTCGATACCGTGACACATGAGCTCCGGGCAGGGTGCGCAGACCGCGGCGTGTCCGGGGCGGGTCGCTATGCTCACCAGCCCGGCGCCCGTGCGTGCCGCAGCCTCTCCCGCCATGCGCGCAGCGCCCGCGTAGCCATAGTCTCCGCCGACCACCAGCACGTGCCCGAAGTGGCCCTTGTGCGCGCTGCGCCGGCGGACCGGCAGCCGGGTCTGCTGGGAATCCAGGTCCACCCGGTGCGAGGCCGCCCCGACCCTGGCATAGATCCGCTCGGGCACGTCCAGATCGTGGAACAGCACGCGGCCGCAACATTCCGGCCCCTCCCCCGTGAACAGGCCCTGCTTGAGCCCGATGAAGGTGACGGTGAGATCCGCCACTACGGCGGCACCCAGAACCGCGCCCGTATCCGCGTGCAGGCCCGATGGAATATCGATCGCCAGCACCGGTCGCCCGCTGGCGTTGATGGCGCCGATCACCTCGCGCCAACGGCCCTCCACCTCCCGATCCAGGCCAGTGCCAAAGACGGCGTCCACCACCACGTCACCGGGCAGCCCGGCCTCGCCGGCATAGGCCGCAGACTTCACTCCGGCCCTCTCGGCCTGAGCCGCCGCCGCCAGGGCATCGCCTCGCAGCCGTCCCGCTTCACCTACCTGAATGAGGCGTACGTCCAGCCCGTCCTCCCGGGCCCTGGCCGCCAGCACGTAGCCATCCCCCCCGTTGTTGCCGGTGCCGCAGACCACGGTCACACACTGGGCGCCGGGCCAGTGCTCGCGCAGGGCCAGGTAGGCAGCTTCTCCGGCCGTACCCATGAGGGTGAGCCCCGGGATCCTCTCGTCCTCGATGGCGATGCGGTCCAGCTCGCGCACCTGCTCGGCCCGGTAGAGGGCAAACGGCAGCTTGGTGGTAGGCAGGTTCATGGCGTTCGACTCGCCGCCGGCGCGGGCGCAAACAGCCCTGTCCCGCAGCAGCTCAGATCTTGAACAAGTGCTCCCGATAGTATCTAAGCTCGTTCACGGACTCGAGAATGTCTTCCATCGCGCGGTGGGCCGACTGCTTGGTCAGAGCCCCCGCAATCTCCGGCGCCCAGCGTATGGCTAGCTCCTTGAGCGAGCTCACGTCCAGATTTCGGTAGTGAAAGAAGCGTTCAAGCTCGGGCATGGAGCGGGCCAGAAAACGGCGGTCCTGACAGATGCTGTTGCCACACATGGGCGACGTGCCCGCGGGCACGTAGCGTTGCAGGAACTCCAGGGTCTGACGCTCGGCCTCCGCCTCGGTGCAGGTGCTGGCGCGCACGCGCTCCGTCAGTCCCGAGTTTCCGTGCTGGCGGGTGTTCCACTCGTCCATGGCCTCCAGCACCTCGTCGTCCTGGTGAATGGCCAGCACCGGCCCTTCGGCAATGACGTTCAGGGCGCTGTCCGTGACGACAGTCGCGATCTCAATGATATAATCATGAGCCGGGTCGAGCCCGGTCATCTCCAGATCGATCCAAATCAGATTGTTGGAATCCTGGGCCATGCGCGCACTCGTTCCCCGGTGAAGTCGCAGGCATTGTAACAGAGCCACCGCCCCCTCCCGCCCATGAATACGCTGACCATCCTGTTCCTTGTCTTCCTGGCCGCGGGCATCGCCGCGCGCCTGTGGCTCGCGGGCCGCCATTTGGCCCATGTCGAGCGCTACCGGGACGAGGTTCCCGAAGCATTCCGAGCCCGCATCACTCAGGCAGCTCACCGCAAGGCCGCCGATTACACCGGCGCCAGAACCCGCCTGGGCCGTTGGGAGACCCTCTTTCACGGCGCGGTGCTGCTGGCGTGGACGCTGGGCGGCGGCCTGGAGCTGGCAGACCATCTCTGGCGCGGCCTGCACTGGCCCGCTCTGGCCACCGGCGTGGGAGTCATTCTGAGCGTGTTCCTGGTAGGCGCCCTGCTGGAGCTGCCGTTCAACCTCTACGAGACCTTCGTCATTGAGCAGCGATTCGGCTTCAACCGTCAGACCCCGCGCCTGTTCGTCGCCGACCTGCTCAAGGGCACCGCACTGGCCCTGATCCTGGGAGGACCACTGGCCACGGTGGTGCTCTGGCTGATGCTGAAGGCCGGCGGGCTGTGGTGGCTCTACGTGTGGCTGGTCTGGTTCGGCTTCAGTCTGCTGATGGCCTGGGCCTTCCCGACCTTCATCGCCCCTCTGTTCAACCGCTTCCAGCCCCTGGAGGACTCCGCTCTGCGCGAGCGCATCGAGCGCCTGCTGGACCGTAACGGCTTTTCAGCTCGCGGCATCTTCGTCATGGACGGCTCTCGCCGGTCCCAGCACGGCAACGCTTACTTCACCGGGCTGGGGACCAGCAAGCGCATCGTCTTTTTCGATACCCTGCTGGAGAAGCTGGCAGGGGACGAGGTCGAAGCCGTGCTGGCCCACGAGGTCGGGCACTTCAAGCGCCGCCACGTCATCAAGCGCATGGCGACAATGGCCGTCGCCAGCTTGGCCGGCCTGGCCGTCCTGGGATGGCTGATTCAGGCCCCGTGGTTCTACCGTGGTCTTGGCGTGTCGACGCCGTCGGCCCACATGGCGCTGCTGCTGTTCATGCTGGCACTGCCGGTCTTCACCTTCTTCCTGCAGCCGGTGCTGGCGTGGATCTCGCGCCGGCACGAGTTCGAGGCCGACGATTTTGCGGCCGGCCAAGCCGATCCGGAGACTCTGGTGCGGGCACTGGTGAAGCTGTATTCCGAGAACGCCAGCACCCTGACCCCCGATCCGCTGTATTCGGCCTTTCACGACAGTCACCCGCCGGCCCCGATCCGGGTAGCCCATCTGCAGGCGAAGAGCCACGCCCCGGCTTAGACAAGAGCGTCCCTTCGCATTGGCGTTCAGCTTCGGTTTTCCACCCGTTTTCCCGGGTACCGGTGGTATGTTGCTCCACCGCGTCGGGACCTGGTGACGGGACGTGGCCCGCTGGCCGCGGGCACGATATAGTTGTCCCAGCCGATCCCCCCCGAAGCGGGCCTTTGCCGCCTGTCCACTTCCCGAGGGCGGCCATTCCCTTACCCATGACGAGGTCCCGATGAACAAGCTCTCTCCCATACTGCTGCTGTCCGTGCTGCTCGCCGGCACCACCACTGCACAGGCCGCCGACGTCAAGCACGGCGAGGAGCTCCACGCCAAGAACTGCATCACCTGCCATTCGTCCCTCACCAGGGGCAAGCCCACGTCCTTGTACACCCGGGCGAACCGGCGGGTGACCAGCCGCGAGGGGCTGACCAAGCAGGTGCGCCGCTGCGAGCTCAGCCTCGGCTTGAAGTGGTTCGATGAGGACATCGACGACGTGGCCGAGTACCTCAACGAGAGCTACTACCACTTCGGCAAGTAAGACGGCTCAAGGACTTCCCGGACGTGGGACGGAAGCCGCCCCGGCGCCCCCCGTCCCACCGCGCCCGCGACCCGGTCTCGCCCGGCCCCGTGCCGGCAGCGGACGCCGGCACGGGACACGCCCATGGTGGGCTAATCATTGCCAACCATGGCAAGCACGTCCTGGTGGAGGATGCCCAGGGCACCTTGCACCGCTGCGTGACCCGGCGCCGCTCGGAACGCCCGGTGAGCGGCGACCGGGTGCTATGGGAGTCCACGGAAGCCCGCAGTGGCGTGGTGGCGGCAATCCTGCC
>CAYWTP010000030.1:0-880 GCA_964461215.1 uncultured Ectothiorhodospiraceae bacterium | reverse complement strand
GTGCTGTACCGTCCCGATGAGGGTGGGCGACAACGGGCGCTGGCAGCGAACCTCGATCAGATCGTCATCGTGGCCGCCCCCGCTCCGCCGTTCCAGGAAGGCCTCCTGGACCGCTATCTGGTGGCGGCCGAATACTTCCGGCTACGCGCCGTCATTGTGCTCAACAAGACCGATACGCTATCCGAGCCAGCCCTGGCGCAAGCTTCACAGCACTTGGCGGTGTACGCCCGCCTGGGATACCCCGTGTGTCATTCGAGCACCAAGCTTGCCGATGGCCTGGCGCAGCTTTCCGAGCAGCTCAAGGACCGCACGAGCATCCTGGTCGGCCAGTCCGGCGTGGGCAAGTCCTCCCTGGTCAAGCACCTGGTACCGCGGAGCGAGGTAAGCGTACGGGCCGTCAACGAAACCACGCTGCTGGGACGCCACACAACGGTGACCACCACCTTGTATCACCTGCCGGCGGGCGGAGACCTCATCGATTCCCCCGGGGTACGGGACTTTGGGCTATGGCACCTCCCGCCGGAGCATATCGCCCCGGGTTTCACCGAGTTCCGGCCCTACCTGGGTCAGTGCCGGTTCCGCGACTGCCGCCATGACCGGGAGCCCGATTGCGCGCTGCGCGCGGCGGTGGAGGCCGATGCCATCGACCACCGCCGCTTCAATAGCTACCACGCCATCATGCAGGGTCTGGCGCAGGGGTGAACGCAGTAGCTAATGATGAGCAGATTCGCCACAGGCAACACGGGGAAGCACTGGGCAAAGACAATAGGAATTTCACCACGGGGCACACACGGCAAAGACAAGCAGATATCGAACTTCAGTCCACCTTCATAGGTTAGTTCTTAAGCCAAGTACGCGGTGTCCATGTGAGGTTTGCAGG
>CAYWTP010000029.1:0-21420 GCA_964461215.1 uncultured Ectothiorhodospiraceae bacterium | reverse complement strand
AGATCGCCGAAGGGTTGCTGACCTCGCGCAGGCCGCGGTCGGTCATGGCGAACACCCCCAGCTCGTTGACCGCGCCGAAGCGGTTTTTCACCGCGCGAATCACTCGATAGCGGGAGTTGCTGTCGCCCTCGAAATAGAGCACCGCGTCGACCATGTGCTCCAGCACCCGCGGCCCCGCCAGCTGCCCCTCCTTGGTGACGTGTCCCACCAGGAACAGGGCCGCGCCGCTCTGCTTGGCGTAGCGCACCAGCTGGGCCGCGCTCTCGCGCACCTGGGCCACCGAGCCGGGGGCCGACTGCAGAGCCTCGGAATAGATGGTCTGGATCGAGTCGATCACCAGCACCTGGGGCCGCCGTTCCACCAGCAGGGCGAGGATCGCCTCCACATTGGTCTCGGCCAGCAGGTCGACGCCGTCGCTGGGCAGGCTGAGACGGTGGGCGCGCAGGCTGATCTGCTCCGGCGACTCCTCGCCGCTGACATAGAGCGCCGCCTGGGCGCGGCCGAGTTCGCACAGGGTCTGCAGCAGCAGGGTCGACTTGCCGATCCCCGGATCGCCGCCGATCAGGGTCACCGAGCCCGGCACCAGCCCCCCACCCAGGACCCGATCGAGCTCGGCCAGGCCGGTGGCGGTGCGCTGCACCTCGCCCGGCGCCACCTCGCTCAGGCGCTGCACCCGCACCCCGCCGGCCTTGCCGGCATAGCCGGCGAAGCGCCCGCCGCGGGCCGGCACCGGCGCATCCACGCTCTCAACCAGGGTGTTCCAGGCGCCGCATTCGCCGCACTGCCCGGCCCACTTGGGCGAGGCGGCGCCGCAGGCGGAGCAGACGTAGACGGTCTTGGCTTTGGCCATGCTCAGTCGCCGTCGCGTTCGCTCACCGGCACCCGCGCGGTCACCCCGCAGAGCAGTTCATACGGAATGGTGCCGGCGTGGCGCGCCACCTCCTCCACCGGCAGGCCCTCGCCCCACAACACCACCGGGTCGCCGACGTGGGCCGCCGGATAGCCGCGCAGGTCGAGGCAGATCATGTCCATGGAGACCCGGCCGACCAGCGCGGCCCGGCGGCCGTTGACCAGCACCGGGGTGCCGGCCTTGGCGTGGCGCGGATAGCCGTCACCGTAACCGATGGCGGCCACCCCCACCGGCATGTCCTCGGGGCAGACCCAGGCGGCGCCGTAGCCCACCGCGTCGCCCTTGCGCAGTTGGTTGACCGCAATCAGGCGGGTGGAGAGGGTCATTACGGGACGCAGGTCATCGCGCTCGGCGCGGCCGCCGATGAAGGGCGAGGCGCCGTAGAGCATGATGCCAGGACGGTTCCAGGCGGCGTGGGTCGCGGGCCAGCCGAGAATGCCGGCGGAGTTGGCCACCGAGCGTTCGCCCGGCTCGGCGCCCAGCACATCGCGAAAGCCCTGCAGCTGGCGCTCGGTGCGCGGATCACGACGATCGTCCGCGCAGGCCAGATGGGTCATCCAGTGCAGCGGAGCAGCGACCTGGGCGCAGGCCCGCAGGCGCTCTCGGGCCGCGGCCACCAGCTCGCTGCTGAAGCCGAGCCGGTGCATGCCGCTGTCGACCTTGAGCCAGACCGTCACCGGCCGCGCCAGGGCGGTCCGCTCCAGCAGGGCCAGCTGCTCCTCGTGATGCACCACCAGTTCGAGACCGAGACGGCTGGCCTGTTCCAGATCATCCCGATCAAAGAAGCCCTCCAGCACCACGACCCGCGTGTCGATCCCGGCCTCGCGCAGTTCCCGGGCCTCCTCGACGCTGGCCACGGCAAAGGCGTCGGCCTCCCGCAGGGCACCGGCCACCCGCAGCAGGCCGTGGCCATAGGCATTGGCCTTGATCACGGCCATCACCCGGCTGTCGGGGGCGGCGCGGCGGGCCTGGCCGAGGTTGTGCCGCAATGCCGCCAGGTCGATCAACGCACCGGCGCCACGACTCATCCAAGGGCCTCGCTGGAATAGAACTCGGGGGCAAAATTCTCGAAGCGGGTGTACTGGCCGAGAAAGGTCAGACGGGTGGTGCCGATGGGGCCGTTACGCTGCTTGCCGATGATGATCTCCGCGGTGCCCTTGTCCGGACTCTCGTCGTTGTAGACCTCGTCGCGGTAGATGAAGACGATCACGTCGGCGTCCTGCTCGATGGCGCCCGATTCGCGCAGGTCCGACATCACCGGCCGTTTGTTGGGGCGCTGCTCCAGGCTGCGGTTGAGCTGGGACAGGGCGATCACCGGGACGTGCAGCTCCTTGGCCAGGGCCTTGAGCGAGCGCGAGATCTCGGAGATCTCGGTGGCCCGGTTCTCCTTGCTCCCCGGCACCTGCATGAGCTGCAGGTAGTCGATGACCACCAGCCCCAGATCGGAATGCTCGCGCTTCAAACGCCGGCAGCGGGCGCGCAGCTCGGTAGGCGTCAACGCCGGCGTATCGTCGATGAACATGGATGCTTCGGAAAGCAGGCCTACCGCCGAGGTCAGGCGCGGCCAGTCGTCGTCGCGCAGCTTGCCCGTGCGCACCTTGTGCTGGTCGATACGACCCAGCGAGGACATCATGCGCATGACCAATTGCTCGCCTGGCATCTCCATGCTGAACACGGCCACGGGCAACTTGTCCCGGATCACCGCGTGCTCGGCCAGGTTCATCGCGAAGGAAGTTTTTCCCATCGACGGCCTGCCGGCCACGATGACGAGGTCCGAGCGCTGCAAACCGGAGGTCAGCTCGTCCAGATCGGTGAATCCGGTGGGCACCCCCGTGATGGGGTTGTCCTGCTGGAACAAGGTATCGATGCGGTCGACGGCCTTGACCAGCAGATCCTTGATGGGGGAGAAACCGCCCCGGCCGCGCGCGCCGTGGTCGGCGATATCAAACACCAGCTTCTCGGCGTTGTCCAGAAGCTCGGGCGTGTCCCTGCCCTCAGTGCTGTAAGCCGAATCGGCAATCTCGCCGGCCACCCGGACGAGCTGGCGCAGCACTGCCCGGTCCCGCACGATCCGAGCGTAGGCCTTGACGTTGGCGGCGCTGGGGGTATTCCTGGCCAGCTCGCCCAGATAGGCGAGTCCGCCGGCCTCGTTCAGCTCGCCACGCTTTTCCAGCCACTCGGAGAGGGTGACGACGTCGAAGGGATTGCTGTTCTCGGCCAGCGAAGCCACCGCCGTGAAGATCAGGCGGTGACTGCGGCGGTAAAAATCCGCCTCGCCCACCAGGTCCGCGACCTGGTCCCAGGTGGCGTTGTCCAGCATGAGGCCGCCGAGCACCGACTGCTCGGCCTCGATGGAGTGCGGCGGCACTTTCAGGCTCGATGCCTGCAGCTCGCCCTCCTGGTCGCGCCAGACGGGATCCGGCATCGCAGACTCCCTCGCGCCCGCGTGATCGGGCGTTCCTACCAAGCTGGGGTTGGCGCCAGGGGACCCGCCCCGCCGGTTGCGGCAGGGCCTGGACCGGCGTTATTCCTCCGCGACGATCTCAACCTTAACGGAGGCATCCACGTCCGTATGCAGGTGCAAGACGATGTCATACTCCCCGGCACGGCGCAACGGACCTTCCGCGAGCCGGATCTCGCCCTTGTGCAGCTCCAGCCCGACTGCAGTAACCGCCTCTGCGATATCCGAGGCGCCAACCGAGCCGAACAAGCGGCCCTCCTCACCCGCCTTACGGGCAATGGTCACGCGCACAGCCTTCAGCGTGTTGGCACGGGCCTGGGCTGCAGCAAGGGCTTCCTGCTCTTCCTTCTCCAGTACCGCGCGCCGGGTCTCGAATGCCTTCAGATTGTCCTCCGTGGCGGCCACGGCCTTGCCCGTTGGGATCAGGAAGTTCCTTCCGTATCCAGGCCGGACCCTGACCTTGTCCCCGAGCATCCCCAGGTTCTGGACCCTCTCAAGTAAAATGACTTCCATCGATTCACCTCACGGATGAGTTGCAGGCTAGGACCGCGCGGATTGCGACCGGAAGTCCATCCAGGCATCCGCGAGGCCGGCAGTTGCCACGGCCAGCATGGCATAGGGCCATAAGAAAACCAACGCCAGATAAAGCGCCACCAGCCATCCCACGGACGCTCCGCGCGTGCGCACCAGCGCGTGGGCCAACGCCAGGCCCTGGAGCATGTATAGAACCACTGCCACGAGCACCAGGTCGACTCCCAGGGGCCGCAGCGTCTGCCCCCCCGCCACCGCAACCAGCACAGCGAGCAGGGTCACCACGGCGATGCGCCGATCCAGCCGTATAGACCGGAACTCGCCGCCGAAGCCGCCCGGGTTGTAGAGCAGCGACTGCCACCAGCGAGCGAGGAACAAAGAGATCGCCACTCCTAACACGGTCGCAGCCGCGAGCATCCCCGTCATCATCAGCGCCGCCTGGTGCATGGCTCCCGGGGCCAGGGTCACCCCCCTGCGCTCCAACACCGGCGCCACCGCCTGCTCCAGCACCTTCTGCCACCAGGCCACTGGAGTCCCGAGCACCAGGTGCACCGTAATCACACCCAAAGCGGCAAGCCCCGCGGCAACCCCCAGCGCGGCGCCCTGCGAGGCGGTTCGGCGCAGGAGCAACGCCAGTGCCCACACCGGCAACCACAACATCACGGCCAGCGCGGCCACCGGAACCGCCGTATGCACCGTCAACAGGCTCAGAATGCCTGCCGCGAGGGCGGCACCGACCATGACCACGGAGCCTTGGGCTGCCCCCAGGCGCAGAGTCACCAAGCCGATGGCTCCGCTGCCCAGGTAGCTTAGCGGAGCAACAATAGCGGACAGGATGGTGCATACAGCCGCTACCATCACCGCCTGCATGCGGCCCCGCATGATGAAGGCCGCTAATGCGCGCACCCCAGCCTCGGGTTACGTGAGGTGCACTCAGCCGTGGGCGTCGCTGTAAGGAAGAAGCGCCAAGTAGCGCGCCCGCTTCACCGCCCTGGCAAGCTGACGCTGATACCTGGACTTGGTCCCGGTGATCCGGCTCGGCACAATCTTCCCGGTCTCACTGACGTAGGCCTTAAGCGTGACCAGGTCCTTGTAATCGATCTCCTTGACGCCCTCGGCCGTGAACCGGCAGTACTTCTTGCGGCGAAAGAAACGTGACATGACTTACCCTCAATCTGGATGCTGGTCCCGGAACGAGCCTTACTCAGCCTCTTCCGGGTTGGACGTGTCCTCGTCGGATGCATCCGCATCGCGAGCCCGAGTCGGGCGGTCCGGACCGCCGCTCTGCTCCTCACGGTCGACTCTGCCACCCCGCTCGTCCCCTTCCTCCTTGGCCTTGGCCATGGCAGAAGGCTCAGTAACTGCCTCGTTGCGCGTGATTACCATGTTGCGCAGCACGGCGTCGTTGAACTTGAAGGCACTGGTGAGCTCGTTAAGAACCTCCTGGGAACACTCGATGTTCATCAGGACGTAGTGCGCCTTGTGCATCTTGGAGATGGGATAGGCGAGCTGGCGCCGCCCCCAGTCCTCCAGCCGGTGGATCTGCCCCTGGCCGGTTTCGATCATCGAGCGGTAGCGCTCAATCATCGCGGGCACCTGCTCGCTCTGATCCGGGTGGACCAGAAAGACGATCTCGTAGTGACGCATCTTAGTGATGACTCCTTACGGGTTACAGCCTTCCGCACGATTGCGGTAAGGCAAGGAGAAGGCTCCGCCCCGTGCGGGGGGAGCTGGGAAAAGCGAAGTATTGTATTGGAGCCTAGGGTTGGGTGCAATGGGATTGGCCGTAAGGCGTGAAAAGAATGGCTTGGCCGCGGGCGGAGTCAAGGGGGAATGTGCGAAGTCCGCCCCTCAATTCACCATTCAAGATTCATAATTTCCCCTCTGCCACTCGCCTCCGGCGCTGTTTCTCTGCCTGAGCGCCTCATACAAGCATACGCCCGCGGCTACCGACACGTTCAAGCTCTCCACGGCCCCCAGCATCGGAATCCGGGCCAGCAGATCGCAGTGCTCACGGGTGAGGCGCCGCAGGCCCTTTTCTTCGCCGCCCAGGACCAGGGCCAGGGGACCCTTGAGGTCGGCGCGGTATAGCGGCTGCTCGGCCTCGCCGGCCAGGCCTACCAGCCAGATCCCGCGCTGCTGCAAGACGCCCAGGACCCTGGCCAGATTAGTGATCTGCACCAGGGGTACGCTCTCGGCACCGCCGCTGGCCACCTTGCGCACCACCGGGGTCAGCCCTGCCGCCCGATCCCGGGGTACCACCACGGCGTGCACCCCTGTGGCGTCAGCCGTACGCAAGCAGGCACCGAGGTTGTGGGGATCTTGAACCCCGTCCAGTATCAGCAGCAGGGGCGGCGCTTGAAGGCTATCGAGCAGGGCATCCAGGTCCGGCTCGCCCAGCACCGGAGCCGCCCGGCACGCCGCCACTACCCCCTGGTGCCGCCCCCCGGGGGCCAGCTCATCCAGGGCACGGCGATCCACTTCCCGCAACGCCACCCCGCCCCGCCGAGCCCGCTCCACCAGCCGTGTCAGCCGGGAATCCTTGCGGCTACGCAGCACCCACAAGGACTCGATCTGCCCCGGATCGGTCTCCAGCAAGGCTGAGACGGAGTGCAGGCCGTAGAGGTAGGACATTGCGGGAGGCTGTGGGCTTGAGGCTTAAGGCTCGGGGCTGCAGGAGTAAAGGGTGGAGCTTCGCACCACGCCGCATACCCTGTGCTGCCCGCTCTTCCCCTTCAGCCTAAAGCCTACGGTCCACAGCCTGCTCCCTGCCCTCCGCTGTCCCCTCACACCCGAGCCTTCTTCCGGCCGGTGCGGCCCCGGCGGGGGCCGCCGCGTTTGGCCACGGCACCCTTGGGACCCGGGGGAGCCATGTCCACGGGCTCGAAGTCGATCTTCTTCTCATCCAGGTCCACGCGCATCACCTTCACCCGCAGGCGGTCGCCCAGGCGGAATATGCGTCCGGTACGCTCTCCCACCAGCCGGTGGTGGGCCGGCTCGAAATGGTAGTAGTCGGCCTTGAGGGTGGTGACGTGAACCAGCCCCTCGGCATAGATCTGGTCCAGCTCTACGAACAAGCCGAAAGAAGTCACGCCGGTGACGATGCCGTCGAACGACTGGCCCACCTTGTCCAGCATGTACTCCGCCTTGAGCCAGTCCTCCGCATCACGGGTCGCGTCGTCGGCGCGGCGCTCGCTCATGGAGCAGTGCTGGCCCAGGGATACCATGGTCGTGTGGCTGTAGCTGAAATCGGGAGCCTTGCCGCCGCGCAGCACATGGCGGATAGCCCGGTGCACCAGCAGGTCGGGATAGCGGCGGATGGGCGAAGTGAAGTGAGCGTAGGCGGCGTGCGCCAGACCGAAGTGGCCGATGTTGTCCGGGCTGTACACGGCCTGGGACAACGAGCGCAGCAGCACCGTCTGGATCAGATGCGTGTCCGGGCGCGTAGCCACCTGGTCGATCAGCTTGGCGTAATGGCGCGGCTCGGGGGCGTCGCCGCCGCCCAGCTTCAGACCCAGCTCCCGCAGAAACTCGCGCAGGTTCTCCAGCTTGTCCAGCGTCGGGCCCTCGTGAACCCGGTACAGCGCCGGGACCTTCTTCCTGAGCAGGAACTTGGCTGCGGCCACGTTGGCAGCCACCATGCACTCCTCGATGAGCTTATGGGCGTCATTGCGCTGCACCGGCTCGATGCGCTCGATCTTCTTCTCCAGCCCGAAGATAATCCGGGTCTCGGTGGTCTCGAAATCGATGGCCCCACGCGCCTCCCGCGACACGCGCAGGACCTTGTACAGACCATAGAGATCGTCCAGATGGGGCAGTAGGGCGGCGTGCTTCTTGCGCAGGCGCTCGTCCTTGTCCACCAGCATCCCGGCCACCTCGTCGTAGGTCAGCCGGGCGTGGGAGCGCATTACCGCCTCGTGGAAGCGGGTACGGGTGACCTCCCCGCTCTGGCTCACATACATCTCGCAGACCATGCACAGACGGTCCACCTCGGGGTTCAAGGAGCACAGCCCGTTGGACAGCACCTCCGGCAGCATGGGGATAACCCGTCCTGGGAAGTAGACCGAGGTACCCCGCAGCACCGCCTCGTCATCGAGGGCGGTGCCGGGATGGACGTAGGCCGAAACGTCCGCGATGGCCACCAGCAGCCGCCAGCCCTTGGGCTTACGCTCACAGTACACCGCGTCGTCGAAGTCCTTGGCGTCAGCACCGTCGATCGTGACCAGCGCCACGTTGCGCAGGTCCAGCCGTCCGGCCTTGACCTGCTCCGGTACCGCGTGACCCAGATCGGCAATCTCGGCCTGTACGGCCTCGGGCCACTCGTAGGGCAGGCCGTGAGAACGGATGGCGATGTCAATCTCCATCCCCGGACCCATATGATCGCCCAGGATCTCCACCACCCGGCCCATCGGACGGGCGCGGCGGCTCGGCTGCTCGATCAGCTCCACCACGACGATCTGGCCGTGGACCGCTTCGCCACGATTCTCGGGCGCAACCAGGATCTCATGGCTGATCCGGCTGTTATCGGGCACCACGATGCCGATACCCTTCTCCATGAAGAACCGCCCCACCATCTGCTGGGTGTTGCGCTCCAGCACCTCCACCAGGGCCGCCTCCCGCCTCCCGCGCCGATCCACTCCCGCCAGCCTCACCACGGCCCGGTCGCCGTGCATCAGCTCCCGCATCTCCCGGGGCGACAAGTAGTAGTCGCCGCCGCCTTCGTCGGGAATGAGGAAGCCATAGCCGTCCGGGTGCCCCACCACCCGGCCCCGCACCAGGTCCGTGCTGTTGACCGGCAGGTAGCCCTCGCGACGGTTGCGAATAATCTGACCGTCCCGGACCATGGCGTTGAGCCGCCGGCGCAGGGCCTCGGCGCCCTCCTCGTCCAGGCCCAGCTCCGCGCACAGAACCTCCCAGGTCCGGGGCTTGCCGGTCTCGGCCAGGTGCTGGAGTATGAAGTCGCGGCTGGGGATGGGCCGCTCGTAGATGCGCGCCTCGCGCTCGGCCTGGGGATCCTGATCCCGCCAGGTGCTCCGTTTCTGTCGCTTGCTCATGGTATCTCTGTGGGGCGCCCGCGCTCGGGCCGGTGGTTCATTGTAGTACGGGCGGGGGTACGGGACCGAATCGCACGGCCCAGGGGGCAGGCTCAGCTGCCGCGTGGAAGCGACGCAGTGCATTGACATCCGCACCGCCCGTGGGTAAATTGCGCCCTCCCCGCGGGGGGATCCTCACCTGCCGAGGTGGCGGAATTGGTAGACGCGCTAGCTTCAGGTGCTAGTTGGGGAAACCCAGTGGAGGTTCAAGTCCTCTCCTCGGCACCATCTCCGCAGACTTTCAACGGCCACAGGAAGCGACGGCGCCTTGGGGCACCGTGGGTATCGTCTGCGTGTCCCCCCGTACGCCGGCCTGGGTCACGACGGGTGACCGCTGTAGCAGAGGCTTCCCCCGGCGCCGGTACACCCATACCGCCGCCGGCGGCAGATTCCAAAACACCCTTGCAACCCGGGTACCGGTCAAGCTCAGTGCATCCGTGAGCCGCGCGGGGATCGGCGGCTTCGGAGAATAGGTAAATTGCACCAGCTTGCCCTCAGGTCCCAGTAGCGCGGACACCTGGGCGAGCACGCGCAAGCGAGTCAGGGCGCTCATGCTCAGTAGCGGCAGACTCGACACCACTGCGGCAACCGGCTGCTCCTGGCCGCGACGGATCAAGCGCCTGAGCTGGCCTGCATCGCCCACCAGGACGGAGACGCCGGGAAACCGCCGGTGCAGTATGCCAGCCAGCCGCCGGTCCCGCTCCACCAGCGTCAGTCGCTCCGGCGCGACCCCGCGTGCAAGCAGGGCGCGGGTAATGGCCCCGGTCCCTGCACCAAGCTCCAACACGCAGCCGCTAGTCGGTTCGATCTGCGCCGCCATCTGCCGCGCCAGGCGCGCGCTGCTGGAGGCCACGGCACCCATGGCGAGCGGATCGCGCAGCCATGCCGCGAGAAACTGCCTTTGGAGCCTGCCTTCAACCCCCATCATGATTCACCTGAGCCTGTCGCACATTCTTTGAACCGCGCAGTACGCGCCGAGGCGTGTGGTGTCCATTGAAGGCGGTCGCACGGGGTACGCCCATGGACGTCCCCCTGCGACAGCGCCGGGGTCGGATCTGGTACCGGGCAGAGGCTACGCGCGCCGCTACCGGCTTGCCGATGGTGTCCGCAATGAAATTGGCGACCACGGTGGGGGAGGCGAACTATAGGTTCCGGTTTGCGGGACATTGCCGCGTATACGAAAACGAGTCCTTAACGACACATATGATTATACCCGAAGCAAGCGGCGGCGAAAGGACGATACCCGGCCACGCCGCGGGAGCCCCACATAGGCGGCACGGCCTAAGGATCCGGCCCCTGGGCCCCTCGGGCATCACGGTCCCAGGCACCGCACAAGCGCCCGTGGACGCCGATCTAGTGAGGGCTGTCTAGGGGCGGCTGGCTTGCCCGGCAACCGTCAACGTAAACAGGTCACCCAGAGTCTGGCGCACCTCCTGCACCGTCAGGTGGCGGGCGAAGGCCGCACCGGAGGCGGTCATCTGGTCCCACTGGCAGGTCAAACTCATGACGTTCGGCTGCCGGGGCGAGCGCAGGTCGAAGGCCGTCTTGTAGAAAATCTGGGTCGGAGAGCCGTCGCCCCCCTGCCAGGCGGCCGTGATGGCTCCAATGCCCATGTCCAACGCCGCTACACGCAGGGGCTGAAGAGCGCCAAAGTCGCTGCTGGGGCTGATCGAGCGGCGAACCCGCCGGATTTCGAAGCTGTCCGGCTCTACGGTCTGACTCGTGTCGCGCACGATGGAGGTGAGCAGGATGCAGTAAGGCACCATCTCCCTGGGCCGCTTCACTACTTGTCCGCCCTGCAACTTAACTGACGCCCACCCGGGCGGAATGGTCAATGAGGAGTTAAGAGTCAGCACCGAGCCCGACTGCACCTGTTGATACGCCAGGTAGCCGTAAGGACCGCCGCTGGTCGACACGCAGCCGCCGGCCAGCAGAACGCAGGCGGCGGTGAGCAGGGTGCGGCGGATGCAGAGAAGAGTCTCGGGCAACGCCCGAATGCTGTCGCGTATGCGCATGAGTCACCTGGTGGCCGTTTCGGGTAGACAGATCATAGCAGGGTGGCTCACAAGCCGGCGGGAATGAACGAGATGCAAGCCCGGACTTCTCAGACCAGGCTCACCACTGGCGGTGCCAAGCACAGCGGCCGACGAATGCGCCACCCCGGACCTGCCCGGCCACGCCGGCCAGCGTGGCACAGCAGCCCATCGCCGACGCCGCCGAGATGGGCCTGTAGGAGCGGCGGTAGGGCCGCGAACCAACACGAGGCCGTGCCAGGAGTTCGCGGGCTAGTGCCCGCTCCTACCCCGCGGATAAGCCGGTGTACAGGCCAGCTTGCCGGCGAATTGCAGGGGTGCGGGCCCTTTCGCCTTCGCGAGCAAGCTCGCTGCATTGCGCTGGCAGAGGAAGCGAACCGTTTGCCCCACGTTGAAACGGGCGGAGCCGCGCCCCTCGGTACACCCGTGATACGGTCAGAACTCGTACTCGACCTGGGCGCGCAGCGTACGCTCGGGAGCCCCGTCGGTGGTCCCGAACAGCAGCCCGGCGTTGTAGCGCACGGCCTGATGGGCTCCCACGCCGATCTTGCCGAACACGGCCGGACCGAAGCGCTGTGACTGCTGACCGTTGTCACCCCAATGATCCCAGTCCCCCATGTCGCCGAAGCCTTGCAGACCGAACTCGAATTCCGGCTTCCAGCGGTACTTCACCTGCGTCTGGTAGCCAAACTGAGTCGCATTGGTGGTCGCCGCGTCGAAGTTGTGGGTGAACAGCAGGTTAGCGTTGACCTGGAGCCTGCCGAAATCGGTCTGGAACAGCGGGCCGGCCCTGACTTCCCAGCCCTCGTCGTGGTCTCTAGGCCGCTCGATCTCGGTGATGAAGCCGAGGTCCACCGGGTACTCGCCGGTCTCGGTAAGCTGCAGCTTGTTCTCCCACTCCACGGCGTCATAGTGGGTGTTGCCGGGATCGGTGCGTTCCCATTTCACATACACCTCCGTGAACCAGCGCTCCATCGCGCCGTAACCGAAGGCCAGGCTGGCGGCTGCCTGCAGATCGTCCCCCGGGGCGCGATGGCTGGCTTGGCCGAGCTTGAAGTCGATCTCCTTCTCTCCATACTCGACCCTGGGCTCGTAGACGTAGTCGGACGGGCCGGCAAGAGCCGAACGCAGACAACAGAGGAGCATCGCGGCGGCCAGGACCGAGGTTGGTTTCATGCGTATCTTCTCTCGAGGGCACCGCACATGGCAGGCCTGCTATTCCGCGATGACCACGCCGTGCGCCGTCTGCTTGTGGAACTCGCCAAAGAACGGGTAGCGCCCGGGGTCCAGGGGGCCGATGAAGACGAAGCCGTGGGAGCTGCCGGCGATGACCTTCTCACGGTTCAGCTCGTAGCTCTCGAATTCCTCCGGGGTTGGGTCCTGGTTCTGCACCACCAGCTTGATCCGCTTACCCGCCGGCACGCGCAGCTCCGCCGGGGTGAACGCGTTGCTCTTGATGAGCAGGGTGAACTCCGCATCGGCGGCCAGGGCCGCCGCCGGCAGAATCAGAAGGGCTAACAGGGCAATCTTCATGGAACGTACTCACAAATCTGTCGGGCGCAAACGATAACCGTTCGCATTTCTATTTGCAACAGATTGCGGCTCGGCGGCGCGGGTGTGGAAGCTGGGCCCGGCCCGTGTGTCCCGGCAGAGCTTTGCACCTCCTGCCCGCCCGTGCGATGCTTTCTCCCTCCTCCTGCCGGCCTTGCGCGGCACCGAGCACACAGGATCAGGTCATGCAGCCCATCACCCTTCTCGACTACGGCGCCGGCAACGTGCGCAGCTTGCGCAATGCCATTCGCAAGCTCGGGTTCGAGGTGCGCGACGTCACCCGGCCCGAGGATATCCTCGAAGCCCACAAGCTGGTGTTTCCGGGGGTCGGAGCCTTTGGCAGCGCCATGCAGCGCCTGACCCAATCCGGGTACGTGGAGCCCTTGCAGCGGTACCTGCACGAGGGCCGGCCCTTCTTCGGCATCTGCATCGGCCTGCAGACCCTGTTCGAGGGCAGCGAGGAGTCGCCGGGCGTGCCGGGGCTGGGGATCATTCCCGGGCAGGTGCGGCGCTTCGACGATGCTGATCTGAGCGTGCCGCACATGGGCTGGAATGGCCTGCACGTGCTCAAAGGCTCGGCCCTGCTGGATGCTTACGCCGGCGAGAAGGTCTACTTCGTGCACTCCTACCGCGCCGTCATCGAGGAAAGTAACCGGGAGTGGGTAATGGCCACCACCGACTACGGCACCCGATTCATCAGCGGCGTACAGAAGGGCAACGTGGCGGCGGTACAGTTCCACCCCGAGAAGAGCGGCCAGATCGGCCTGGAGGTGCTGCGCCGCTTCCTGGCCGCGCAGTCCCTGGCCACCGACGCCGACCACTCCGCCGCCGAGACCGAGTCGCCGACCCGCTTCGCCAAGCGCATCATCGCCTGCCTGGACGTACGCACCAACGACCACGGCGATCTGGTGGTCACCAAGGGCGATCAATACGACGTGCGCGAGCAGGGCGAGGTACGCAACCTGGGCAAGCCGGTGGAGCTGGCAAGGCGTTACTACGAGGAGGACGCCGACGAGGTGACGTTCTTGAACATCACCGGCTTCCGTGACTTTCCACTGGAGGACCAGCCGATGCTGGAGGTGCTGCGGCGTACCTCCGAGAATGTGTTCGTGCCCCTGACGATCGGCGGTGGGATCCGCGAGTTCACCGATTCCAACGGCAGCTACCACTCGGCGCTGGACGTGGCGGCCGAGTACTTCCGCTCGGGTGCCGACAAGATCTCCATCGGCAGCGACGCGGTCTACGCGGTTGAGGCCTACCGGGAAAGCGGCAACAGGACGGGCAACAGCTCCATCGAGCAGATTGCCCGCGTCTACGGCAACCAGGCAGTGGTGATCTCGGTGGACCCGCGCCGGGTGTATGTGCGCTCACCCGCGGAGACTCCCCACCGCACCGTGCGCACCGCCATTCCGGGCCCCAACGGCGAGGAGTACTGCTGGTTCCAGTGCACCGTGAAAGGCGGCCGCGAAGGCCGCGAGCTCGACGCCGTCGAGTTCGCCCGCCTGGCCCAGGAGCTTGGCGCCGGCGAGGTCCTGCTGAACTCCATCGACCGGGACGGCACCGGTGCCGGCTTCGACCTGGAGCTGATCAACGCCGTGCGCGGGGCGGTCACCATTCCCGTCATCGCCTCCAGCGGCGCCGGCCGGGTGGAGCACTTCTCGGAGGTGTTCGACCGGACGGGCGTCGAGGCGGCTCTGGCCGCCGGGATCTTTCACCGCCGCGAAGTGCCCATCGCCGAGGTGAAGGCCCACCTGCGAGAGCAAGGGGTGGAGGTACGCTGAGAATCGGGGATGTGCCATGCAGGCGCCGGTGGACCCGCGTGCAGGCGGCGGTGTACCCGGGGCCGATGGCAGGGAACACCTTCCGGGACTGAACGTGCTCCGGGAGGCCACATGGGCGGGGACACAGCGGGAGTACGCGGCAATGGCAAGGAACAACCGCAATTCGAAAGCCGAAAGCACTGAGTACCTGCGTTACGACCCGGGGGATAACACGTACGGCGGCGCGCACGGCGTGGTGGCGCAGGAGCTGGAATACGTCAAGGCTCGGCGCAGCAGATCGGCGGCGGCCACCCCAGGCGACAAGGCCGGCTCCTCCGGGAGCGATGCCGGCGACTCGGCCTCGGACCTGGTGGCACTGGCCCTGTCCGGCGGGGGCATACGCTCGGCGAGCTTCTGCCTGGGGATTATGCAGTCCCTGGCCAGAGCCGGGTGGATGAGGCGGCTCGATTATCTCTCCACGGTCTCCGGCGGGGGGTACATCGGCACTTGCCTCACCTGGCTGCTGCATCAAAAGATAGAGCGCGAGCGTGCATTCGGCCTGGACCCGGATGATTTCCCCTTCGGCACCCGCCGCGCCCAGGGCACTGCAGGCTTTGTCCCGGAGAAGACTGCCGAGGGTCCCGCCACCACCGCCGGCATGAACGCGGTGCTGTACTGGCTGCGGCAGCACGCCGAATTCCTCGTTCCCGGCCACGGGCTCAACCTGGCGGCTCTGGTGGGCGTCCTGCTCGGAAACGTGGTCGTGAGCCTGGGCATCTACTTTCCGCTGCTGTGCGGCGCCTATTTCGCGCTGCTGCGCCTCACCAATCACCCGTTTCAGGGTGTCACGGCACCGGCAAGCGACCACGGTACGAGCCTGGGCCTGCCTCCCCTCACCCTGGGTCTGGCCTCCCTGGGCCTGATGGCCGTCCTGTCATTGGTCTACGCACTGGCCAGCAACTTGTTCAGAAGCGGCCAAGCCGAGAAGCTGGCCTTGCGGATGCGCCGGTGGTGGGCCGTCGCCATGGGCTTTCTGTTGATGCTGGCAGTGTTTCTGCTGCTCGCCGGCAGTGTGTCCTATGTCGTCGAGGCCGTGAGCCGATGGGTCCAGGACAAGAGCACCGTCACTGCCCTCACGGGGGCGGCAACCGCCCTGGTCGGCATGCTCCCGGCATGGGGCGCCTACCGGCAGGGACGCTCCGGCGCAGGCGGATCCTGGCTGGCGGGCCCGATCACCGCCTGGCTGGGTGGCATGCTGCTCATCTACGGACTACTGCTGCTCGCCCATGTGGGCGTGCTCGCCGCAACCGCAAACGCGCCGCTGCACAATTCGCCTGGCTGGTGGTACTTGATCCTGCTTCTGCCCCTTGTCGTGGGCGCCACCGCCGACATGAACAGCGTCTCCATGCACCGCTATTACCGCGATCGCCTGATGGGGACGTTCCTGCCGCAGCTTGCAGGAGACAGCGTGTTAACGGGGGGTAGCGAGGCGGCAGACCGAATGCGACTGCACGACGCCTGCCGGGTCGAAGACGCTCGGGGGCCGTACCATCTCATCAACACCAACGTGGTGCTGGTGGATGCGCAGGATGCGCGCTTCAGAGGCCGGGGCGGGGACAGCTTCGTGCTCTCGCCCCTGTATTGCGGCAGTTCGGCCACCGGCTGGCGTCGGACCAAGGAATTCATGGGGGGATCGGTTACCCTGGCCAGTGCCATGGCGACCTCAGGCGCGGCCCTGAACCCGGAGGCGGGCGTTGCGGGTCATGGGCCGACCCGGAACCGCGCGCTGTCCTTTGTGCTGCGCATGGCCAACGTCCGCCTGGGTTACTGGGTAACGAATCCCGGCCGTCCTCCCGGCCGGATGGCCAAGCCGAAATTCCTTTGGCCGGGGCTCCCGGCGCTCTTCGGCTTCGGCTTTCGCGAGCGCTGGCCCTTCGTCGAGCTGACCGACGGAGGTCATTTCGACAATCTCGGCATCTACGAGCTTGTGCGCCGCCGCTGCCGCCTCATCATTGCGGTGGACGCCGGCGCGGACCCGAAATACCAGTTCGACGATCTGGCGAATGCTATCGAGCGCGTGCGGGTCGACTTCGGGGCCAAGATCGCGATCAGCGGCGAGGATCTGCGGCCCCTGCTGCCGGGCTTCGGCGAGACGGGCCGTCCATCGCCCGCGCAGCACGGCTGGCTCTACGCCGACGTGAAGTACGCCGACGGCACCCTGGGAACGCTGATCTACATCACCACCACCTTTACCGAGGGGCTGCCGGCCGATCTTTACGGCTACAAAGCCGCTCATCCCAACTTTCCCGATGAGCCCACGTCGGACCAGTTCTTCGACGAGCAGCAGTTCGAGGCATACCGGGAGCTGGGTTACCAGATCACGAGCGACATGCTGCGCTCGCCGCGGACCATCCGAGAGTCCGGCGACCATGGCGCACTGGCACCGCTGGGGTTGTGCGCACCGCCCGGGGCCAGCGAGGTGAAGCCATCATGAGCGGGTTCACATTCGAGCCCGAGGCCGAGGGCTACTCCCGCGAGAACGCTTACTGGCTTGGCCGCTTCGCCGATCTGGCCTACGCGGAGCCCGAGACCATAGGTCAGGCGGTAAACGAGCTGGGCCTGACTCGATTCGCGTTCTTCGACAGCCGGCGCACCGACACCCAGGCCTTCCTCGCCGCCAACCGCAGCGTCATCGTCGTGAGCTTCCGGGGGACACAGCCTGCAAAGCTTCTGGACTGGATGACGGATCTTCGCGCGGAGCTCGTCGAAGGCGTTCATCGCGGGTTCCGGACCGCGCTGGACGGGGTCTGGAGCGAAATCACGGACGCCATCGAGAGCGCCAAGGGGCCGCGCGGCAGCCTCGTGGATCTGGCGCGCCTGGGTCCCTCCGCCGCGGCCGTGCCCGGGCTGTGGTTCACAGGGCACAGCCTCGGTGGCGCGCTGGCGGTCCTCGCGGCCCAGCGCATGCTGCAAGCACAGCGCCCGGTGGAGGGCCTTTACACCTTCGGCCAGCCGCGGGTTGGCGGGCGGGAATGGGTGGGCACTCTGAATATGGCCTTCGGCCAGCGCTACTTTCGCTTCGTGAACAACGCGGACGTCGTTCCGCGTGTCCCCTTGCGTGCGATGGGCTACGCCCATGCCGGAGCCTTGCGCTACTTCGACGCCAAAGGCGCGATGCACGACGACGTCGGCTGGTGGGAACGGCTGCTCGACCGGTTCCAGGGCCGTATCGAGGACCTGGGCAGGCTCGGTCTGGACGACATCAAGGACCACTCCATGGCCATCTACGTGAAGTGCCTCCAGAAGCAGCGTAAGCCACGCCGCGAGGCCGCAAGTGCTTCACCGCACTAGTCACCGGGAGGACAGAGGATGGCGAAGGGTACCGTCAGTCTGACATCCGCGCTGAGGGATGAGTATCAGGCCCTGTTCGATAGCTGCGTGGTGGCTGCGAGCCGGCAGGCCGAGGTGGACAAACTGGCGGACCAGCTTGCCGCGAACCGCGCCCGCTACGAGCAGGTGGGTGGGGCCCTGGGCGTGCCTTGGCATTTCGTCGCCGCGGTCCACAACATGGAGGCGGGTCAGCGCTTCGACCGCCATCTGCATAACGGCGATCCGCTGTCCAAGCGCACGGTGCACGTTCCCGCGGGCAGGCCGGTAACCGGGGAACCGCCCTTCACCTGGGAGGAGAGCGCCACCGACGCGCTCGCCATGAAGAAGCTGGACCGCTGGGACGACTGGAGTCTTGCCGGGACCCTCTACCGCCTGGAAGGCTACAACGGCTGGGGCTATCGGCTCTACCATCCCCACGTCAAGAGCCCGTATCTGTGGGCCGGCTCGAATCAATACAGCAGCGGCAAGTACGTAGCCGACGGCACCTGGTCCGACACCGCCGTATCCAGGCAGTGCGGGGGCGCCGTGCTGCTGCGCCGCATGGCCGAGCAAAACCTCATCGAGCTGGCGCAGCACGCCGTCCCGCCCGCGGTTCAGCGTGCCCTCGAACGCGAGCAGCCCATCCTGCGCTGGTCCAAACGCGGGCCCGTGCCCTATGCCAGGGAGCTGCAGGAGTTCCTCAGCACGCTGCCCGGGATCTACGTAAAGCCCGACGGCTGGCCGGGCGACAAGACCTCGGATGCGTTTCGCAAGGTCTCCGGCTACTACCTGAGCGGCGATCCAAGGGCCGCAGACCAGCCAGACGCGTAGCCAGCGTGTCTCTCCAGATCGCAGCACCTGTGCCATGGCCTACCTGGATCACGTCCGGCGCCTGAATAGGTATAACCCGCGCAATTTCCGCCCCTTCCGGGTGGACGGCGTGGCGGTGGGCGAGATTAAGCACGGTTTCGCCGGGCACTTGGCGCACTGGCCCACGGTGTTCCGCGTGGATGACGACGGCGTGGATCTCGCGCCGGCCCTACGGGGCTTCGAGGCCCGCACCGAGGCGGTTGCCCGGGTGACCGAAGCCTCGGTGGAATCCGGCGCCGTACAGCGCCGGCATGGCGAGTATTTCCCGGTAACCGCCGGCGAACGGCACGACGCCCTGTTCCTGGTAGACCGGGGAGCGGCCCCCTATTTCGGCGTGCGGGCCTTCGGCCAGCACCTGAACGGCTACGTGCACGGCCCCGGCGGCCTGAACCTGTGGATCGCACGCCGTGCCATGAGTCGCTGGAACGCCCCGGGTAAGCTCGACAATCTCGTGGCCGGAGGCCTGCCCTGGGGCCTCTCGCTGGAGGACAACCTGGCCAAGGAATGCTGGGAGGAAGCGGGAATTCCCGCCGACCTGGCCTCCCGGGCCCGGCCGGTGGGCCACATCTCCTATCGCACCGAAACGGACTACGGTCTCAAGCCCGACGTCATGTATTGTTACGACCTGGAGCTGCCCGCGGACTTTCAGCCGCGGTGCACCGACGGTGAGGTGGAGGACTTCCTGCTCCTGCCGGCGACCGAGGTCGCCCGCCTGGTACGGGACACCACGGAGTTCAAGCTCAACTGCAACCTGGTCATCATCGACTTCCTGGTCCGCCACGGTGTCATCAGTACAAGAGATCCGGAGTACGCACAGGTGGTCGCGGGTCTGCGGCGGTAGCAGGCTGTAGACCGTAGGCCAGAGGCCGCAGGCTGAAGAGACTGCACGCGCCACCTGACGCCTCCATAGGATCATCGGCACGAACAGAGCCGGCTGACCGTGACTCTGGGCGTCTGGGATCCGACCAGCCGGGACGAGCTGGCTACGGCGGTCACCCTGGCGCGTACCCTTCCCGACCTGCTGGTGGCGGTGTGTATCCCTACGTCCTGCCCCCTGCTCCCTGCCCCCTGCCCCCCTACCCACTGCCCTGCGCGACCGTCCCGCAAGCTTGCGGCGCTTGTGCGTTTCCCCTGCCGTCCCGTAACCTTGAGGCCAGCTCCCCGGCCATTCACAAGAGGGAGAAGCAATGGACGAATCGCAGCCTATGGATCCGGAGGAAGGCACAACAGACAACGGCGCGGCGAACGCCAGCCACTGGCCGTTTCCCGACTTCCCCGCGCTGGTGCGATACCGCTTCATGCTGGAGGCTGTGGATGATATTCGCCTGCCTCCGTATTCGGGGTCGGCCTGGCGTGGCTTGCTCGGGCATGGACTGCGCCGCGCCGTATGCGTCACCCGGCAGCCGCGCTGCGATGGCTGCTTGCTCGCGGGAACATGTGTCTACTCCACCTTGTTCGAATCGCCCGGCGGCAAGCTGACCTCCGCTGCGGGGCTCGCTGTGGCTCCGCATCCCTTCGTACTGGTCCCCGATCCCGCCGCACCGCGGCAGGTTGCAGCCGGCGCGCAGATGTCCGTCGGGCTCAATCTCCTGGCCGATGCAATCCAAGCGCTACCGTACCTCATTCACGCCATGAGCCAGGCGGGGGAGCGCGGCATTGGCGGCGCCCGCGGGCGGTTTCGGGTGTTCCGCGTCGAGCAGGAGCCTCGCTTGGGCGCTGGCGACTGGGAGCCGGTGTTCGACGCCGATACAGGCACTCTGACACGGCTGCCCGCGACACCACCGCCGGCAGTGCCAGCCGCGCCCTCGCGTGTACGCCTGGAGTTCCTGACGCCTCTACGCGTGAAACGCAACGGCCGCCTGGTCGGTGCCCAGGAGTTCGAGATCCGCGATCTTCTCTGCCACCTGGGCTGGCGGCTGGCCGCGCTTCAGGCGCTGTACGGACGCGGCGGGGCCCCTGCGCAGCTTCGCTGGCAGGACTGCACAGTGCCGGAGGGCCTGTTGCTGGCAAAGGCTCTGCGCTGGCAGGACTGGACGCGGTATTCGTCGCGGCAGGAAGCCGAGATGCAGATGGGTGGCCTGGTCGGCAGCCTCACACTGGATGGCGCGTCGCTCGGTTCCTGGTGGCCCGGGTTGTGGCTGGGACAGTGGACCCACCTGGGCAAGGCCACCAGCATGGGGCTTGGCTGCTATCGACTGGCGGACGCTGCAAGCTTGCCGTCCGCGTGCGGTCCGGCCCGATCGCGGAATATGGGACTCGAGGAGCCGGCGGTCTAGCGGCGGGAAGCCAAGGAGGCCGCGCAGGGCGGGATGCCCCCGGCTTCTCCACGGTATGGCAGCGGAGGGAAAAGATGTCTTCGGCAGACGCACAAACCGGGCACAGCACGGCCTTCGCGCGGCGCATCCTGCTCTGCGTGACGGGCCTTTCGCCCCAGATCGTCACCGAGACCCTCTACGCCCTGGCAATACGGGCCAGCCCGGCGTTTGTGCCCACCGAGGTGCACCTCATCACCACCGCCGAGGGGGCGGAGCGGGCGCGGCTGATGCTGCTGGACCCTGAGGACGGGCGCTTCTTCCAGCTCTGCCAGGAGTACGGCCTGGAGTCGACGGCGATGCGGTTTGAGGAGAGCACCGTCCACGTGCTGCGGGACCGCCGGGGCCGACCCCTCACCGACATCACCAGTGAGGCCGACAACACGGCCGTGGCCGATGCCATCGTCGACCGTGTGCGCCGCTTCACCGAGGACCCCGACTGTGTCCTGCACGCGTCCATCGCCGGCGGGCGCAAGACCATGGGCTTCTACCTCGGCTACGCCTTGTCGCTGTATGGCCGGCCGCAGGAC
>CAYWTP010000028.1:0-21491 GCA_964461215.1 uncultured Ectothiorhodospiraceae bacterium | reverse complement strand
CAGACGCTGCAGCGCTCCCGCCGGCAGGTCGCGGCGCACCCCACCGGGAGTGATGTACATGTGATAGATGCGCGCTCCGGTGATCTCCTCGAACACGTCCAGCAGCATGTCGCGGTCGGTCACGCCCCAGAACATGTTGCTGTACATGCCCACCGTCGCCGCATGCCCGCCGAAGTAGAACAGGTGAGCGCAGATCCGCGACATCTCCAGCATCATGATCCGGATCCACTGAGCCCGCAGCGGCACCTCCAGTCCCCCCAGAGTCTCCACGCCGCGGGCGTAGGTCTCCTCCATACAGACGGGATCGGGCACGCAGATCCGGGGCACCAGAGCCACGTTCTGAATCCACAGTCGCTCCTCCATGAGCTTCTCGAAGCCCCGATGCAGGTAGCCTCCGTCGGCCTCCAGGCTCAGCACCTCGTCGCCCCGCAGCCGGCACTTCAGAGCATAGTTGCCCTCGATCCCGGGATGGTTGGGACCGAAGTACAGCTCATACTCCTGACTGGGAGGATGTTTGACCGGCTTGTAGTTCTCGGGACGCATTTGGGTCGCTGGCGCTTCAGGTTTGAGTTCTCGGTTCTCGGTGCTTGGCGATAAGGAGGTAGTGGGTTCATCCAGCCGTCAAGCTGAATACTGACCACTATTCCGAAATCCCTCCGCCCTTGGCCTCGATCTCCTTCAGCCACTCCGGGTGGTACTCGCGCCAGCGGTAGGTCTCTTCCACGTAGCCGAGGCTGGAGAAGGACTTGCGCATGGGGGGTGGACCGTTCCACTCGGTGAGGATGAAGGGACGCATGTCGGGAGAGCCTTCGAAATAGACCCCGAACATCTCGTGTATGTCCCGCTCGAAGAAGCCGGCGGGCGTATACAGGTCGTAGATGGAAATGTAGCGCCCCGGGTGCCGGGGAATGCGCACATGTGCCGAGACCAGCACCTGGGTGCTGTAGGACCAAAGGTGGTAGACCAGCTCGAACTCCTCGGTCTGGGGCCAGTCCACGCAGGAGATGGCCGAGAGGTGCAGGTAGCCGGCCCGGCCCTTGAGCAGCTCGAGCAGGGCCGGCAGGGCATCGGCATTGACCTGAACCTTGATGCGCCGCGGCCCCTTGTGTTCGAAACGCAGCTCCGGGATCTCCCGGAACACCGAGTCCAGAGTATCGGGTACCGGCAATCCGGTCATGAGGACCGCTCCGGGGAATCGCCTTGCAGGCTCGGCACGGGCTGACCGGCCAGGTTCCGGTGATAGGTGGCGTACTGGGCCAGCAGGGCCGTGTGCGCGCCCAGGGTGCCGGCGCCCAGCAACCCATAGTGCCCGGCTTCGCCGATCACGTCGGTGGGGGTCTGCCAGTCCTTGCCGAATAGATACTGCTGCTCGCCGAGGTAGCGGTCGTAGCTGCGGTAGTAGTCCTCCCAGGCCCGCGCCTCGCCCCGGTCGATGAGATCCATGAGCCCGAGGAAGACTTGCTGGATCGCCTCCGGGCGCGGCATGCATCCGGCGACGTACTGGTCCACCGGGATGTAGCTGCCAAGCTGCTTAATAGTCGCATAGCTGTGCCAGTACATCCCGCCGTTGATGGTGCAGGAGCCAAGGCCGATCACGTACTTGGGCCCCTGCATCTGCTCGTAGGTCATGATCACCCGCTTGAGGGTCTTCACGGACAGATAGCCGGTGACCAGCAGGATGTCGGCCTGGCGTGGCGTGACCATGGGCTGCACGCCGATACGCTCCAGATCGAAACGCGAGGTGATGGACGGCGGCAGCTCAATGGCACCGCAGCCGGTGCAGTAGTGCAACACGAACAAGGAGCGCGCGCGGCAGTGATCCGCGATGCGGTCGATCACCCGCCGCAGCATCGAGCGCTCTGCCCGGTCCACTTCGCGGCACGCAATGGTGCCGTCGGGATCGGTGGCGACTGGCAAGGAGGAGGAAGACATAAGGCGTTTCTGTTTAGTTATCAGTTGTGTATCATCACCAGGGCCAGGCCAGCCAGGCCGATGCCGGTGGGCCACTTCCACATCCAGCGCAGAACGTCGTCGGTCTTGTAGCGGGGAAACACGTTGGTGACGGCCACCGAGACGAAGACCACGCCGAAGACCTTGGGCAGGAACGTGACCCAGCTCGTACCACCGCCCAGGAACAAGCTGGTATAGAGCACCCCTACGGTGTAGAGCTGGAAGCACTGCATCACGAACAGCGTCCCCAGGTACTTGCCGCTCATCTCCACCATCGGGCCGGTGGCGATCTCGGCCGGCGCCACGTAGATCTCGAAGGGCTCCTTGCCCAGCATGCCGTGCATGGCAATGATGCCCGCCAGTGCCAGCAAGGGCATGGAGGCCACGCCCCAGGTGCCGGCACCGCCGTGCTGCTGGATCGCGACGATCTGAGGCAGGCTGGTGGTACCGTAGGCGATGACCGCGCCCGCCACGGCGATGATGAACGGGATGTCATAGGCCAGCATGGCGGTCAACGCGCGGGAGATCCCGATTGAGCCGTTGGGATTGCCACAGGCCCCCACGCCCAGGGCCAGCCCCAGCGACGGCACCATCATCAGGTACAGCAGCGTCAGCAGATCACCCTCATGCGCCAGCCCGTCCATGCCCGGCACGGGCAGAAAGAACTCCTGGGTAATGATACCGCCCAGGACCATCATCACGGCGATGTCCTGCATGGGGCCATGGGAGATCTGGGTCCTCTTGCTGTATAGCTTGATGATGTCGTACACGGGCTGCAGGAACGGTGGGCCGATGCGCCGCTCGATCCGGGCCCGGACCTTGCGCATCATGAGCACCAGCACCAAGCCCACGCCGAAAGCGACCAGGGGCATCAGAACCAGCTCGATCAAGATCTCTTTCCAGTCCATGTTCCGTCCGCCAACTAGGCCATCAACCGTATAGATTCGAACGACGTGCAAACGTTGCCCGGAAGCCCGCGGGCCGCGCTGTCGATAGCCACCCGTAGGAGCGAGCTTGCTCGCGAACAGGCGCCTTCCAAGTCCTCACGCTCCCGCCCCCAGCACCGCCCATAGCCCCAGCACGACCGCCACCAGCAGGTACACCGGCGTGTACGCACTCCGGTACAGCCCGTGCATGGCCGAGGCCAGCAGGTTGGTGAAGGACACCAGACCGTCCTCGGCCCACTGCACGCCGCCGCGGAACCAAGGGCCGATGAGCCGCAGCAGGCCGGCGTAGAAATCATGGCTGTAGTGGTAGCGCACGTCGGCGGTGAGAAAATGACCGCCAGCGTAATTGTCCAATTGATGGGTGCGGTGGCTGGGATTGGCTCCCAGGAACACCAGCGCACCGAAGCCGATGGCACCCAGCAGCCCGCCGACCACCCACAGCATGTTCAGGCTTCCGGTGGGCCAGACCACACCGCCCAGATGGTAGGCGAGGGCCGGCACGCCCAGGGCCTGCTGGGCCACCGCCACCAGAGCCAGGGCCAGCCCGGGCATAAAGCCCGTGACGAAGACGATGCCGGCCAGAACCAGCATGGGCACGCTCATGGACGGAGGCACCTCCTTTACCGCGGCGTGCTCCATGCGCAGCTGTCCTAGAAAGATGTTGTGAATGAGCTTGTACACGCTGAGTATCGTGCCCAGCGTGCCCACCACCGATGCCACGAACAACAGGGGCATGTGGGCATCCAGCAACGCCTTGTAGATGAGCCACTTGGACACAAAGCCGTTCATGGGCGGCAGGCCCGCCAGGCCGATGATGCCCACCAGCATGGCCACATAGGACAGAGGCATACGGCTGATCAGCCCTCCCAGCCGATCCAGATCCGCAGTGCCCGTGCGGTAGACGACGGCGCTCACCGCCAGGAACAGAGGTGCCTGGTAGGAGGCATGGTTAAACACGTGCATCAGGCCGCCGGAGACCCCCATGGGCGTGCCGACCATCACGCCCAGCAACATGAAGCCGCCCTGACCAATGCCGTGCCAGGCCAACAGCAGGCGAGCATCGCTCTGGGTCAGAGCGATGAAGGTGGGCACCACGATGGTGATGGCCGCCAGCCAGGCCCACAGCTCCCGGGCGTCCAGCCAGGTGAAGGGAACCACAAGCTCCACCAGGCGCCCAAAGCCCACCAGCTGCACCAGCAGTATCAGCAGTCCGAACAATCCCATGCGCGAGGAGATGGCGCCCATGAAGGCGGCACCGGGTCCCGGGGTCTCGCCATAGGCCTGCGCCTGCCACAGGTGGAACGGCACCAGACCCATCTTCACCGCGAAGCCGGCACCCAGCAGCAGCATCACTACCCACACGGTGCCGTTGCCGGCGTGGGCCAGCGCTGCTTGCACGCTTGCATAGTCCAGGGAGCCGGCCTTGGTCTGGAGCAGGACGATGGCGGCCAGGATGGCCATGGCACCGCTGATGGCGTAGACCAGATAGCGGAATGCCGCGCGCGCCGCCGCACCGCCGGCCTGAGTCATCATCAGGAAGCTGGCCCAGCTCACCAGCTCCCAGCCGATGAACAGAGTCAGCAGATCGTGGCTGGCCAGCAATAGCAGCATGGCGAGCACGTTGGCGGCCAGGCTGCCGTGGAGCAGCCGCCCTCCCGGACGCTCCCGGCCCCAGTCGCCGGCAGTGAACCAGGCCGAGAACAGCGCCGCACCCACGGTGATCACAGCGAAGAACCAGCCCAGGCCATTCAGCTCCCAGTGGACGGGATTGCCCACCACGCTGAACCTGGCGGCCGCGGCCACGACCCCTTGGTGCCCGGAGACCAGGGGCTGGATCCGGGCCAGCTCAGCGAGCTGCGCCAGATACAGGAACACCGCTGCGCGCGCGCCCCACAAGCAGTTCCCGGCCAGCACCGACACCGCCAGCGTAGCCCCGGCCAGCACCAGCAGAGTATCCAGGGGGCTCATGGCGCGGTCTCCGTCGTCGGAACGGCCCGGGCAGCGCCCAGGACGGCGGCCACGTAAGACGCACTATCCGCCGTCTGGCGCCCCACCGCCTGCAGCTCGGCTCCCAGCGGACCCACCAGGAAGACGCCAACAACCACGGCCAAACCCAGGAAACTGGCAGGCACCAGCTCCCCCATCGCCGGAGTGGCGCCTTCGGCACGCCCACCGTGATACAGGCGCCCGACGATGCGGAACAGATAAGCGGCCTCCACTACCGCCCCCACCAGCACCACGGCCGCCGCCAGCTCATAGAGGCCGTCGCCCGTGGCAAGAGCACCGGACAGGAGCAGATACTTGGCCCAGAACCCCGGCAGCGGCGGCACCCCGATGAGCGAGAGGGCCAGCAGCACGAACAGCAGCCCGGCCCAGCGCGAGCGCCGCGCACCGCCGATCAGCCGCGCCTCGGGACCGCCCCAGGCCTCCGTCAGCAGGAACAACGCCGGCTTGACCACCAAATGGTGCAGAGCCACCGCCAAGCCCGCCGCGACGCCGGGCGCACCCGGCACGGCAAAGGCGATAGCGACCAGCCCGAGCTGGCCTATGGACGAGTACGATAGGACCCGGCGCAGCTCCGTGGAGCGCAGAGCCGCCAGCTCGCCGCTCGCGACCCCCAGCATGCCGACGACCAGCAGCAGGGTGGGCGCGGCCGTACCCGCGAACAGTCCCAGCATGATCCGCAGCAGAATCAGCACCGCCAGCTTGGACACCAAGCCTGCCAGAAGGCCCGAGATCCTGGCCGGCGCAGTCCCGTACACTTCCGGGACCCAGGTGTTGACGGGGAACAGCTCGGCCTTCACCCCCAGGCCGATGAGCAGCAGCACGAACGCCGCCATGCCGGTCGGACCCGTGAGGGTTTGAGGGCCCAGCCTCGCCAGATCGGCCATATTCAGGGAGCCGGTGGCCTGGTAGATGAGCGCGATACCCAGCAGCGCCAGCGCCGAGCCTACGGCCCCCAGCACCAGATAGCGCACCGCCGCAGCATAGCCGGCGCCGCTGCCGCGGCTGGCGGCGAGGCCGTAGGAGGCCACGGCCAGGATCTCGTAGAAGACATACATATTGAACAGATCCCCGGACAGGGCGATGCCGCAGGCCGCCGCCGCCAGCAGCAGGCTCAGCCCCTGCTCCCGCCGGCGATCCCCCGGGCCCCATGGCCACAGCACCAGCGTTAGACCCAGGGTGGCCAGCACGAACAGCACCGCCAGACGGTCAGCGTACAGGACGATGCCTACGGGAGCCGCGAATCCCCCCACCGCGAGGATCACGGCACCACCTGCATCCACGCCGGCCCACAGCCGCAACGCCATGTATATGTCCAGCAGCAGCACTCCGGGACCCACGACCCCGCCCAGGACCCGGCTGCCCCGGTACACGCTCGGCAGCAGGAACGCGGTGAGCAGCGGCACGGCGATGAGCAGTGCCGGGAGACTGGCCGACTGGGTCGCGGCGGCCATGGTGCTCACGGTGACTTCTCCTTTACAGACACCAGTGGCTGAGCCGGCGCCGGATCGGCCGGGAGTTCGGTCGCGGCGCTGACGAGCCGCGACAGCTCGCGCACGTCCAGAGTGCGGTGCGCATCATGGACACGCACCACCAGGGCCAGACCCAGAGCAAGCACCCCGACGCCGATGACGATGGAGGTAAGTATCAGGGCCTGGGGGATCGGGTCCACCATGGTCACGCCCGGCATCTGCCCCGCAGTCACTATCGGGGCTACGGCATCGGCGCGGTATCCTACCGCGACCAGGAACAGGTTCACGCCTCCTTCGAGCAGCCCCAATCCCAGCAGAATGCGCAGCAGGTGGCGCCGGGAGGCGACCGCGTAGATGCCCAGCAGCACCAGCCCCATGGCGGCGATGTTGATGATGGTACCCAGCAGATGGGTGTCGGCAGCCAGCGAGTGCATCACTCGTGTCCTCCCACCCCGCCGAGATGGACCAGCAGGCCCGCCAGCTCCGCCCCGACCTTCAGGCCCACCGCCAGGTACAGCAGGGGCAGGCTGCCCCCGGAGAACAGGTGGCCCAGATCGCCGGTGCCAAACAGGGGTTCCAGGAACCGGTGGCCCCGGAACATGGCCAGCAGGCCGATGAGGATGAACGCCGCGCCGGCGCCGCCCTCCAGCAAGGATGCGATGGTCTCATTGAACACGCGCTCGGGCCGCGACAGCAGGGGCACGAAGAAGGCGGCGGCGATGATGGCACCGCCCTGGAATCCGCCCCCGGGCGTGAGGTGCCCGTGGAGAATGATGTATGCCCCGAGCACGATCAGGAAGGGGAACAGCAGTTCGGCACCCGTGCGCAGGATGAATCCCGCCGGCCTGCGCGAGCGCCCGCTGGCCGGTGCGCCGCCCAGCACCAGACCGGCGGCCGTGGCGGCCGTGAACAGGATGGTCAGCTCGCCCAGGGTATCCAAGCCCCGGTAGGCGAGGACTATTGACGTGACGATGTTGGCGGTGCCCACCTGACCCGGGGCGGCCGCGACCACCTCCTGGCCGACCTGCATCGGGGCGCCACCGAAAGCCGTACTCTTCACCACGGCCGCCAGCAGCACGGCCAGCCCCAGGGTGAAGATCAGACTGGCGAGCGTGCGGCTATTCATCGGCCGCCCCCCGCCACAGGCCAACCCGGCGCAGGGTCAGGGCAAACAACACGCCGCTCAGTCCCGCACCTACCGCTGCTTCGGCCAGGGCCACGTCGGGTGCGCGCAGCACCACGAACAGCACCGAGAGTCCCAGGGACACAACCGCCGAGGCCGCCACGGCCGAGAGAAGATCCCGCAGCACCAGCACGCCGATGGCAGCCGCCAGGGTGACGGCTACGCTGACCAGGGCAATCCAGATCACTCCATGTCCTCCTTGCGGCGGCCGAGTCGGGGACGGGGCTCGCCCACGCGCCAGGGCTCCAGGCCCCACAGGCGGGCGGCCCGGGCGATAGTCGATGAGCCGAGGGGCGAGGTCAGCAGGATGAACAGCAGGATCAGAACGAGCTTGGGCAGCCACCCCGGATGCTGCACGGCGACTCCCGCCAAGATCGCGAGAGAGCCCAGGGTCACGGTCTTGGTCCCGGCCTGAATGCGGTTGTACAGGTCCGGCATACGTAGCAGACCCAGCGCCCCCAGGCACATGAACAAGGCGCCCAGCAGCAGCAGCAGGCTCGCCAGCAGACTCATCCGCGGTCTCCCTCCAGTGCCCGGGCCACCGCCACCACGCCCACGAACGCCAGGGCGCCGTAAACCAGAGCGATGTCCAGGTACAGGGGGCTGTTCAGAGCGCTGGCCATCCATGCCAGGCCGGCGGTGGTGACCACGGACAGCAGATCGGCGGCCACCACCCGGTCGGGCGGCGTGGGTCCGAGGAACAGCCGCAGGGTACCGAGCAGCAGGGCCAGCAGCATGAAGACAAACGCCGCCGTCTCGATGAGGTGTGCAGCCGCGCTCAATGGAACATCTCCTTGAGGTGACGCTCGAAGCCCGCCGCGATGGCCCGGGTGGCACCGGCCACGTCGGTGCCGGGGGGCACGTCGACCCAGTGCACCACGACGTGGTCGCCGATCACGTCCACCGACAGCGTACCCGGGGTCAGGGTAATGGCGTTGGCCAGCAACAGGCGGCCGAGCGGGGAAAGCAGGCCGGTCCGAACCTCCACCATGCCTGGCCGGATCGGCAGCGAGGGCGAAAGCACACGCCGCGCCATGTCGACATTGGCGAGCACCAGGGCAACCACGAAGCTGCCCAGAAAGCGCGCGCCGTGCCAGGCAAGAGCCGGCCGGAGCTTAACCCCGTCCAGCAGCCCTAGATACGGAGCGGACACGAAGGCCGTCACCAGCGCGACAACGATGCCAACAGCCAGCTCGCCGGACTCCAGCGTCCCAACCAGCAGCAGCCAGACGAAGTAGGTGCCGCAGGCCGCCAGCCAGAAGCGGCGCATGCGCAGGCTCAATCCAGCCGCAGCGGCAACCTCGGCGGGCGCTTCTTCCATCAATGGTGATGACATCAATCGATCTGCGATCTGGATAGTGGCTGAGCTGAGCAATTCCGGTGCCGGTCGGCGCGCCTAGTCCCGGGCCGATGGCCGCGGAGATTGGCAGGCGCGTAAGCTTAGGGCAAGGCGAAACGGCGTGCCTTCACCTGGGTTATTCCAGGCAGATTTCAGGCCAAGTGTCCCCTTCGTGACGCAGCGGGAGCTGCGGGCAAGAAGGACGCGCTTCCATAATAACCGTGCGCCGGCACGGTGCAACGCAGTGCCACGGCGGTGCGGCCCATGGGGCTAGACATCCAGCAATAGCTGGGCATTGCGTGCGAGCTTGCTCTTCTCCTTTTCCTCCAGGGCCAGCAGGTTCTTGAAGATCTCGCGCACCTCATTGCAGTCGGTGCACTCGGCTACCTCCCGATAGAGCTTGGTCAAGCAGTCGTCAAGCCGCAGCGCGGCCCGCACGACCTCATCGACCGTCATGCCGGGCTCGAGTTCAGTATTGCGGCAAAGGGCGAGCGTATCTTCATCGTGGGTGTAGCTGAACCAAGTGTCCAGGACTTCCTTGGATGTCTGCTCCTGGAAGCGCGCCATGCTCTTCTCCAGGTTGCTCTCATGGCGGCTCATGTAATCCAGAAGCATCCGCACCCGCTTCTTCTCGGCCTTGTCCGAAAGACGCTTGTAGAGCTGGCTCACCTGTCGGTGAAACTCACGGGCATGGTTCAGTATGTCCCGCGTCTGCTCGAATCTCATACGGCGCTCCGCTGTAGACGAACCGGCGCTGCTGCTGCGCCCTAGTCCTTGCCCAGAACCTCCAATGCCCGCAGCACGTCGCGGCGACTGATTTGCCCCACCAGCCGATTATCCTGCATCACCGGATAGCGGCGGTAACCATCCTGCAGAAACATCCTGGCCACGTCCACGATGCTGGTGTCGGCCTCCACAGTCTTGACCTCGGCGTGCATGTACTCCTCGACCCGCCCTCCGGCTTCACCATGATAGCCGGCGGTCAGGGCTACCTGCAGGCAGTCCTTTTCGGAGAGAATGCCGATGAGGTTACCCAGCTTATCCACCACCGGAGCACCCGATATGCCGCGGGTGATCAAGGCGTTGATGGCGGCCAGGACATCCATATCCGGTGTAAACGTGACCACATTGGCCGACATGTAATCGCTGGCTGTCACCGCTCTGGCCATGACCCCTCCCCGGTGCTCTCCCAGTTAATCTCTGTCGCCACTATGCGCCCCTGACCGAGCTTGCTTTCGCGGACACGGCCTGGAGCAGGCGCCCCCGCAGCTCGACTCGGTCCCCAGCAGGCGTCCTATCCCACCGCAGCTTCCTTGAATGCTGCGGCCGTGCAGCAGCACTCCCGCCGCCATGCCCAGGAACGCTAGGCCGAACACCACGAAGCTGATGATGAATATCTGCATGGCCCCTCTACTGCGCCAGGCTGCGGGGGAAAGCGGAGGTCTGCTTATGCCCGAAGCCGGTACGTTGGCGAACAATGAACAGCGCGGCAATCCCCTTATGCTGCGCCAGCTCGAATCCGGCCTGTGGGCCCATCACGTCCAGGGCCGTGGCCAGCGCGTCGGCGCGCATGGCGGTGGAGGCCAGCACGGTGATCGAGGCCAAATTGTGAGTGACGGGCCTGCCGGTCGTCGGGTCAATGGTGTGCGAGTAGCGCCGGCCGCCCTTCTCGAAGAAGTTGCGGTAATCACCCGAGGTCGCAACCCCGCTGTCACTCACGGCAATCACCTCATCCACCGTGCGCTCACCGGGCACCGGCTTCTCCACGGCGATGCGCCAGGGGCCACCCGCTGCGTTGTGACCCCGGGCCTTCAGATCCCCGCCCACCTCTACCATGTAGTCCACCAGGCCCACGGATTCCAGGTACGCACACACGCGATCCACGCCGTAACCCTTGGCCAGGGCCGAGAGATCGACGTAGATGTCTCCCCGGTCCTTCTTAAGCGCCGGCGGCTCCTGCCGGGTGTGCAGATAATGGTAACCGACCCGGGCTTTGGCCGCTGCAATCTGCTCCTGCGCAGGGACCTCATCGGGCCTGGCCTCGGGTCCGAAACCCCATAGGTTCACCAGCGGCCCTACCGTCACGTCGAAGGCCCCGCCGCTCAGAGCGCTCACGCGCTGGGCCTCCTTGATCACCGCAAGCAGCTCCCGGGACACCGGGATCCAATCCGTGGACATATTCCGGTTGAAACGCGACAGCTCCGAGTCCTCCTTGTAGGTGGACATGCGGCCATTGACCTCTTCCAGGACCCCCGCAATCCCCTTGCCGAGCTGCTCGGTGGACACCCCCTGGGGCAGCGCCAGCACCTTGACGGTGTAGCCGGTGCCCATGGTGGCCCCCGAGAAGGCCAACGGCAGCCGCTGCCCGGCTTCGCCGCAGCCCGCCAGCAGCCACGCCAAGGCCAACAACCGGGCCCAACGCCAAGCAACCCGCACGCCCTAGCCGCCGAAATCGTCCAGCAGGATATTCTCTCGCTCCACCCCCAGATCCTCAAGCATCTTAATGACTGCCGCGGTCATCATTGGTGGGCCACACATGTAGTACTCGCAGTCCTCGGGGGCAGGATGGTCCCTGAGATAATGCTCGTAGAGCACCTCGTGGATGAAGCCGGTGTAGCCTTCCCAGTTGTCCTCCGGACGGGGATCGGACAAGGCCACGTGCCAGCGGAAGTTGGGGTTCTCCGCCTGGAGCGTGTTGAAGTCGTCAACGTAGAACATCTCCCGGAAGCTGCGGGCCCCGTACCAGAAGGTCATCCGGCGCTGGGTGTGCAAACGCTTGAGCTGATCGAAGATGTGCGAGCGCATGGGAGCCATGCCGGCGCCGCCGCCTACGAACACCATCTCGTTGCTGGTGTCCTTGGCGAAGAACTCCCCGAAAGGTCCCGAGATCGTGACCTTATCCCCGGGCTTCAGGCTGAAAATATAGGAGGACATCACGCCGGGCGGCACCGTGTCGGGCGCCCCCGCGGGAGGCGTCGCGATGCGTACGTTAAGCATGATGATCCCTTCCTCACCCGGAAAGTTGGCCATGGAGTAGGCCCGGGTAACCCGATCCTTCACCCGGGACTCGTAGCGCCACAGACCGAAACGGTCCCACTCGTCGCGAAACCGGGATGCCACGTCAAAGTCAGCGAAGCGAATGTGGTGAGACGGGCATTCGATCTGGATGTAGCCCCCGGCCCGGAAATCCAGCTTCTCGCCCTGCGGCAGCTCCAGGACCAGCTCCTTGATGAAGGTAGCGACGTTGCGGTTGGAGCGCACCGTACACTGCCATTTGCGTACCCCGAACACCTCCCGCGGTACCTGGATACGCATGTCCTGCTTCACGGTGACCTGGCAGGAAAGGCGCGCACCCTGGGCCGCCTCGCGCTTGGTGATGTGGGTCAGCTCGGTCGGCAGAATGGCCCCGCCACCCTCGAAGACTTTGACCCGGCACTGGCCGCAGGTCCCGCCACCGCCGCAGGCCGAGGCCACGAACAAGCGGGCGTCAGCAAGCGCCCCCAGCAGCCGGCTGCCCACCGGCGCTTGGATGGTTCTCTCCTCGTTGACCGTGATGCTGACCTCGCCGGCGCTGACCAGGCGCGAGCGCGCGGCGAGGATCAGAAACACCAGCGCCAGCACGATGGCCGTGAACATGAACACGCCCAGGCCGATCTCAAGCATGCCGCCTCCTCCCCTGCAAGCTACGGGTCCTGTTCACGGCTACATCCCCGAGAAGGCCATGAAGCTCAAAGACATCAAACCGGCGGTGATGAACGTGATGCCCAGACCCTGCAGGCCGTCGGGCACGTCAGAGTACTTGAGCTTCTCCCGGATCCCCGCCAGCGCCGTCAGCGCCAGGGCCCAACCAAATCCGCTGCCCACCCCGTAGACCACGCTCTGGCCGAAGTCGTACTCGCGCTCCACCATGAACAGCGAGCCGGCCAGAATGGCGCAGTTCACGGTGATCAGGGGCAGGAAGATCCCCAAGGCGTTGTAGAGAGCCGGAAAAAAGCGGTCCAGGGTCATCTCCAGGATCTGCACGATGGCAGCGATCACCCCGATGTAGGTGATGAGCCCCAAAAAGCTCAGGTCCGACTGCGGCAGGCCCGCCCAGGCCAGGGCCCCTTCCTTCAGCAGATAGGTGTAGATGAGGTTGTTTATTGGCACGGTGATCACCTGCACCACAATCACGGCCGCTCCGAGCCCTAGAGCCGTCTCGATCTTCTTGGAGATGGCCAGGAAGGTGCACATCCCCAGGAAGAAGGACAGGGCCAGGTTCTCCACGAACGTGGCCTTGATGAACAAGCTGATGTAGGCCTCCATCAGAACACCTCGGTGCGGTGTACCACGCTGATCCGGTACGCCGGCTTCTCCACCTGGGCCGGCTTCCACGAACGAATGCCCCAGATCAGCAGCCCGATGATGAAGAAGGCGCTCGGCGCCAGCAGCATCAGGCCGTTCGGCACGTACCATCCCCCCGCCGCGGCCAGTGAGAGCACCGGATGCTCCAGCAGCTTGCCCGAGCCGAACAGCTCGCGCAGCACCGCCACGATGAGCAGGATCAAGCTGTAGCCCAGGCCGTGACCGATGCCATCGAGAAAGCTCAGACGCACATTGTTCTGCAGGGCGAAGGCCTCTGCCCGGCCCAGCACGATGCAGTTGGTGATGATCAGCCCCACGAACACCGAGAGCTGGCGGCTGAGGTTGAAGGCGTAGGCTTGAAGCACCTCGTCCACCACGATCACCAGCGATGCAATGATGGTCATCTGCACGATGATTCGGATGTTGCTGGGAATGTGGTTGCGGATCAGGCTCACCGAGGCATTGGACAGGGCCGTCACCGCGATCACTGCTAAGCCCATTATCAAGGCCGTGCTCAGCTTGGTGGTCACCGCCAGGGCGGAGCAGATGCCCAGGATCTGCAAGGTGATGGGATTGTTGTCGACCAGCGGCTCCAGAACCACTGTCTTGGCGTCGGTGCTCATGACTTACCTCCTTCCTCCGCACGGAGTCTGGCCAGGAATGGTCCGAAGCCGTCCTCGCCGAACCAGTAATGCATCATGTTGCTCACGCCCCGGCTGGTCAGGGTGGCGCCGGACAGACCGTCCACCTGGTAGCGCGCCTTGGGGCTGGCGGGATTCACCGTACCCTTGATGACCTGGATCCGTGGAACGTCCGAGTCATCGTAGATGAGCTTGTTGCGCCACTTGGCCTGCCACGCCGGATTGTCCACCTCGCCGCCCAGCCCGGGCGTCTCGTGCTGGTCATAGTAGGTCAAGCCCACCACGGTATTGGCATCGCCCTTGAGGGCCACGTAGCCATAGAGCACCGACCACAGCCCGTAGCCGTGGATCGGCAGTATGATGTAGCGGACCCGCTCGCCGTCCTCGACCAGGTACACCGGGGCATACTTTGCCCGGGTCTTGATGTGGGCAACATCGCGATCGTCCGGGATCTTCACGCTGCGGGCTGGATCAGCGGCGGCGGCGCGCTGATTGTAGGTGGCCGGATCGATGTCGTCGGCATAGCGGCCCTTGGCCAGATCCACGATCCGGGTCCGCACCTGCTTGAACGCCTCGTCCACGCTCTGGCCCGGCTCCAGCAGGCCAGCAGCGCGCAGGATGTTGCGCTTGCGGTCCAGGGCCTGGTTGGCCTGCTGCACGGGCCGCAGCATCACGGCCGCCGTGGAGACCACGACCGAGCACACCAAGCACAGGGTGAGTGCCACGATCAGGATCTTGCGGGGGCTCTCGTTGGGCATTTCGCGAAACGCCCTGATCCAGTCACCTGCCATGCTTGCACCCACCCCGTGATCAGGTTTCGCTGCGCCGCAGTCTTCTGCGCACGTTGGTCTGCACCACCACGTAGTCGATGAGAGGGGCGAAGACGTTGCCGAAGAGGATGGCGAGCATCATGCCTTCCGGAAAGCCCGGGTTGACAACGCGGATCAGCACCACCATGAAGCCGATGAGTGCCCCGTAGACCCACTTGCCGGCTTCGGTCATGGCCGACGTGACCGGGTCAGTCGCCATGAACACCAGGCCAAACGCAAAGCCACCCAGGACCATGTGCCAGTACCAGGGCATCGCGTACATGGGATTGGTGTCACTACCGATGAGCTGGAACAGGCCCGAGGAAGCCACCATGGCCAGGAACAGCCCGGCCATGATGCGCCAGGAGGCGACCCGGGTGTAGAGCAGAAACGCGGCCCCGAGGATACAGGCCAGGGTAGAGGTTTCCCCCATGGAGCCCTGGATGTTGCCCAGAAACGCCTGGCTCCAGGAGATGCCCGCGTCGGCAATAGCCTTAACGCCGCCGCCGGCCGCCAGCCCCAGGGGAGTGGCTCCACTGAAGCCGTCAACCGCCGTCCATACGCTGTCTCCGGAGATCTGGCCGGGGTAGGCGAAGAAGAGGAAGGCCCGCGCGGTCAGGGCGGGGTTGAGAAAGTTCTTACCGGTGCCGCCGAATACCTCCTTGCCCAGGACCACGCCGAAGCTGATCCCCAGGGCCACCTGCCACAGGGGGATCGTGGCGGGCAGCGTGAGGGCGAAGAGCAGGGAGGTGACCAGAAACCCCTCGTTGATCTCGTGGTTGCGTACGGCGGAGAAGAGAACCTCCCAGATCCCGCCCACGGCAAGCGTGACGATGTACACGGGCAGGAAGTACAAGGCCCCGAGCCACATGCAGTCCCACACGCTGGCCGGGTCGTGGCCTATGCCCAGGAACCCGAGCAATGCGCCGCGCCAGCCGGTGGCCCCTTCCAGACTCATGGCAGCCATGGCCGTATAGGCCTGGTGGCCGGTGTTGTACATGGCCATCAAGGCACACGGAGTAACCGCCAAAACCACGAAGATCATGACCCGCTTCAGGTCGATGGCGTCACGCACGTGGGGCGCGCCGCGGGTCACATCCGACGGGGTGTAGATCAGGGTGTCCACCATCTCGTAGATGGCGTTGAGCTGTTCGAAGCGCCCGCCTTTGGCGAACAGCGGGTGCAGGCGATCCAGATAGCTACGCAGCCGCTGCATCAGCCTTCCTTCTCGATCTGGGTCAGGTTGGCCCGCAGTACGGGGCCAAAGTCGTACTTGCTGGGACAGACGAAGGTGCACAGGGCGAGGTCTTCCTCGTCCAGCTCCAGGCATCCCAGGCGCTGAGCGGTGTCGGTGTCCCGTACCAGCAGCGCCCGCAGCAGCATGGTGGGCAGAATGTCCAGCGGCATGACTTTCTCGTAAGAGCCAATGGGCACCATGGCGCGGGGACTGCCGTTCTGCGAGGTGTTCAGGGCGAAACGGCGTCCCGGCAGCAGGCTGGAGATGAAGACGTTGGTGGCGGAGAACTTGTTCACACCGGGTGCCATCCAGCCCAGGAACTCGCGCTCGCGTCCTTCGGCCAGCACCGAGACCTGCAAGTGGTAGCGGCCCAGGAAGCTCGCCCAGCCTGCGGCCCGGTGACCGGCGAGCACCGAGCCGGCTATCACGCGACTCTCCTGCGCCGGCTTGAGGGCACCGCGCACCAAGTCGTCGGTGCTGGCGCCCAGGCGGGTCCGCAGCAGGCCGGGCTTGTCCACCATGGGCCCGGCCAGGGAGATGACCCGCTCAACCGGCAGCCTGCCGGTGGTGAACAGTCGCCCTACCGCCATCAGGTCCTGGTAGCTCAGGTGCCAGACGCTGCGCCCGGCGCTGACCGGATGCAGGAAATGAATGTGGGTACCCACCAGACCTGCCGGATGGGGCCCCGAGAACTCCATGCTCCGCACCCGTCCTGCATCACCATCCGGGATCCGGGCGCCGGAATCCCGGCACACGTAGACCGGGCCTTCGCTGAGCTTCGCCACCACGCAGAGGCCGGCGGCAAAGTCCTGCGGATGCTCGCCGATGATGAGATCGGGGCGCGCCGCCAGCGGATTGGTATCCATGGCGTTGACGAAGATAGCCGAGGGGGTCTTGCGCGGCGAGGCGATCTTGCCGAAGGGTCTTGCCCGCAGGGAGGTCCACAGCCCCGAGGCCAGCAGATTGTCGCGTACCTGCTCGCGGCTCAGCCCATCCAGCTCGGCCAGGGAGTAGGCGTTGAAAGTCTCTTCTTCATCGCCCTCCAGGGCAATGACCACCGACTGCAGCACCCGGCGCGGACCGCGGTTGATGGCCTTGATCAAGCCGGTCCCGGGGGCGGTGTAGTGCACGTCCGGGTTCTTCTTGTCCACGAACAACGGCTGCCCCAGCCGGACCCGGTCGCCCTCCTGCACCAGCATCCTGGGCTTCAGGCCCACATAATCGTAACCGATCAGTGCCACGGAATGGACCACCGGCCCGTCGTGTACTGCCTGCTCCGGCGCTCCCTGGATGGGAATGTCCAGACCTCGCTTGACCCGTATTGACTTCATCTTCTCCAACTCGAGACGCCGGATCCAAGGAGCCAGCACATGCCGCAACATCCGCCGTGCGCGGCCGGCTCGACCTGGCAATCGTAACGATGGGACGTGGACCCGTCGGTCATGTGGCCTCCGTCCCATCGGAGCAGCGTGGCCGACCGGTCCGCGAGATACGAACGGGGTTATAGACTGCCTCATGCGCTGCCGGCCTGCAATAGAACAGACGCCAGCCAAGGCGTTCAGGGTATAAACGTACCCAGCAAGGAGTGAGAAGAACAAGCCGTGCGGCGTCAATCCCAGCGGTCGTCACGCACCTGGACGATGCCGTCGTGAACGCGTACCGGAAAGGTGGCAACGGGCTCGTAGGCGGGGGCAGTCAGTGCTTCACCTGTCCTGACGTCGAATCGGGCGCCGTGGCGAGGACAGATGATCTGTCCCGCGTCCAGCTCACCGTCATCGAAGCTGCTGTAGTCGTGGGTGCAGACGTCTTCGATGGCGTAGAACTCGCCATCGAGGTTGAACACCAGGATCATCACGTCATCCACGTCCACCTTTCGGCGGGACCCGGGAATTAGCTCAGCGGCGGTGGCAACCTCGACCCAGTCGGACATTGGAAAGCCGTAAATCGTAAATCGTAAATCGTAAATCGTAAAAAGCGTAACCGTTGCTTCACGTCCCCTCAAGCCGGAAACGATGCCCGCCTCTTCTCGAATCACGAGTCACGCACTCAAAACAACCCTAGCTCCAGCTTGGCGGCGTCGGTCATACGGTCCTGGGTCCAGGGGGGATCCCAGACCAGATCGACCCGGGCGTCGGTCACGCCCTGGACTTTCTTGACCGCCGCCTCCACGGTTCCCGGAAAAGTCTGGGCCACCGGGCAGCCCGGAGCGGTCAGAGTCATATCCAGCTCCACCGCACCCCGCTGGTCGATATCCAGGCGATAGATCAGGCCCAGATCGTAGATGTTGACCGGGATCTCCGGGTCGAAGACCGTGCGCAGGGCCTCGGTGACTCTGGCTCTGAGGTCCTCGATCTTGACGGGTTCCGGGGTTTCCATGATTTCGGCCTGGCATCTACTCGGTGGTTACGGTAGTGTCCTTGTTGGCCAGGGCAGCGTGCATGGTGTGCCAGGCCAGGGTGGCGCACTTGACCCGCATGGGATACTCCTTGACCCCCACCAGCACCGCCAGCTTGCCAAGCAGATCGCCGGCATCCACGGCGGTCTCCTCCTCCTCGGTCAGGACCTGGTGCACACTCTCAAACAGCGCCTCGGCCTCTCGCACGGACAAGCCCTTGACCGCTTGGGTCATCAGCGAGGCCGATGCGGTGGAGATCGCGCAGCCGGCGCCTTCGAAGCCGATGTCTTCCACAACGCCGTCGCGTACCTTCAGGTGCACCTGGAACTCGTCGCCGCACAAAGGGTTGAAGCCGTGTGCGTGACAGTTGGCGCCCGCGGGATTCTTGGGGTAGTTGCGCGGGTTGCGGTTGTGGTCGAGGATCACCTCCTCATACAGATCTCTCAGATCGTTCATCGCCCCAGCACCTCGCGAACCTTGTGGATCCCTGCGACGAGCGCATCCACCTCGTCCAGGGTGTTGTACATGGCAAACGAGGCCCGAGCCGTGGCCGGGACGCAGAAGTGGCCCATGACCGGCATCGCGCAGTGGTGGCCGGCGCGGATGGCAATGCCCTGGTGATCCATGATGGTGCCAATGTCATGGGGATGGGCCCCATCCAGTACGAAGGACAGCAGGCTGGCCTTGTGCGCGGCGGTGCCGATGATGCGCAGCCCGGGGATCCCGGCCACCGCCTGCGTGGCGCGCTCCAGAAGCTGGTGCTCATGGGCGGCAATGGCGTCCAGACCCACCCCCGTCACGTAGTCGAGGGCCGCCGCAAGCCCGACCGCACCAGCGATGTTGGGCGTGCCGGCCTCGAACTTGAAGGGTGCGGGGGCATACTCGGAGGCCTCGAAGCTGACCCGCCGGATCATGTCGCCGCCGCCCTGGTAGGGGGGCATGGCATCCAGCAACGCCTTTCTGCCGTAGAGCACCCCGATGCCCGAAGGGCCATAGACCTTGTGCCCGGAGAAGGCGTAGAAGTCACAGTCCAGATCCTGCACGTCGATGGCTAGATGGGGTGCAGCCTGGGCGCCGTCCACCAGCACCGGCACGCCGTGCGCGTGCGCGGCGTCGATCACGGACTTTACCGGATTGATGGTGCCCAGGGCGTTGGAAACATGCGCCACCGCCACCAGCCGCGTGCGCGGGCCGAGAAGCTTCAGGTATTCCTCGACCAGGATCTCGCCACGGTCATTGATGGGCACCACCCGGATCCTGGCCCCCGTGTGCTGGCAGAGTAGCTGCCACGGCACGATGTTGGCGTGATGCTCCAGCTCGGTGAGGATGATCTCGTCACCCTCGCGGATCCGCAGTCTGCCGTAGCTCGCCGCCACCAGGTTGATGGCCTCGGTGGTGCCGCGCACGAAGACGATCTCGCGCCGATCGGCGGCGTTGATGAAACGGCGCGCCGTCTCCCGAGCCTGATCGTAGGCCCGGGTGGCGCGCTCGCTCAGGGCGTGCACGCCCCGGTGCACGTTGGCGTAATCGGTCTCGTAGAAGCGAGCCTCGGCCTCGATCATCGCCCGCGGCTTCTGTACGGTCGCGCCATTGTCGAGGTACACCAGAGGCTTGCCCCGCACCTGCTGGTGCAGAATCGGGAAATCCTGCCGGATCCTCTGCACGTCCAGAACGCCATCCGCAATCCGCGACATCTGCATCACCACGCTACCGGCGGCGCTCATAGCATCTCCTTTACGTGTTCGGCATCAGGCACCCGGGAGACCAGGACATCTTCCAGCCGCCCGCGCACGGGTGCCAGGGACATCCGGTCGATCACGTCTTGAGCAAAGCCGTAGGTCAGCAGCCCCCGCGCAGCGGCGGCGTCGATTCCCCGCGCCCGCAGGTAGAACAGCATGTCCTCGTCGAGCTGGCCCACGGTGGCTCCGTGACTGCACTTGACATCATCGGCGTAGATCTCGAGCTCCGGCTTGCTGTCGACCTCGGCGTTGCGGGACAGCAGCAGGTTATTGTTGGACTGGGCCGAATCAGTCTTCTGAGCGTCGGGATGCACGTGCACCCGGCCGTTAAACACGCCGCGGGCATGCCCGTCCAGGATCCCCTTGAAATACTCACGGCTGGTGCCATGGGGCTTGGCATGGTCTACGGTGGTGTGGAAATCCACGTGTTGGCGACCGCCAATCATGTACAGGCCGTTCAGCGTACACTCGGCACCTTCTGCCGCCAGCAGGACGTTGATGTCGGTACGGGCAAGCTGCGCCCCAAAGGACGCGGCATGGGCCGTGAAGCGGCTGTTACGGCTCTGGTGCACCTGAAGCGTGGCGATGTGGAACGCCTTGTGGCTCTCCTGCTGCACGCGATAGTACTCAAGGCCGGCGTTCTCGCCCATCACGACCTCGGTCACCGCGTTGCTGAAGTAGCCAGCCTCGCCCAGGCTCGCGTAGCTCTCTATGATCTGCGCCCGACTGTTGGGCCCGGCCACGATCAAGTTGCGCGGATGCGCCACCGTGTCGCCCTCCCGGGCCGTGGACAGGTACAGCAAGTGTATGGGCTCTTCCGAGACCGCTCCCGGGGCCAGGTGCACCAGCGCCCCGTCGGCCAGGAACGCGGTGTTCAAGGCGGTAAAGCCATGGGCGCCGGCATCGGCGTGGCGCGCCAGGTAGGGCTCCAGCATCTCCGGGGCCTCGGCCAGAGCCTTGGCCAAACTGGCGATCCACACGCCCTCCTGCGGCCCGCCCAGCCGGGAGAGCTGAGGCGTGTAGCGGCCATTGACAAACACCAGGCGCGGGCCGAGAAGGCCCGGGAACAAGAACTCACCGATGTCGTCCTCGTCCAGCCCGATGCACAGCTTGCCTGGGGTCCTGAAGGCCCGCTTCTGAATCGGCGCTACCCGCGTGTACTTCCAGTGCTCGTCACGCGGACCGGGAAATCCCAGCTCGGCGAAGCGATCGATGGCCGCCTGCCGCAAGCCGGCAAGCCAGGGCAATGATCCGCCCGGCAGCTCCCGGGCCAGAGCCCGGTACTCGGCCAGGTAGTGCTCGACGCTGCCCTCGGCGCCGCCCGCAGCCACCGCCACCAGAGTGCCGGCGGGTGCCGTCATGCCGCGGCCTCCTGCTCCAGGATCCAGCCGTAGCCGCGTTTCTCCAGCTCCAGCGCCAGGCTGCGGTCCC
>CAYWTP010000027.1:7964-21753 GCA_964461215.1 uncultured Ectothiorhodospiraceae bacterium | reverse complement strand
CCTGGTGGAGTGGATGGTACGCTTGGCCGCCGGCGAGCTGCCGGCCCTGGACGTTCTGAATACACAGCTTCGCTCCCGCGGCCACTCCATCCAGGTGCGCTTGTATGCCGAGGATCCCGCCAAGAGCTTCCAGCCCTGCGCCGGACCCCTGACCCACGTGAGGTTTCCCGAGGGCGATGGAGTCCGCGTGGAGACCTGGGTGGAGGCGGGTGTCACCGTGCCTCAGTTCTACGATCCCATGCTGGCCAAGATCATCGTCACGGCTCAGGACCGGCAGGCCGCGCTGGCGAACATGGAGACCGTGCTGGCCGCCACCGAGGTAGCCGGGATCGAGACCAACCGTGACTTTGTGGCCCAGGTGCTGGCTTTGCCCACCTTCCGCCAGGGCCAGCAGTACACCCGGCTGCTGGACAGCTTCGCCTACCGGCCGGCCACCGTGGACGTGCTGGATGGCGGTACCCAGACCACCGTCCAGGACCATCCCGGGCGGCTGGGGTACTGGGACGTCGGGGTGCCGCCGTCGGGTCCCATGGACGATCTCTCCTTCCGCCTGGGCAACCGCATGCTGGGCAATCCGGACGACGCTGCGGGTCTGGAGCTGACGGTCAACGGTCCTACCCTGCGGTTCAACCGGGACGCGGTGTTCGTGCTGGCCGGCGCGCCCATGGCGGCGACCCTCGACGGCGCTCCTGTGGCCGTCTGGACTCCCGAATGCGCGCCGGCCGGCGGCGTGCTGCGGATCGGCGCTGTCACCGGGGCCGGCACCCGGGCCTACTTGTGCGTGCGCGGAGGTCTGGACGTCCCGGCGTACCTGGGCAGCCGGGCCACCTTCACCCTGGGCGGCTTCGGCGGCCATGCCGGGCGCGCGCTGCGCGCCGGTGATGTCCTGCATCTGGGTACCGACGCCGGGGGTGAGCTGCCGCCCCCGCTGGCCGACTCACTGCGCCCAGAGATGGGCACGGCATGGGAGGTGCGGGTGCTCTACGGCCCCCACGGGGCGCCCGACTTCTTCACCACGGACGACATGGAGGCCTTCTTCTCCGCCGACTGGGAAGTGCACTACAACTCCAGCCGCACCGGGATCCGGCTCATCGGTCCCCGACCCCGGTGGGCGCGCGCCGACGGCGGAGACGCCGGACTGCATCCTTCCAATATCCACGACAACGCCTATGCCGTGGGCGCGGTCGACTACACCGGCGACATGCCGGTAATTCTGGGCCCGGACGGTCCCAGCCTGGGCGGCTTCGTGTGTCCGGCCACGGTGATTCGCGCCGAGCGCTGGAAGCTGGGGCAGCTCAAGGCGGGCGACAGGGTGCGCTTCGTATCGGTGTCCATGGAGCAGGCCGGGGTGCTGTACCAGGCCCAGGAAGATGCCGTGCGCTGGCTGGCGCCGCGCGAGGTCCTGACCACGCCGGCTGCCCCGGGATCCCCGGTGCTCAGGCACACCGAAGGCGCCGACCCGCTGTCCGCCCTGACCTACCGCCAGGCGGGGGACGACTATCTGCTGGTGGAGATCGGCCCGATGGATCTCGACATCCGCCTGCGCGCCCGCGCGCACGCCCTGATGCAGTGGCTGCGGGAGCGGCGGCTGGCGGGGATCATCGATCTGACCCCGGGGGTGCGTTCGGTACAGATTCATTACGACGGCGCCTGCCTGCCGCTTTCGCGCCTGATGGCGGAGCTGGAGCGGGCCGAGGCCGAGCTATCCGGGGTGGCCGACCTGGATGTGCCCTCGCGCATCGTGCACCTGCCGCTGTCCTGGGATGATCCGTCCACCCGGCTGGCCATCGAGAAGTACACGCAGTCGGTACGCAAGGACGCCCCGTGGTGCCCCAGCAACATCGAGTTCATCCGCCGTATCAACGGCCTGGACTCGGTGGAGGACGTAAAGCGGATCCTGTTCGATGCCAGCTATCTGGTGCTGGGGCTTGGCGACGTCTACCTCGGCGCGCCGGTAGCCACCCCGGTGGATCCCCGACACCGGCTGGTTACCACCAAATACAACCCGGCCCGCACCTGGACGCCGGAGAACGCCGTGGGCATCGGTGGCTCGTATCTGTGCGTGTACGGGATGGAGGGTCCCGGAGGCTACCAATTCGTGGGCCGCACGGTGCAGATGTGGAACCGCTACCGCCAGACCCACGACTTCCGGGAGGGAAAGCCCTGGCTGCTGCGCTTCTTCGACCAGATTCGTTTCTTCCCCGTGAGTGCGGAAGAGCTGGAGGCCATCCGCGTCGATTTCCCTCTGGGTCGGTACCGCCTTAAGGTGGAGGAGACAACGTTCAGCCTGCGCGAATACGATGCCTTCCTCAGTGCCAACGCCGGAGAAGTCGTGCAATTCCGTGCGCGCCAGCAGCAGGCGTTCCGGGAGGAACGCGAGCGCTGGGAGGCGGCGGGCCTGTCCGGCTATGAGAGCGCCGGCGAGCCCATCGAGGAGGCCGGCGAGGAGGAGCCGCTGCCGCCCGGCGCCTTCGCCCTGGACAGTCCGGTGGCGGGCAGCGTCTGGCAGGTTCTGGCCGCCGAGGGACAGCGGGTCGAGCCCGGCCAGCCCCTGGTCGTCGTGGAGTCCATGAAGATGGAGATCGCCGTGGAGGCCCATACCGGCGGGGTGGTGAGCCGGGTGCTGTGTCAGGTCGGAGCCCAGGTCACCCCGGGTCGGCGGCTGGTGGTCATCCAGGCCGTTGATGGGGACGCGCCGTGAGCCGGCTTGCCGCGGACGTATCTCTGGATCTTGCCAGCCTGCGCGCGGCTTATCGCGCCGGCAGCCTGACACCGGATGCGGTGATCTCGACGGTGCTGGAGCGGGTCGACGCGAGCCGCGAGCGCAACGCCTGGATCTCGGTCCTGCCCGAGGCCACGCTGCGGGCCAATGCCCGGGCGCTTGCCGGCCGCGACCCGGACAGCCTGCCGCTTTACGGCGTGCCCTTCGCTATCAAGGACAACATCGATCTGGAGGGGCTGCCCACCACGGCCGCCTGCCCCGGATTCGCTTATTCCCCTAAACGCTCCGCCTTCGTGGTGCAGCGCCTGATCGACGCCGGCGCCATTCCGGTGGGCAAGACCAACCTGGACCAGTTCGCCACCGGCCTGGCCGGCACCCGCTCCCCCGAGCCCTACGGGGTGTGCCGCAACAGCTTCGACGCGGACTTCATCGCGGGCGGCTCCAGCTCCGGGTCGGCGGTCGCCGTGGCCCTGGGCGCGGTGAGCTTCGCCCTGGGCACCGACACCGCGGGCTCGGGGCGCGTCCCGGCGGCCTTCAACAATCTGGTGGGCCTGAAGCCCACGCAGGGTCTGCTGAGCTGCGGTGGGGTGGTGCCGGCCTGCCGCAGCCTGGATTGTGTGTCGGTGTTCGCTCTCACCGCCGCCGACGCGCGCCGTGTCTTCCAGGTCGCCTGCGCCTGGGATCGGGACGATCCCTTCAGTCGCCGCAGCCTGTCGGATGACGGCTCGGGGTTATCTCCGGCGGCGGGCTTCACCTTTGGCGTGCCCAGGGAGCGGGATCTGGAGTTCTTCGGCAACGACGCCTGGCGCGGGCTCTTCGCCAAGGCCGTCGCCCAACTGGAGCGGCAGGGCGGCAGGGCGATCCCCGTAGACCTAACGCCGTTCCGCGAGGCCGCACGGCTGCTCTACGATGGCCCCTGGGTGGCCGAACGCTATGCCGCGATCCGGGAGTTCATCGAGCGCAGCCCCGAGGCACTGCTGCGCGTGACCCGCGGTATCATCGAGCCGGCCGCATCCCGTAGTGCGGTGGAAGCTTTCGAGGGCCGGTACCGCCTGGCGGCGCTGCGTCGCAGGACCGGCGAGGCCCTCGCCGGCCTGGACTGCCTGGTCACGCCAACCGTGCCCACCATCTACCGCATCGACGAGGTGCTGGCCGATCCGGTGGCGCTGAATACCAACCTGGGCTACTACACGAATTTCGTCAACCTGCTAGACCTGGCGGCGGTGGCGGTGCCCGCGGGCTTCGGCCCCGACGGCCTGCCCTTCGGCGTGACCCTTTGCGGCCCGGCCTGCAGCGACCGGCGCCTGCTGGCCCTGGCCGAGGCCTTGCAACAGTCCCAGACGCTACCACTGGGCGCCACAGGGTGGCCCCTTGCGGAGCCCGAACCCGCCCCGGCACCGCCTCCGGGGACGTTTCGGCTGGTGGTGTGCGGCGCCCATATGAGCGGGCTTCCCTTGAACCAGGAGCTGACCTCCCGAGGAGGGCACCGGCTGGCGGCCACGCGCACGGCACCCCGCTACCGCCTCTATGCCCTGCCCGGCGGCCCCCCCCAGCGGCCGGGCCTGGTGCGGGACGCGCTGGCGGGATCGGCCGTGGAGGTGGAGGTGTGGGAGCTGCCGGTGGAGCGGGTGGGAAGCTTCATGGCCGGGATCCCTTCGCCCTTGGCCATCGGCCGGGTGGAGCTGGCCGATGGCAGCCGCGAATCCGGCTTTCTGTGCGAGGGCCACGCCGTAGCCGGCGCCCGGGAGATCACGCACCTGGGAGGCTGGCGCGCCTTCGTCACCGGCGGCGATTGCCCCTGAAGTGGGCTGTGGGCTTCAGGCTGTAGGGTGTGGGCTCGGCACACGTTCCCGACAGTGCTCTACCTCCTGCATCCATGCAGTCGTTTGCCCGCCGCATTGTTTGACCTTATGGCTTAGGATCCGACATCCGAAGCTGGACCTGAGAATTTGGCCACGGAACCCACGGAAGGGGTAAGAATGCGGGGCGTGAGGGCGGGTGGTGTCCCCAGGTTCTCTTTACCTCAAGCCTCACGTCGCGCCCCTGGCCCGCATATGTCACCAGGCCGGCGCCGGACCGACGTAGGTTACCGATCTGGTCGCGAAATCCGTAAACTTGTATGGCCGGTATAAATGACACACTGTCTACGGTCCGGCGCCAGGATCCGCGACACCTGGTGCGATATGCGGGCTAGACATGAGAGTCCACCCTGAGCACAGTGCCGCGCCCACCATCGTCCTGGTGATCTCTTCCCTGGCCTGGGGCCTCGCCTGGCTGCCGTTGAAGTGGCTGGAGGCGCAGGGAATCGGCGGGCTGACCCTGACCCAGGTTGCCGCCGGATCGGCCGGGCTCGCCATCCTGCCGGCAGCTATCGCCCGCCGGGAGGCCGTTCGCGGACATGCCGGGACGTTGCTCGGCATTGCGGTGCTCGGGGGCTATGCGAACCTTAGCTTCGTTCTGTCGCTGGTCTATGGCGACGTGGTCCGGGTGATGGTGCTGTTCTACCTGCTGCCGGTGTGGGGAGCCATGGGCGGCCGGCTGTTCCTGGGCGAGCCCTTGCATCGCCTGCGTCTGGCGGCGGTGGGCATGGCAGTGTTGGGAGCCGTCCTGATCCTGGGCGGCCCCGCCATCCTGGCCCGGCCTCCAGGGTGGATCGACGCCATCGCGGTCTCCAGCGGCCTGGCCTTTGCCGCTAACAACCTGGTGTTTCGTGCCAGCTCCGACCTGCCGCTGGTGAGCAAGTCCGCCGCCATGCTCCTGGGCTGCGCCACCATGGCCGGTCTGGCCTTGGCCGCCGGCGTTCAGTCCTGGTCCACGCCCGGACCCGCCGTGACCGGCTACACCCTGGCCTACGGCCTGGGCTGGCTGCTGGTCACGACGCTCGCCACCCAATGGGGCGTCACCCACCTGGAGGCGGCGCGCGCCTCGGTCATCATCATCCTGGAGCTGGTCGCTGCCGTGGTCTCGGCCACTTTGCTGGGCGTGGAGACCTGGACTGCGATCAAGCTGGCAGGAACGGTACTGATCCTGGCGGCGGCGGTGATGGAGGCGGTTAGTGGGGTTAGCGAGGGTGGTGGAGTCGGCAAGGTTGGTGAGAGTGGGTAGGGGGCCGTTCCAAGGCGCGACCCGAGCCTTCGTAGGAGCGAGCTTGCTCGCGAACAGACGCGCCATGGCGCGGCTTCATCGGCAAGCGAGTGGCTCACGTCTGGGGTCGTCCCAGTCGAGAACAGGGTCCCTAGGGTGGCCGAGTCGTGCCACGGCCACAGTCAGGTCGTCGAAAGAGTCTTTCCGGGACCGTCGCCGGCAGGAAGCCGGCGATCGAGCGTACATGGATGTACTAACGGCGTGTCGCGGAAAGTCTCTCCGGACCGCCAGCCGCGAATTTGACAAAGTACAACTACGCAGGCCAAGAGGCTTTGCGCCGGTAGAAGGTATGCGGGGAGGATCCAGAAACATCGCCCCAAGACCCGACGGCACAGGCCGAGGCCCCGGCAGGGATTGGCTGTGAGCGGCGTGACGAGGTCCCGGTCCATGAGTGACAGACAGCTTCTTGGCGTACTCCGCGCCCAGTTCGCGCTGGACTGGAAGGGCATTCACGGGGCGGGGCACTGGGCCAGGGTGCGGCGGAACGGCCTGCGGCTGGCGGCCACGACCGGGGCGAGCCCGCGGGTGGTGACGCTGTTTGCCTGGCTGCACGACTCCCGGCGCCTGGACGACGGGCGGGACCCCATGCACGGGCCGCGGGCCGCGGACCTCGCCCGGATGCTGCGCGGACACCTCTTCGACCTTGCCGACGCAGACTTTGAGCGCCTGGTCCGCGCCTGCGCCGGGCATACCGCCGGTCGCTGGGACGAGGATGTCACGGTGAGGACCTGCTGGGACGCGGACCGCCTCGACCTGGGGCGGGTCGGCATCATGCCGGACCCGGCCTACCTGTGTACCGACGCGGCCAGGGACCCGGCAATGATTCAATGGGCCTACCGGCGCAGCCTACGGGGTCGGCCGTCGGCCGAATGGGTGCTTTGAGCCTCGTCGTGGGATGTAGGACCCTTCAGCGCTAGCGAATAGCCGTCTGCATGCCTGGGTCGCGCAGCTAGAGGTTCAATCCGCCCACGGGTTCAGCACCTGAACGCCGCAGCCGTGGAAGTCCTGAAGATTACGGGTGGCATCGGAGAGCACGTTCGTGTCGAGAATGATCGCCGGTTGAGGTCCGGCGGCTCACGCATCGGCTCCCGGGCGGGAACATCAAGCTCAACGCCGCCGAGGGGAGCAAGGCGGCTCCGGATGGATTGGACCAGGCCGCGCGATCCATCGTTCTCCGCGGCCAGCGCGGTCCGGATGATATCGCGCGCCTCGTCTTCCATGGATCGCCCGTAGTGCGCCGCGCGAATATGAAGGCGGGCCTTGAGGCGGTCGTCCAGGTTGCCGATGGTGATGGTGGCCACGGCGAATGCCGGACCGCCAGCTCCGAATGTGCCGAGTAGAATTGATGCGCATGTTGCCGCGAAGGCCCCCGTGAAACTGAATCGTTCCGCCGGCAATGGTGGCGACCGCCCACCGCTATAATCCCCCGCCATGAGCGAGCTGCCCATCAACGCCGTCCTGCCGGAGCTGAAGGAGGCCCTGCGCGCGGCGGGGCGGGCGGTGCTGTCGGCGCCGCCGGGTTCCGGCAAGAGCACGGGGGTGCCACCAGCGTTGCTGGACGAGCCTTGGCTCGCCGGGCGCTCGCTGCTGATGCTGGAGCCGCGGCGGCTGGCGGCGCGAGCGGTGGCGGCGCGCATGGCACAGCTTCGCGGGGAGGCGGTGGGACAGACGGTGGGCTACCGGGTGCGCTTCGACAGCGCCGTATCGAAACGCACACGCATAGAGGTGCTGACCGAGGGGATCCTCACCCGCCGCCTCCAGGGTGATCCCGGCCTGGAGGCTGTGGGGCTGGTGATCTTCGACGAGTTCCACGAGCGCAGCTTGCACGCCGATCTGGCCATGGCGCTGTGCCTGGACGTGGTCCACGGGCTGCGGGAGGACCTGCGGCTGCTGGTGATGTCGGCGACCCTGGACACCGGGGCGGTGTCGGATCTGCTTGGTGGTGCGCCAGTGGTCACGGGGACCGGAAAGAGTCACTCTGTTCAGGTCTACTATGCACCCGCCGCGCCTTCCGCAAGTATCGGCGAGGCCACGGCGGCAGGGATCCGGCGGGCCCTGGGCGAGCGGTCGGGGGACGTCCTGGCATTCCTGCCGGGGGGCCGGGAGATTCGGGACGCCGCGCGTAGCTTGGAGCCGGTCCGGGCCGCGGGCGTACTGGTTCTGCCGCTGCACGGGGAGCTGTCGCGCCAGGACCAGGACCAGGCGTTGATGCCGAACCCCGCGGGCCGGCGCCGGGTGGTCCTGGCCACCTCCATCGCCGAGACCAGCCTGACCATCGAGGGGGTTGCCACCGTGGTGGACGGCGGCTGGTCCAGGGTGCCACGCTTCGATCCCAACAGCGCGCTGACGAGACTGGAGACGCTACGGGTGTCCCGGGCCGCCGCAGACCAGCGGGCGGGCCGTGCCGGGCGCCTGGGGCCTGGCGCTTGCTACCGCCTGTGGAGCGAGGGTGTCCAGCAGAGCCTGCGCGACCACTCCGACCCCGAGATCCTCCAGGCCGACCTGGCACCGCTGATATTGGAGCTGGCCCTGTGGGGCGTGTCCGATCCCGGTAGGCTTGCCTGGCTCACGCCGCCACCCGCCGGGGCCGTTGCCCAGGCGACCGATCTGCTGCGCGGTCTCGGGGCCATCGACGGCCAGGGCCGGATCACCGAGGCGGGCCGGACCATGGCGGCGCTGCCGGTGCATCCGCGGCTGGCGCATATGCTGGGCGCGGCCGGACGCGGGAACGCCGGCGCCCTGGCCTGTGACCTGGCGGCGCTGCTCACCGAGCGGGACATCCTGCGGGGCGTCGCCGCCCGATCGGCGGACGTAGAGGAGCGCATGCACGTGCTGGCGGCCTGGCGGGAGCGGGGTGATCTGCGCGGTGCCGACCGCGCCGCCTGCGCCCGGGTGGACCGTGCCGCAGCCCAGCTCCGGCGGATGCTGGGCTGCAAAGGACGTGCGGCGGAGGTTTCACGCACAGGAGAGCTGCTGGCGGCGGCTTATCCCGACAGGGTCGCCCAACGCCGCGCCGGCGCCGGCGGGCGCTATCTGCTGGCCGGCGGTCGGGGCGCCACATTACCCGAGGACGATCCCCTGGTCGGTGCGGAATATCTGGTCGCAGCCACCCTGGATGCCGGCGGGGCCGAGGGCAGGATCTATCTGGGCGCGGCGGTGGACCGGCAGGTATTGGAGGCGGGTGCGGCTGGGCCGGTGCGGGCGCGGGACGTGGTGGCCTGGGATGGCGCGATCCAGGCCGTGACGGCGCGCCGTGAGCGGCGCCTGGGTTCACTGATTCTGGGTATGGCGCCACTCGCCAGGGTGGATCCGGATGCGGTGCTGAACGCCATGCTGGAAGGGGTGCGGCGCATGGGCCTGGAGTGCCTGGCCTGGACCGAGACCGCCCGCCAGCTTCAGACGCGAGTCCTGTGCCTGCGCGGATGGTGTCCCGAGGACGGCTGGCCCGACGTGAGCGACCAGGCGCTGCTGGCCGACCTGGACACCTGGTTGAGGCCTTACCTGACCGGGTGCACCCGGCGCGAGCACCTCCAGCGCCTGGACCTGGAAGGCATCCTGTCCGGTCTGTTGAAGTGGCCGCAGCGCAAGCGACTGGAACAGGGTGCCCCCACCCATCTACAGGTCCCCAGCGGCTCCCGGCTGCGCCTGCATTACATCTCCGGCGAGCCGCCGGTGCTCGCCGTTCGCCTGCAAGAGATGTTTGGGTTGGGCGAGACCCCGACCGTATGCTGGGGCGAGGTGCCGGTGATGCTGCACCTGCTCTCCCCGGCCCACCGGCCGATCCAGGTGACGCGGGACCTGCGCGGCTTCTGGGAGCGTACCTACGCGGAGGTCCGCAAGGAGCTCAAGGGCCGCTACCCCAAGCACCACTGGCCCGACGACCCATGGGCCGCGGTGCCGACTTCGCGCTCGAAGCCGAGAGGGATCGAATGAGTCCAATCACGGGTCGCGAGAAGTCAGCTGCGGCCTATCGGTGCAGAATGCTGAGTAATACGGCATGAACGAGACACACGAAGCTCGCTGGGTGGTCTACATCATACGGACCGAGTCTGGGCGGCTGTATACGGGGATAACCACGGATCTCAGGAGGCGCTTCTCCGAGCATGCGGCGGGAAAGAGGGGCGCCCACTTCTTTCGCACCTCGCGGCCTGAGGCGGTCGTCTACGAGGAGCCCTGCGCCGATCGCTCCGAGGCCACCGCCCGTGAGCGCGCCATCAAGTCCCTGACCCGCCCCCAGAAGCTGGCCCTGATCAATGAATGCCCCCCTTGAGCCGGCCTCCGGCCGGGTTTCACCCCTCCCTGAACAGCCGCTTCAGCCAGTCGGTAAACGCGGGCCAGGCGGGCTCCATGGGGAAGGCCGGATTCGGGAAGAACTGTATCTCGCGCCGCAGGGCGTCAGGGTCCTCCGCGTGGGCGAGCAGGAATGCCCTGAAGTGCTGGTACTCGTCCGGATTGGAGCCGGTGAAGCGCAGGCCGACGCGGCACTCGATGCTCTCGATCACCAGGCACTTGATGTGAGCCGGCCGCACCTGGCCTTCCACGGAGAGGCTCAGGCGCAGATCGCAGTCACCCAGCTCGGCGCGCTGCTGCACGGCGACCGATGCGGGCTGATCGCAGTCCAGATAAGCGCCGCCGAAGCTAATGTCGCGCACGGTGCCGGTATGGACCGTGCCGTCGGGAAGCCGCAGCTCTGCCGATACGTCACAAGCAATGCGGGTGTAACCGCGTCGTTCCGTGGTGACTCCGTCGTCGGACGGCAGATTGGCTCTGGACATGGTAAGGATGAAGCTCGGAAGCTGGCCAGCAGGTTTGCTAGCTTGAGTCACGAAACAAGCAGGTGCCTATAGCGTATCGGTAGGCGCGCCCCCGCCTTGAGCCGGTCGGCCTGCCCATGCGCCCGCCCGAATCACGGTGCCCCCGACGAAAGAGTGGTGAACATGCGCCCGATGGCGCGCGACACCGCCTCCGGCCGCGCCGGATCCCGAAATTCGCGGAAGAAGTGCTCCCGTATCCCCGGCAGGTACAGCAGGTCGGCCATAGCATGATTGAAGTACTCCTGCCCGGCCTTGTTGGCGGCCAGCCGCTCCAGATACACGGGGCGCAGCTCGTCGTCGATGAGAGCCTCCCAGGCCCGCCCGCCGATGGCGGCCAGGACCTCCACCTCCGTGCCGACGGAGCTGGCGAGCACATCCCGCAGCAGCCGGCGCCTCAGCTCTCCCGACTTGGTGAAGGAGATGGCGCGAATGCCGGAAGCAACCTCCGCAGCATTGCCGGGGTCGTTGGCCAGCGCCCAGTGCACCCGAGCCTCCACCTTCCGGGCCACTGCGGTGTCGACGGCCTCATTCTCCAAACAGACGCACAGGGCAGCGTAGGCCTGCGCCGGCAGGTTGGGTATGGCTTGAGCCACGAGGGCGGCATTGCCGTCCCGACTCAGGCGTGCCGTCACGTCGGCCAGACCCTGCAGGCTCACCAGGGGCCAGCGGTTGTAGCCGTGGGCTCCGGCCAGGTACTCCCGGGCATGCTCGTAGAACCGCGAGGCAGGCAGACCCAGCGTCTTGGTCGCCTTTGCGTGAAAGGCCGCCAGACGTTCCTCTTTAGGCCGGAAGGTCCAGGGACTGTCGGCGAGTACGTTCTCGACTCCGCTGCCCCGGAGTCCTTGCACGCGCGTGCCCACCGCCTGAAGCAGCCGATGCAGAAACTCGTCCCGGGCTACTTGTATCAGCAGGCCCCGCTCGTCCAGAGGCAGCTTCAGGAACCAGATCAGGTGCTCATCGGCCAGCCGCTCGTCCCAGAATAGCAGTCCGAACCACGCGCTCTGCGTTAGCGGCGCAGGGTAGGGGATGGCGGCTTGCTCGAAGCTGCGGAACAGTTCCAGGGGCACCTTCACCACCCTCCGACCCATGTCAAACACCCGCACGTGGGCGCCGGTCTGCTGCAGGAAGTCGATGAGGGTTACGCTGGGTGACATTGGTAGGGTTCTCCGCGCAGGTTTGAACATTATGGCCCAGATGGGCCGCGCATGCCTCTGGCCGAAATTGACAAGAAGGGGGGTGGAACGGCAAGGTGGCTTACCAGCGGCCAGCAGGCAAGGGACAAGGAGAGAAGGTTGGCTTTACTGCGAGAGCTAGACGCACACTAGTGGGGAGCAGCATCTATGAGCCAGGGCAGGCAGACCGGCAGCACCATCTACTGGCACGATTACGAGACTTTCGGCACCGATCCGCGTCGCGACCGGCCGGCACAGTTTGCGGGGCTGCGCACCGACGAGGATCTCAACATCGTCGGCGAGCCGCTCATGCTCTACTGCCGGCCTGCCGGCGACGTGCTGCCGCACCCGGATGCATGCTTGATCACGGGGATCACGCCCCAGCTCGCCCTTGCCAAAGGCGTGCCGGAGGCCGCATTCATCGGCCGCATCCACGAAGAGCTTTCCCGGCCAGGAACCTGCGGGGCCGGCTACAACAGCATCCGCTTCGACGACGAGTTTACCCGCAACACGCTGTACCGGAACTTCTTCGACCCTTACGCCAGGGAGTGGAAGAACGGCAACTCCCGCTGGGACGTGATCGACATGGTGCGGCTGACCCGCGCTCTGCGCCCGGAGGGGATCGAGTGGCCGGAGCATGCCGACGGCACGCCCAGCTTCCGGCTGGAGGACCTGACCGCCGCCAACCGCCTGGAGCACGGTGCGGCTCACGATGCCCTATCGGACGTGAGTGCCACCATTGCCCTGGCGCGCCTGATCCGGGAGCGTCAGCCGCGGCTCTATGACTATGTCTACGGGCTGCGCAGCAAGCATGAAGTGGCGCGGCTTCTGGATCTCGCCCAGATGAAGCCGGTGCTGCACGTTTCTGCCATGTATCCGGCGCGCTATGGGTGCACGGCCATGGTGGCGCCGGTGGCCCGTCACCCGGTCAATCAGAACGGCATCGTGGTCTACGACCTTCGCTATGATCCCCGACCGCTGCTGGCCCTGGATGCGGACGAGCTGCGCGAACGGCTGTACACGCCGGCCGAGGATCTGCCTGCCGGCGTGGACCGGCTGCCGCTGAAGACGGTTCACCTTAACAAGTGCCCGGTCATCGCGCCGCCCAAGACCATCGACGAGGCCGCGGCGCGGCGCCTTGACATGGACCTCCAGGCTGTTGAGGAGCACTTACGGCTTCTACGCGCCGCGGGTGGTCTGGAGGCCAGGATTCAGCAAGTGATGAGCGGGGGCGACTTCCCTCCTGAGCCCGATCCCGACCTGGCCCTCTACGGTGGTGGCTTCTTCAGCGACGCCGATCGGATTGCCATGGACCGGGTTCGTGCCTGCCCCCCGGAGCGCCTGGCGGCGCTGCATCCGGTGTTTCAGGACCGCCGACTGCCCGAGATGTTCTTCCGCTACCGGGCGCGGAGCTGGCCGGAAACCCTGTCTCCGGACGAGCGCGCGCGCTGGGACGAGTACCGGGAGGCCCGCCTGACCGACCCCGAGGCTGGCGGTGGCATCACTATCGACGACTTCGTGGAGCGCACCGCCCAGCTACGGGCCGACCCTGGTCTGACCCCCGCCCAGGCCGCCGTTCTCGACGCGCTGGAAGCGTATGCGGAGAACTTGCTCCCGTAGGCTTCAAGTCTTGCGCCCTGAAGCCTTAGGTTGTGGACTGTAGGCCTTGGACCGCAGGCTCGTGGTGCCATTGGCGGGCCTGGTTCATCTCTCATTCCAGTGGCTTACTCTGTCTTGCGTGAGGCGTGAACGGTAGGGCGAAATGTATTCCGCCGTCCAGTGTTGCAAATGAGGATGAGGGAAGAATTCACCACAAAGGCACAAAGGGCACAAAGTCCAAGCTACTCTAAGGCTTGCTTTGTGCCTTTGTGGTTGGTCTTAGAGTCTCCGCACCAGCTAATCTCTTGCCTACAGCCTACAGCCTACAGCCTACAGCC
>CAYWTP010000027.1:0-7864 GCA_964461215.1 uncultured Ectothiorhodospiraceae bacterium | reverse complement strand
GCCTACAGCCTACAGCCTACAGCCTACAGCCGCAGGCGTCCGGCTCAGAACTGATCCCAACGCCGTTTGCGGCGCCAGGGAATACGGGGCAGTATGAGTCCCAGCAGCAGGCCGCCCAGGGCCACGCTGGCGCCGGCGACGAACCAGTTGCGGCGGGACTCGTCACGCAATGACGCGTTTTCCGCCATGACCTGCTTGAGCTGCTCCTTTGCCTCCGCCACGTCCTGCTTGAGGTGGTCGTTCTCCTCATCGAGCTGAAGGGACCGGGATGCCGTGTGCCGGATGCCGTCCAGCTCCTTGCCACACTCGGCCAATGACTGCTGGGTCGCACCCAGGGCCTGGTTCTGCTCCCGCAGCTTGGCGTTCTCATCCTTCATGGCAGTGAGCTGCTGATCGGCCGTCGCCAGCCGGTCCCGCGCGCTGGGCTGATCCATCAGATAGCGCGTGAGCGCCCACCCCTCGACTCCATCCCCCTCGCGCACCCGTGAGTAGCCGTCGTCGCTCTCTTCCAGAACCTGGACCGGCGTGCCGCTGGGAACCATACGCAGGATCTTGTGCTGAAGGGTCTTGCCGGAGCGGATAGGGATGGACAGCTCGTCAGTCACGTACTTCGTGGTGCCTGCCGTCGCCATTGCGGCGACACACAGCAAGGTCAGCAGCATCAGGATTCTGGTCACGGTTCGGGTCCGCCATGCTCAAAGGTTGGAGATCCTACCCCAAGGCCGGGGTCATGGGGTAGGAGCGGCCGTTTCCAAAGACGCATGAATCTGGGCAGGCTGTCTTTCCCCGCTTGCTCAGGTACATCTCAAGGAGCTTGGAGGCGTGCCTATCGGGGCGCCGTTCTTTGCCGCCCCGGTCTGCATCTGTCCGGAGTGGGGGCCGTTGCTGCTGCGACAGGCTCTGAACGTAGTGCCCCTGGGGCGCGTAGTCGCTATCATTGACCACACGGCCGATCAAGCGTTCCTGATGCGTAAGGGCTGATAGCGATGAGAGACAGCAAGCTGGACCGGATCGTGGCGCAGGCGCACAAGGACCGGGATTCCCGGGAGAAGGACTATCGTGAGCGGGCCTTGAAGCTCTATCCCTGGGTCTGCGGGCGCTGCGGACGGGAGTTCACCCGCGAGAACCTGAGCGAGCTGACGGTGCACCACAGGGATCACAATCACGACAACAATCCCCTGGACGGCAGCAACTGGGAACTGCTGTGCTTGTACTGCCATGACAACGAGCACCAGCGGCACGTGGACCAGGTCCGGGGCGCGGGCTATGAAGTGGGCTCTGCCGCCCAGCAGGCGGCCACCCACCAGCCCTTCGCCAATCTGAAAGACCTGCTCAAGAAGCCGTAGGATCGAGCGCCGGTTCGCGGGAGCGGCGAGATTGGCGAGAGTCGCGGTGCATGAACTTGACGCGCTTCAGACGAGACGACATCCTGCCTCACGCCTTGAACGATCCCCGCTCGCCGGATAGCCGCCCCGCGTCCAGATAGCCCCGGATGACCGCCGCCCGCTTCTCGGAGTCGGTCATGCGCGGACTGCCGTAGGTGCGGCGGATGGCTACGTAGGCATCGAGCAGACGCCGCTCCTCGGCGGTGGTCCAGGTTCCCGGATCGCCCAGTACGGTTCGCGCGAGCGCCTCTGTCAGCCAGCCCTCGATCCCGCTACTGCCCGATACCGCGATGCCCTGTCCGGAGAAATAGGTCGCGAAGGCCCCCGGAGCCTCGGTCCGGACCCGTTCCAGGAGGGCGCCGAGCTCTCCCCGCCCTCCGCCGGTACCGGCGGTCCACTGGAACATGCCGAAGGACAGGAAGGCGTTGTCGCAGGAGTTGATGGCGTCCAGGTTGCCTTCGTTCTCGGCCGTGGCCACCAGCATGGCCAAGGCGGCATCGGATACCCCGGAGTGGCGCAGGCCGTCGGCGTGCTCCGTGAGGTAGGTCTCGGGCTTCTGGCTCCCGAGCGTTGCCAGCCCGCGTCTTACCCGGCTGAAGGTCTTCTCTCGCTGGCCGCCGGAAACGGTGACTCGGGGCTTGTCGTTGCGTGTGAACTCCCGCACCAGCAATCCCGATACCGCCCCCCGGACCCGGCTGGGTCTGGTGCCAGGCATCGCCGTACCAGGCGCCGACAGTCTGCACGAGCCGCTCGGCCATTGCGGTCGTCAGGACCGCGCCGTCACCGGGCAGCCCCTGCCCGGCGGCGAAGGCCGCTACGGCCCTGGCAGTGCCACCGCCGTAGTCGCCGTCGTCGCCGAACTCCTCCCAGCGCAGCTCACGCCCGAAGCCCAGCGCCTGGAGCATCCGCTGCAAGGCCCGGACCGCGTCGGCCTGCGTGGTGCCGCGTTTGAGTGCGTGCCTCACGCTGCCGCTGTCGATCAGCTCCTGAATAACGGTGGCATCTGACACGAAGGCTCTCCTTTGCCGGTCCTTGATGTCGGTCTTCGCTCACCAGGCGCCGCGCTGCGCGGCGCCTGGCCCCTCGGATCGGCCCGGTGACCTCGGGCAGGGCCGCCACGGTTCGGGCCTCGGGAGCCCCGGTTCTGGCGTCCATGAAGCGCTCGTGGCCGGTGCTGCGGAACGCGCCCTCGGCCCCGAGGCGGTAGAGCACCTCCCGGACAGGCTCGCCCACCCGCACCGCAGCTCGGCGGTCGGCGGCCACGTCGCCCGGCGTGGAGAGGAACACGTTGATGCGCCGCAGCTTGCTTGTCGGCCATGGGCGGTGCTCCGATACGTCGGCCAATCCGGGCACAGCTATGGGTGCTCCTGCGGGCAGCGGCCCGGCCCCCAGGCGTGGTCGAAGCCGTGGCGCCAGGTGGCGGACCACGGATCGCACCAGTACTCGTCGGACTCCATGCGGTGATACCACCAATAGTGCATGGCGTTGCTGGCGTAGTGCTCGCTGCATTGCACCGCCGGACGCTCCTCGATGGGCGGATCGGAGAGTGACCACCGGCGGAAGAAGTCCCACAGCATGCGCGTGGCGTCCGGTCCCCGGGGATCCGAATAGGCCTCGCCGTCCGGGCCGCCGGACCAGGCGTGGCCCAGGTCCTCAACCAGCACCCGCCGGAGCGTCACCTGTCCGCCGGCGTCCTGATAATCCTGCACAGTGTAAGCATAGCCGTCCGGCACCTTCCCGGAACGCTCGGCGTCGGGCCTGGCATCGAAAGAGCCATTGCTGCCGTTGCCGTCGTCCGCATAGTCGTTCATGGCGGCGAACTGCGTGATCAGAGCATCGGCGTTATCCTGTGCCACCGTGGAGTCGGCGCGGCCCTGGATAACGATCAACGGCGCGACACGGTGGCGGCGGCCCTGGGCCTGATAGGCCAGCGCTCCACGGGTCCTCGCGTCCGGATCGACGCCGCGCATCGCCGTCAGGGCACAGGCCCCGGTGGCTGCGGCGCTGTATTCCAGGCCCGAGTGGGCGCCTGCGGCGGCGAAGACATCCGGGTAGACCGAGCCGAGAATGGCGGCCAGTGCCGCGCCCGAGGACAGCCCGGCGACATAGATCCGGGTCTTGTCCACGGTGATCCGCTGACTGACCCGTTTCACCACGTTGACTACCAACGCCGGCTCCGCACCCTCCCGGCGCTGGTTGCCGGGCTCCCACCAGACCCAGCAGCCGTTGGGATTGCCGAAGGACGGGCCGGTCTGGGGGTAGAGCACCACGAAGCCCTCCCGGTCGGCCAGCTCGTCGAAGCGCGTGATCCGGGCGATGGCGGCGGCATCCTGCAGGCAGCCGTGCAGGACCACCACCAGGGGCGCCGGGGTGCCCGCGACGAGCCCCGGCGGCAGGTACAGGTAGTAAGGATGTCCGTCCAGGGTGTAGCGCTGGATGCCGCCCGCGGCCGGCCGCCCCGTGGCTGCGGCCAGGCACAGCAGCAGGCCGAGACTGAGTTGCCACAGAAGGGGGGGCTTGGGGTTCATGGGTTTGTCCCGCGAAAACCGCCGTTGGTTCCTGCTATTCTCGGTTGGTCGAGATCCACGCGAGGGGGAGGGGAGCCGTGAAGCTGAACCTGCTGGTCTTCTATGGGTCCGCCCGCTCCACGCGGCAAGGGATCAAGGCGGCCCGTTTCATCGTCACCAAGTGCCGGGAACGCGGACATGATGTCTTCCTCGTTGATCCGTTGGACTTCCCGTTGCCACTGCTGGACAAGATGTACAAGGAGTATCCGCCCGGCGGCGCGCCGGAGCTGCTCGAACATCTGGCCGAGCGGGTGAGGGCTGCCGATGCGTACGTCATCGTGTCCGGTGAATACAACCATACCATTCCCCCGGCGCTTGCCAACCTTCTGGACCACTTCCTCGAGGAGTACTTCTACAAACCGAGCGCCATTGTCTGCTACTCGGCCGGAGCCTTCGGCGGCGTGCGTGCGGCGATAGCGCTGCGCGCGATGCTCGGAGAGCTGGGTATGTCGAGCATTCCCTCGATATTTCCGATTCCGAAGGTCCAGGATGCGTTTCGGGAAGACGGTACGCCGATCGACGAGGCCTACCAGCGTCGCGTGGTGAAGTTTCTCGAGGAAACGGAGTGGTATGCGCGTGCGTTGAAGGCGGCGCGTGAAGGTGATCGGGAACGCGACCGGAGCAATTGCTCGGCACAGCAGCTGCTGCCTTCGTAACGAGCATCCCGAGAAGGGCGAGACTTCCCCCCTTCCGGCTCGAATCACCCTTGCGTCGCTGACCATCACCTGCTTGGACAAGACGATGGTCACGCGGCCGCCGTTGTCGCTGAGCGTCCAGGCTTCCTTGCCGAGTGGGGTGAATTGCTGGCAGCAGTAACGGCGCAGCGCCTGCGGGGTGTCGGCGGCGGCGCCGAGTTCAGATAGCCCGGGCTGGCAAAGGGTGCCCAGCGCGCAATCCCGGCATTCTTTGCGATCAGCGTCGAGTCGTTGAGGCGGCCGGTGCGAATCGCCACGTCTACGCCGTCGGCGACGAGGTCGACGTTTGACCATCTAGTGCTCGACCAGTCTGCCCTCTAAAGTACGGTCATCGCCTGATGGAGGACGCTCATGAAGAAGCTCGCATTCATCAAACGCAGCACGAGTAGCCACTGGGTCGGTGACGGCTTCCCGGTCAGGAGCATTTTTTCCTACCACGACAACCCCGAGGAAATGTCGCCCTTCCTGCTGATGGATTACGCCGGCCCGGCCGATTTCCCCCCCACCGAGCGCAAGCTCGGCGTGGGCCAGCACCCGCACCGCGGCTTCGAGACGGTCACCATCGTCTATGAGGGTGGCGTCTCGCACCGCGATTCGTCGGGCGGCGGCGGCACCATCGGCCCGGGCGACGTGCAATGGATGACGGCCGCGTCCGGCCTGATTCATGAGGAATACCACAGCCGGGAGTTCGCGGAAAAAGGCGGGACCTTCCAGATGGTTCAGCTATGGGTCAACCTGCCGGCCAGGGACAAACTGGCGGCTCCCGGCTACCAGGGCATCACGGCCGATCGGATTCCGCAAGTGGCGTTGCCGCAACAGGCGGGCACCGCGCGTGTGATTGCGGGCCGCCTCGGCGATGTCACCGGCCCGGCCCGGACCTTCACGCCGATGAACGTCTGGGATCTGCACCTGACGGCGGGCCACCGCGTATCGCTCGACCTGCCCGCGGGACACACGACAGCGCTCTTCGTGCTGAGCGGCGCCATCCGCATTGGCGACACCGTGCAGGCCGCCGAGCTGGCGGTCATGGAGCGAGATGGCACGCGCCTGGAGTTCGATGTTGCTGATGACGCGGTTCTGCTGCTGCTCAACGGCGAGCCGCTCAACGAGCCCGTCGTCGGCTACGGTCCCTTCGTGATGAACTCGCGGGAGGAAATCGTGCAGGCCATCGACGACTTCAACAGTGGCCGCTTCGGACGGATACGCGGTGAGGCTCCGCAGTGAGGCATTCGTCCACGCGGATCATCGCCGCGAAGAGGGGGGACTTCCCGTCCGGCCCGCGCCGGGACGGCCGCAGGTAGAGGCCGTCCCGGCAACGGGCTCAGATCACGGCAGCGGGGCCAGCGGCAGCCCGGCCCCCGTATGGCCGGTCTGCTGCAACACGCCGTCGATGATGGAGGCCAGATCGTTGTACACGACCGACGGGAACAGCGTGAACATCTGACACTGGATGTTGGTCGGGTCGGCGCAGATCCGTCCCGCCGCGTCGCCGAAGAAGACCGGGAAGATCATCCGCGGGTTGACCAGGTTCAGCTTGACCCCTTCGGGGTCCTGGTAGACCACCGCTCCGCAGGGCGGGGCGAGCTGACGGAAGAAGTCCGTGCCGCCCAAGGCCGCCGTGGCGTAGAAGGACTGGCAAAGCTCCACCAGTCGGACCTCACCCTCGCCCGCATTCCAGTGGCCGGTGAGCTGCAGGGTGCGCAGCTCCACCCAGTCCTGCAGCGCCTTGCCCTCCTGCCAGACGCGTGCACATCCCGGGCCGCCGGCCTGCGCCGTCATCACGTACTGGCCGAGCTGGTCGACGATCGCACCGAGCTGATTCGGCTGACCGTTCCCGAGGTCACCACGTCTTCGTTCGACTGATCCTGCCTACGAATACATATCCTTCTCTGAATTCGCTCTCGTGAAAAACCCCGTGCCAAGTCGAATGATTCGCTCGTCGTGTCTCCAAAGCCACGCAATTCCCTGCAATTGCACCCCATCCTTATTGACGGGAGCGACGACGCGATTCTGCGTTCTACCGTGTGTGGTCTTTCCTTTTCCGGGAACGTCCTTCTTGACGAAGAAACCCTTCTGAACATCCTTCCATTTGATCGCGCTCTGATCAACCCTGCACAACTCGTGTCCGGCATAATACATGTGACTAATGTTCTTCGTGTCTACACCATTCTTCTCCACCATAACCATTAACGCAGCCAAACTACCAGCGATGTTACGATGTTCCGAGACATTGTCGTTGTATTCCAACATAACGCTAGGCTCTTATGTTGAAGCCGTTGATCGGGCCCGTGGTGCTGGTGATGTGGGTCTTGTTAACGAGGAACTCTCCTTGGGTTGCGTCCGCCCCGCCAATTTCGGGGAAGTGCGCTCCTATAGCCAACAGTTATTGTCGGGAATATCCACCATACGCCCCCTGTCACCAATAGCAAGGAGTATTTGTCGAAACAGTGTGTATGATTGGGAAGAGACGCGACGGAGCATGACCCGCCCCCCGCACTGCGAGTCATCGTCACCGCGGTGTGCCGCCGCGCGGGAAAGTGGCCGCGGTTGCCAGAGCGGTAGAGAGGTTAGCGTGGAGCCAGCTCGCAAGCCCGGCCCTTCGAAGCGCTTCAATCTTTGGAGCCGGACCACGACACACCTGGCAGGAGCCGGCCTGGCCTAGGCCGCATATCTCACCAGGCCGGTGTCGGGCCGACCTGGGTCACCGAGCCGGCAGCGGAATATCCAAGATAGGTCGGCTGCAACTAGTGACACGCTGTCTTCGGCCCGTGTGAATGACCGCCACTATGGAGCCAGTCGATGTTCACCGCCACAGAGCGGTGGGTGTCCTGGCTCTACTGTTCATGGCTCGCCATCCTTACGTGCTCCAGTGCGATATCGTGCAGTTCTTTCCCAGTTGGCGAAGCCATGACACCCACCACATGGTTGACTTCCGATTCCAGTGTTTTATAGTAGTTCTCTAAGGAGGCGTAACCCTTCTCACGGAGGAAGAGCTCATGGCCCGCGCTCGCAGAGAGTTGGTCTCCTTGGCCGCGACCCCTTACTACCATTGCATCAGCCGCTGCGTGCGGCGGGCCTTTCTGTGGGGCGAAGACAGCCTGACCGGCAGGAACTACGCCCACCGCAAACAGTGGGTCCTCGACCGTCTGAGCGAGCTGGCCACCGTGTTCGCCATCGACGTGTGCGCCTACGCCGTGATGTCCAATCACTACCATCT
>CAYWTP010000026.1:0-22670 GCA_964461215.1 uncultured Ectothiorhodospiraceae bacterium | reverse complement strand
CCAGGTGGTCGAAGAGCGCCAGGGCCTGAAGGTCGCCTGCCCGGAGGAGATCGCCTGGCGCATGGGCTATGTCGACGAGGTGCAGCTCGAACGCCTCGCCACCCCACTGCGCAAGAGCGGCTATGGGGAGTACCTCCTGGAGATACTGCGCACGGGCAAGTAGCCGGGCGCGGGCGCATCCGCTATCGGTCTAGGAAGTGGGCGCCGGACGACTCACCGGCACGGAGACGGGCACCCGCCTCCTCAAGACTCATTCACACCGTACCGATACAACAAGCGTTGCGCGCAAAGGAGCGTTAGGATGTCAAGACTTGCACTGTACATCTGCCTCGCATCGCTGCTGGTCTCGGCGGGATGCGATACGGACGGCAAGTGGCAGCTGCCGACCTTTGACTCGGGCCGCAGCCGGGATGCGCCGGCCCCCGGGCGGACGGACGGCCCAAGTGCGGCGCGCGCCCCTGAGCCAGCGCCAGCCGGAGCCCCGCCACAACCCCCGGCTATGGCCGCTTGGGCCCGGGAGCAGGCGCGCGCGCGCGCCGAGGGAGAGAGGCAAGCTCACTGGCTGAGCAACCGCCTCGAGCAGCGAGTGGCCAAGCTCCGGGAGGCCGCACAAGCCGCATCGGGACATGTTGAAGCGGCAACCCAGGCAATCGCGGCCGGCAAGCCTGCACTGGTACGAGCGGACCGGAACGCCATCGCGCGCATGGATGCGCGTGCGGATCGACTGCGGCGGCGTCTCGCAGCCCTCGCCGGCCGCTATACAGACAGCTTCCTGGAGAATGATCCCCTGGCGAACGAGCTGCGGGCGGAGCTGGCGCAGATCGATCGAGAGAAGGCCGACCGACAGGCTCAAGGCGCGGACACGGCGCTGCAGGCGGCGCGCACCGAGGCTGCCAAGGCCGGCGCGGAGCTGCATGACGCGGAGCTTGGCAGCGCGGACATCCTGGCACGCCTCGAGGCTTATCGGAAATCACTGGAGAGCCGGCTCGCACCCCCACCGGCGGCGCAGTCAGATCCGGATCTCGCGAAGGCTCAAGAGGCCGTCTTCACGGCGTGGCGGAATGCATATCGTATGAGAGAGGCCTCCTCAGGCATCGCGTTGGAGCCTTGACCTCGACCCCAAGCCATCTTCAGACACCACAGGCCGCCGATGCACACACACCGGACCGGTGTGCAAGTCTACCTAGCGGCCGCTGCCGTCGGGTGGCTCGCATTCATGGTCTATCAGCTCTACGAGCCTCCCGTTTTCAACCAGAATGGGCCGGTAGCATGGTCGCGCCTGTGGCATTTTGGGTCTGACCCATCCCACCTGCGAGACTGGCTGGAGAACGCCTTGCTGGCCTTTCCGGGTGGCTGGCTGCTGACGCTGTATCATCGCGCCCGGAAACACCGGTTGGCATGGGCGCTCATGGCCGCGACTCTAGCGGTCGCAGGGGTCGGTCTCGCGATGGAGATCGCGCAGCTGTGGATGCCGCACCGCGTCCCCTCACTATGGGATGCACTGTTCATGACCGCCGGAGCGCTCGCCGGCGCCCTGGCGGGCTGGGTGAGCTCGCCCGTGCTCGGGTACTTGGGCAGCCTGTCGCACCCCCGAAGCCGGCACGTCATCTTTCTTGGTGTGCCGTGGATACTTTGGACCTGGATCCCGACGCATCTCAGGCTGGGCCCAGACATGCTCGGGCAGTCGCTCGGGCCCCTGCTCTCACCGCACACGATCGCGCCCGGCGGAATGCTGTGGACCTGCGCGGCGTGGCTCGCCCTCGCGACAATCGGCCGAATCCGCAAGCCGTCCACGCTCGCCTCGATGGTCGCTCTGGCGGCTCTCGGGCCGTTACTCGCGCCCGGACGGGCGCTGTCGTGGGAGCTGGTGGGCGGCGCCGTCCTCGCCCTGGCGGCGTGGCCTCTGCTACGGACTCGTTCCCCGGGTCATACCGCCACCCTTGTCCTGGCTCTGGGACTGCTAGGAGCAGCCATCAAGGTGGGGGGGCTCGCGGGCAGCTATAGCTACCTGAGTTTTGGCAACATCCTGCCTCCCGGATTCGCGGATTTGCCTGAGCCAAGGCTGGTTGCACTGGCCGCTTTCCTGGAGGGCTACTGGCTGAACGCCACCATTCCCTTCCTGGTGATGCAGACCTCAGCCACCTTGGGCGGGAAAAAGCGAATCTTGCTGGCGGCTGGGCTGGCGCTGGCGGGGATCCAGCTCCTGAGCGTTCTATGGACCGGCAAGGCCAACGCAATAACCGGCCTTGCGGTCTACGCGATGGGAAGCATCGCGGCGTGGCGGGCCATGGCGATGCCCAGCTCGGCGGCACCCGATGTGCCGGATGCCCCACCGGCAAGGACGGTGGCCCGGGACCTCAGGGGCTCTGCTCCGGGCGCGAGATCTCGCCGCTCGTGGCTGAGGCTCGCCCTTGCGGTCGCCGTCGTTACCTTGCTCATGGCCATTATCGTGCGCATCCCGGCCGTCCCGTACAACGTGCGCGAACTCTTTATCGGCCGCCACGCCCTGCAGGGCCCCCTCATCTTTGCCCTGTTTCTGCTGTGGTCGGCGGGTGCACCGCGGCTCGCCGCCGTGGCGCTGGTGAAGTGGCCTTATCTGCACATGGCCCAGCCCCTGGTGTTTCTCGCCCTGGCGGTACCTTCATGGCTGTTGCTGCGCTATTCTGTGGACGCCGAGAGCTTGCACGACATTCTTGGCAGCCCCATCCTCGGATGGTCCGGCGACTGGGAGCTGTTCGGCCGCTACCTCGCCTTATGCGCATCTGCGATCGTACCCCTGGTCTGGTGGAACGTCGCGCTGGAGGCGGCCTGGGGAGTACGCCGTGCACCCGCGCTGCCGCATCTGGCGCTGGCTGCTGCCACGGCGATGCCGGTGTTGTTCCTGGCGAAGGTTGTCATCATCGATTACGCGAGCACTGACAACCTGGTGGAGCTTGTCGCCAATGCTTCCGCCTGGCCCGCCGTGCTCTCCCTGTTCACGCTGGTCGCCCTGATTACGTTGAATGGCGCCCTTCTGGGTTTCTGGCACCGCGGCCGCCGTCTGGCCCTGTGTGCAGTGTCCGCGGTGTTGGTCGTGGCCACGGCACTGCTAGCGCTTCGCGGGCTGACCTCCCCGGCGCTGGCATCCCTGCTGAGACTGCATTCGAGCGATGGGGTTTCCGTCCTGAAGATTTTTCCGAGATGGTCACTGCTGCACCTCGGCGCAGCCCTTGTCATCGCCGGGGCGGCCCGTCTCGTCAGCGATCTGCCCACCGCAGCGGACTCCCCGTCCGAGTTCCGCGCGGAGCCGCAACGGCCGTGACATCGATGGACCACCTCCTGGCGAGAACAGCCGCGGCGCCAAGCCGCGCCGGCTCGGGACTCAGGCACCGAGGCATGCGTGTCTGGGTCGCACTGGCGATCATGATCGCTACGGTCTGGCATGCGACCGGCTTCCCCGTTGACAACCTCCTGGTACTGGCTGCGTTGCCGCTGTTCGCCTGGGCCCAATACCGGTGGCACAACACCTGGTTGTTCATCACACCTGTCCTGCTGGCCGGAGTCGACCTATCGCCTTGGAGCGGCCGGCTGTTCATCCAGATACCGGACTATTTCCTCGCGGTGGCGGTAGCCATGTGGCTCATCAGGGGCGAGCGCCCGCAGCACCCCGCGAGGCTGACACGACTTGCCGGCGCAGGCATTCGCCTGCTGGTGGTCGGCTTAGCCATCGGCACTTTGGTCGGCCTCTATCCGTACCATCTCCCGAGCGTCAATTCGTTTGCGGACTACCTCGACCCTTACAATGCCGTGCGCGTACTCAAGGGCTACCTATGGGCCCTCGTCCTGCTGCCCATGCTGCTGGATGCGCTCGGCAGCTCCCATGCCGCCAGCCGGGCCTTTCTTCGGGGCATGACCGCGGCAACGGCGATCGTGGCACTGTATGGCGTACGCGAGCGCTGGCTGTATTCAGGCCTGCTCAACTTCAATAGCGACCTGCGGGTCATCAGCACCTTCGGCTCCATGCATGTGGGGGGCGGGCACATCGGCTATTTTCTGGTCCTGGCCCTGCCTTGCGTCCTGGCCACGGCTCTTCGCGATCGATCGGTGCCCGTGCGCATTGGAGCCACTGCCGTCCTCATGGTCGGGCTGTATACGCTCCTGGTCACTTTCGCGCGGGGAGCCTGGGCGGCATCAGCCGTTTCGATGATCGTTGCCGGCCTGCTTCTCCTGGTGTATCGCGGACACGGCCGCCGGTGGCTCCACCGGGCCGTGGGGACACTGCAGATACTCTTGGTCGCCTGTTTCGGCGGTTACCTCATCTTGCTGGCCTCACAGGGCCAGTTCACCCGGCAGCGACTGTCGACCATTTCGCACGACGCAAGATACCGCGCCGAGCTGGTTGAGACGGGCCTGAAGCTGGTACATGGCTGGGAGTACCTTTTTGGCGCAGGACTGGGCAGCTATCCACGGCGTTACTACTCGGAAATCGAAACCATAGGCAGCGCTGCGCGTCGGCTCATCCTATATGACGGCGACAACCCGTTCATGCGCAGCATTGGGGGCAACCCCGCGGCGTTCTACGATGAACGACTGTTCCTGGTCGGGCAGCGCGTCGAGATACGACCCGGCAGAACCTACCGCCTCAGCTTTCTGGCGCGGTCGCCGACTGCCACCAACCTGGAGTTCGAGCTCCACGAGAAGCCTGTGCAGTACTCCAGCGGCGGCATCGCACTGCGACGCCTGCCACCATTCACCCCTGACTGGAAACGCTATGAGCTGGTATTCTCCAGCGGCAAGATCGGCGCCGGGCCTCCTCTGCTACGCCCGAGCGTGATGCTCTTCTTCCGAAATTTCAACGCCGGTGGTATTGCCGACATCGATGACGTCCACCTCACCGACGAAAGCGGCCGGGAACTCCTGTGCAACGGCGATTTCTCGCGGGGACACGACTGCTGGTCCTTCGAGTCGAAGCATCATACGGCCTACCAGCTCAAGAATGCGTATACCGGGCTGCACTTTGACCTGGGCGTCCCTGGGGTGGCCGGCATAGCCTTGCTCATGCTGGGGGCCCTGCGGTCCGCCGGCCGTGGCGCACGTGAGGCACCCGCTTCAGCGGCAGCCCTCACCGGCGGCTTGCTCGGGAGCCTGGTGTTGTTTCTGGTCACGAATCCACTGACGGCTCCAAGGCTGATCACGCTGTTTCTGCTCGTTATCCTCATGCGCAACATCGTTGTGGACCGCAACGGCACGGCACCGGACGGCAACGAATCGTCGACGGCTGCCTGAGGCAAGCCGGGCCTTGCGGCAGGATCCGTGGCGATCGTCAGTCAGCCCCTTCGGCCGGTGGTCGTATGGGACCGCAGCGTGAGTCGAGCTGCAATCCTGCCGCGCACGCGCCGTAGACCCGGGGCGTGCGTGCAGCGCCGGTGAAATCCCGGTCGGAGTGCGGGAGCCGGGCAAGCCCGGCAGCCAGCTCCGGTCCATCTCGCAGCGCTCCCGGCCTCGGATTCAGGTCCAGCTCGCTCGGCGCTGCAAACGGTTTGCGCAAACGGACTCGCGCTATGCGATACGCGGCGGTCAGGTTTCCCTCCCGCGCTACTCCCAGCAGCGGCTGATCTGAGAACACCGCATTACCCAGAACGCTGAGCTGCTCGGGCGGCGGCGTCCCTGCCCGCACCGCAATGCCTCCAGAGCGCGACACGACCGTGTTGTGGAAGATGCGGATCCTGCGCGGCACCGCATTGTGCGGCTGGATGGCAATAGCCGGAAATTCGCTCAGGTACGCATTGACGAACAGGTTGTCGTAGAGGGCCAGGTTGCCCTCCCCCTGGAACAGGGCCTCCGAGGGATTCTGGTAGAACAGGTTCCCGTAGATCAGGTAGTCGTCCTGCACTCCCGGACCGGCCAGGGGCCAGTGCCCCACGAGCACGTTGGGTCTGACCATGGCCTTGGCGCCACTGCCGTGCGCCTTGCTGAACAGGTTGTGGCGGATGATGGTGACCTGCCTGCTCTGCGGCATACCGGGCAGGTCCTGCGGCCTGGGCAGCTGGTGTTTGATCTCCAGGTTGTAGCCAAGCGTGTCGGCGACGAAGTTGTTCTCGATGAGGCCGGCGATAAACGGTGCGTTGCCATCCGAATTGCCCAGGTACATTCCCGTACCGGCCCCGATGATAGTGTTTCCGCGGATCACCCAGTCCCATGCCGGACACTTGGTGGAGATACCGACCTGCTGCTGGTCCTGGCCGTGCCCGTAGATACGGAGGTGCTCCAGGGTAATGTGGTGAACCCAATCGCACTGGTCGAAGCCTTCGGCCTTGACCGCATCCACCGTGGTGCCACGTCCGTCGAGCACCAGGTACCGCACCGTCACGTAGCTCGCGTTGGCGACGCTCACGGTGTTGTGACCGGGGCGGGCCCAGAACACCGCGGGCGCGCCGTCCGCGGAACCCTCGATGACGACGGGTGCGCCCGGGGCACCGTTGATCGCGTGCAGCGGCAGGCCACGGCGGTAGATCCCGCCCGCAAGCCGTAGCGTGTCCCCCGGCCGGAGCCGCTTGAGCAGGCCCCGGTACGAATCCGGGTCGCCTTGCAGCGTCGCCGGATGCGCGGCCGGCATCACGCTGGCCAAGCCGCAGAGCAACGCGGCGGCAATGGCACGCCGCAGGTGCCCTGGATGGAAGATCACCTGGTCCACTCGCACACCACACCTTACCGGGCCGGCGCGAAACACTCCTCGTACAAGCTCTCGTAGGCCCGCACCATGCCGTCCTGCGTGAATTCGGCCTCGAAGCGGCGGCGCCCGTCCCGGCCCATGGCCTGAGCCCGCGCCGGATGCGAGAGCAGAGCCTGCATGGCTTCGCCGAGGGCGCGCACGTCGTTGGCCGGCACCAGCAGCCCGTTGTGACCGTCCATCACGACCTCACCGTTGCCTCCCACATCGGTGGCCACGATCGGCCTGCCCGCCGCGCAAGCCTCCACCAGGGTCAGTGACAGCCCCTCGCTGTGGGAGGGCAGCACGAACAAGTCCAGTGCGCCCATCAGCGCCGGCACGTCGGTACGGGCCCCGGTGAAGCGGACATGGCGGTCCAAGCCCAGCTCGGCGACCAGTGCCTCCAGCTGGCTGCGACGCGGGCCATCGCCGATCACCACGAGCACGGCCTCCGGCAAGTGCGAAACGACACCCGCCATGGCTCGGATCAAGCCGTCGTGGTTCTTGATAGGGTCCAGCCTGGCGACGATTCCGGCGACGGGGGCAAGAGGATCGATACCGAGCTCGGCGCGGATCGCCGCCGCAGCCACGGCGCTTGGCTCCGGGCGGAAACGGCTGCCGTCGATGCCGTTATAGATTAGCTTGATCTTGTGCGCCGGCACACCCTCCTCCTCGGTCAGCCGCCGGCGGCCATGCGCGGCCACCACCACCACGCGGTGGACCAGCCGCGCAAGCAAGCGGTGGCGCAGCCGCACCTTCCAGCCGGCGGGCACGTCCCGCCCGTGCTCGGTGTAGATGATGCAGGGCACCCTCGCAAGCCGGCCGGCCAGGGCGCCGTAGAAGAACGCGGTGGGGTTATGCAGCTGGAGCACCTGGATCCCTGTGGCCCGCAGGAATCTTGCCAGCGCGAACGGATATCGCCAGTCCAATCCGGGACGCCTGGGCACAAGATGCACGGGGATCCCGTCCGCCTCGGCACGCCCGGCCAGCGCGCCACGCACGTCGAAGCAGCAGACGGAAGGCCGGAAACGCGACAGGTCCAGGCGCTCGATCAGATTCAGCACCATGATCTCGAGGCCGCCGATCTCCAGGCCCTGGACCAGATGACACACCGACACGGGCGGTGCACCGCTCATGGGCTACCCTTCCCCCCGTCCGTCAACGGAAACCAAATCGGTCCGGTACATCGCATTGGTGTTCGGTTAAGGCCGGACCGGCACGAGGCGGAGGAACCGTCGGCCGCAGGGATAGCCGCCGTCGAGCCTTCAGGGGCGAGCCGGGACCGAAGGGCCGGTGGCCCTTCGCAGCCCGGTAAGCGCCCATGCCAGGAAGGCATGGGCCGGTCCCACAAGCGCAGCAGGGACTGCGCAGCGCCGTGGGCATTTACGGCGTGCTCCGGAGGCTCGTGCCGGTCCGGACATCGCCCCGAAACCCGTAACCAATCACGGATCCGGTACACGTCGCGCCCCCCGGGGCCGATCAAGCTTGCTTGCGGGCCAGAAGATAGTCCGTCATGGTGCGAATCGAGCCCAGATTGTCGATGTTGATCTCGTCCTGGGCAAGCGGGAAATCGTAGGTGGCCTCGTACCACACGACCAGCTCCAGGATGGCCGCCGAGTCCAACAGTCCGGTGGCCGGGATGATGTCCTCGTCGCCGATAGCGCCGGCATCCACCCCCAGCCCCCGCGCGAGCTCAATGACTTTCTCTCGAATAGCCTTCCTGACCTCGTCCCGGTCAAACGCCATGGCATCGGCTCCTACGGTTAACTGCGTATCCCAAAAGCCGGCAGCGCACGCTACGTCCACTCGCCGGGCTCGGGCGGGCGGGACAAGCCCTGGAGAACCCGCACGACGTCGTAGCCGCTCAGCACACGATGGTCGTAGCTCGCACCCACGACAGCCCGGCCGCCGTCCTTCGAGGCGGCGTGGGCGACCATCAGAGAGGTGTTGGGCGGCAGCACGGGCACGTGCCGCGTCACCCCCCAGCGCGACATGCTGGAGAAGGCCACGGTAGCACCCTGGCTCTCACTCGCCTTGAGCTTGTGCCCGATGGCCTGGCGCTGAATCTCACCCATCCGCTCGATGAACGCCTGGGCCGTAAGCTGGTCGGCGCCGCGGACCACTGTCAGGTAGAGGGTATCGCCCGCCTGCACCGTAAACCCAAGGTTCACCGAATCGTATTGGTAGCGGCGCTCCCCCACGAGGGTTGCGTTGATCTTCGGCGTCTTGCGCGCTATCTCGACCAGGCGGTAGGCGAGCAGCGGCAGCAGCGGGCTCAGCATCAGCTTGTGACGCTCGGCATACGCCGCGGCAAACGTTTCCCAGGCCGAGTGGTCGTATTCCATCTCCAGGTAGGCGGCTACCGCCTGGTCCCGATGCCAGAGCACCGTGCGCAGCATGCCGTGCTCTTCAAGGCTCAGATCCTGCAACGCCCCGGGCACCTCCGGCATCCTGATCTCCGGGCGCGCGGCTGTGGGCCTGGGCGAAGCGGAGAGCGGCGCAGGCGTTCCACCTCCGGCAAGATGAGCCTCGATATCGCTCACCGTCAACCGGTCGCCCACCGCGGGGATGCCAGCCGCGTCCAGCCCCAGCTCCTGCAACATCGCCCGCGCCTTGGCGGTGGGCTCTCGCACTGCGCCCGCCGCCGGCCGACCGGTGCGCGCGGACGGTGTCTCCGGCACGGGCTCGTCCGGGGTCTCACCGACCCACATCAGCACCGTGCCGACCTCGATCTGGTCATCGACGTCACACAGCACCTTAAGCACGTACCCTTCGCGGTCGGTCTCCACCTCGGCGACCGATTTGTCGGTCTCCACCTCGGCCACCACGTCCCCCGGGTGCACCAGGTCGCCGGGTGAAATGCTGATGCCGACCACCTTTACGGTATCGTCGTTGTTGTTGACACGCGGTGCGTAGAGAGGATGCGCCATGTCTCGGTGGTCCGTCGCGTTAAAAGAGAGCCAGGATAGCGTCGATCAGCCGCCGCTCGTCGGGCAGGATCTGGCGTTCGAGGCTGCGCGCCGAAGAAATCGGGATGGGGGGAGTGCCGATGCGCGCCACCCGGCCCTTGTAGCCGGACTCTGCCAGACTCGCCACTATCTCGGCGCCGACCCCAAACTCGTGATGGGACTCCTCGACCACGACGAGCCGAGGACTGGCCTGGATGCGTGCAAGCAGAGTGCGCCGGGGCAGCGGGGCCAACAAGGACGGAACAACCACGGCGACCGCCAGCTCCTCCTCCTCGCGCAAGTACGCCACGGCTCGCTCGACCACGGGCAGCATGCCGCCGTAGGTGACCACCGTCACGTCCGGCGCACCTTCACCCTCCACCAGGGTGGGAAACAGGCTGGCCGCGACGTCTTCGGGAGCTGGATCAATGGCCGTGTAACCGGCCGGATCCTGGCTCTCGCCATAGAGCAGCTTGTGCTCCAGAAACAGCACCGGATACGGCCAGCGGCCGGCCGCATCGACCAGCAGACGGCCCACGTCATGCCGGTGGCTGCCGTAGACCACGGTGAGCCCCGGCACCGCACTGAACAGATTTTCCGGGCTCTGGCTGTGGGTCGGGCCGTAGCCGCGACGGCCACCGGCCGGTGCCCGTATCACCATCGCGACCTGCATGTCCGGGAAAACCCCGGGGAACTTCACCGCATGGTTGTAGATCTGGTCCATGCACAGGGTCAGGAAGTCCGCGAACATCACTTCCATGACCGGCCTGAACCCGGCCACGGCCAGCCCTATGGTCGCCCCGGTGATACCGGCTTCACTGATGGGCGTGGAAATGACGCGCCCCGGGAAATCGCTGGACAGGCCGGCCGTAACCTTGAACGCGCCACCGTAGGGATCATGCAGATCCTCGCCCAGCACCAGGGTACGCTCCGAACTCTCCAGCAGGTGGCGCAGGGCCGCGTTCAGCGCGCTGCGCACGGTGACCCCGGCCGGACCGGCGTAGTGCACTGAAGGCATCGCCTCGCCAACGCGGGACCCGAAGATATGGATGGGAGGACTTTCGAAGCTCGCCTCCGGCGAGGCGCTGGCCGCAGCCTCTACCTCCTGGATGAAGCGGGCATTGCGGTCCTCAATCGACGCGCGGACGGTATCGGGCAGCCGGCGCCCAAGGGCCGCAAGCGGATCGCGCAGCCGGATCCGCCGCATTTCATCGTCTTCGCGCAGATCGTCGCCTTTACTGTGCGGGCCCAGCCGCATCGTGTCGAGCACCAGCAAGCCCGGCCGCTCACCGCTCCTGATCTGCTCCACGACGGCCCCGGCCTTCTCGAATACGGCAGGATCGTCATCGCTGATCCGCCAGGTCTGCAAACCGAAGGCACTACCCCGACCCTCAATGGTGCCTCCTAACGTTCCGCTGGTCACCGTGGTCTGGGCAATCCCATTGTTCTCCACCACGAAGAGCATCCGCAGGCCCCAGATGGAAGCCAGATTCATGCTCTCATACAGCAGTCCTTGGCCCAGGGTGCCGTCGCCGATAATCGCGACCACGACGGATGATTCACCCCGCAGCTTGCGGGCCAGGGCGAGTCCGGCGCCGATGCCGGTCATACCCCCTTGCACGCCGTTGCTGTGAAAGTGGCGGTAGGCCAGATGCTGGCTGCCGCCATGCCCGCCGCACACACCCGCTTGCCGCCCCATGATCTCGGCAACGAGCCCGACGAAATCCCCCGAATAAGTCAGAAAGTGTCCGTGGTTGCGGTGATTGGACAGGACCACGTCCTCGGGGTCGTCCAGCGACCGCACCACAGCCATGGCGCACAACTCCTGCCCCAGGCAGGTGTGGGTGGTACCTGACAGCAGGCCACGGCTGAACTGCGTGAGCAGCAGCTCCTCGGCGCGCCTGATCAGGTCGCCGTAGGCGAACAGATCTTCGGGCTCGACCCCGATCACGGGCCGTCCCAGCTCGTCCCGACCGAATCCAGGCAGCGCCAAGAACGGGCCGGCATGAGCCGGCGCTGAAGCGGCCTTTGCAGTAAGTTCGGGACGGGTCGCCATGCAGCTCCACAAACCACGACTGGGTGCAGATTCCAACCGGGCAGACCAAATCCCGCGAAGGCGACGGTGCGTCGGTTGTGCCAGCCACCTCGCAGGCGGGTCGAGGGGTAGCACACGTTGCTTTCGCCGGCAACTCGGTAAAGACCCGTCCGGAACGGACGCCATGTTGTCAGAACGCCTACGGCAAGTCAAAGTAAGCAGTCGTTTCACGACTGGCGCCGCGCCTCCTGTAGCGACACCCGAACGGTGTCCTTTAGCTGGACGAATGGTGGCGGTGATGCCGCGGACACCGGCAAGTGATGCCGCAGGGCTGGCCTGTTCTGAATACACGTTCGAAGTCCGAATCCGTCATCTCCTCTGTGCTCTCTGTGTGCTCTGTGGTGAATTCTCTTGACGGATTTCCCCTGACTGGTCCCGCCCCAGCCGTGGCCACAAGGAGCCGGGCGCGTTAGTATTCAGCCACTGCCATTAGCCGGCCGCCGGCCAAAGGAGACTTCCCGATGGGGCTGCCAACCCTGGCACCGATCCTCGACTCCGATCTGCCCGAGTTCTGCGATTTCCTGCATCAACACCTGAGCCGTCGCATCGATCCGCGAGTGTGGGCCGATGCCTTCAGGCAAAGCTGGGACGTGGACAAGCCCAATAACGGATTTCTGATCCGCGACGATGAGGGCCGGATCGTCGGCGGCATCGGTGCGATCTATGCGCAGCGAATCATCCGCGGACGCCCGGAGCAATTCTGCAATATCACGAGCTGGGTGGTCACCGAGACCTACCGCTCCCAGAGCATGCGTCTGGCCATGGCAGTGGTGTCTCAGCCGGGCTACCACTTCACGGACCTGACCCCGACCCAGGTGGTCGCCGGATCGCTGCAGTTCCTCAAGTTCAAGCCCCTCGACGCCGGCATGACCGTCATTCCCAACCTGCCCTGGCCATGGGGCATGCCGGGCGCCTCCCGGGTCATGACAGCCGTTGACCGGATTGAGGGCGTACTGCCACCCGATGCCGTCAAGGTGCTGCGCGACCATCGCCGGTTCCCGTGGCTGTGCCATGCGGCTATCGGTCGTCGCGGCAGGTACTGCCACGTCATCTACAAGGCCGGCCGCCTGAAGGGACTCCCGTCCGCCTTCGTCCTCGCGCTGAGCGACCCGGACGTGTTCCTGCGTCACCATCGGGCGCTGGGAGGTTACCTGCTCATTCGTCACGGGATGGCCACGACCCGGGTGGAGACACGCCTGCTCAGCGGCAGGCCGGCCCTGTCGGTGCAGCTTCGCGGCTACCGCAGCAAGATGTTCCGCAGCGATACGCTGAATGCCTCGGACATCAGCAACCTGTACTCCGAGCTGGTGGCGCTCGATCTGTGAACGGCCCGACAGACCCGCCTGGGATCGGGTCTTCCACCCGCCCCGGCAGCAGACAGGACTTGCGCCGGCAGGCATTCGACGCATCCAGCCTGCCGCGCCAGATAATCCAGGTGCCGCCGCAGTCCCGGCCCATCCTGTGCGTGGTCATCCATACCGAGGAAGAATTCGACTGGGGCAGCCCGTTCGACCGGACCGCCGACTCCGTCGAGCACATGCGCCACATCGACCGCGCCCAGGACCTGTTCGAGGAGTTCGGCATCGTACCGAGCTACGTCATCGGCTACCCCGTCGCGACCCGGGAGGCCGGCTACACCCTGCTACGCGAGTACGCCTGGGCGGGCCGCGCGGTGATCGGCGCCCACCTGCACCCGTGGGTCTGCCCCCCGTACGAGGAGGAAGTCTGCGGCGTCAATTCATTCCCGGGGAACCTGGCCCGTGACCTCGAGCGGGAGAAGCTGCGGGTACTGACCGATGCGATCACCGAGACCTTCGGCCAGCGGCCCTTGACCTACCTGGCCGGCCGCTACGGCATCGGTCCGAACACCGCCGGCATCCTGGAGGAGATGGGCTACGAGGTGGATATCAGCCCAGCCGCCTCCATCGACTACAGTAAGGAGGGCGGACCCGACTACGCCCGGGTGACCAGCGAGCCCTACTGGTTCGGCACGCAGCGCCGTCTGCTCGGGCTGCCAGGCACGGGCGGCTACGTGGGACGGCTGCACCGGCTCGGCCGCTGGCTTTATCCGCTGGCGAGCAGCCCGGGGCTGCGCTGGAGCCGTGCACCGGGCATCCTGTCGCGGCTACGGCTGCTGGAGCGTATCCGGCTCTCGACGGAGGACTACGACGAGCCCGATCTGCGCCGGCTGACACACGGGCTGCTCGCCCAGGGGATCCGTGTCTTCGTCTTCAGCTTCCACTCCCCTTCCATCGAGCCCGGCTGCACCCCCTATGTGCGAACTGAGGCGGATCTGCGCCGCTTTCTGGACAAGTCGCGCCGGTATCTGGACTACTTTCTCAACCGACTGGGGGGAGAAACGCGCACCCCACTGGAGCTGAAGTCCTGGCTGGAATCCGGTTTGGAACGCTGAGCCTCGAACTCGGTTCTCTTTCACCACAGAGAGCACAGGGGACACAGAGCGTCAGAGCTTGAACCGCTTGATGCCGTCTACCAGCCGCTGGACGTTGAAGTTGATCGGCAGCCCGGTGCCGATGCCGGAAAGCTTCATGTACGTCAGCAGTTGAGCCTTATGAATTCCGCTGACCTCCTCGACCGCCTTCAGCTCGAGAATCAATCGGTCATCGACCAGGAGGTCGATGCGGTAGCCACAATCCAGGCGGACGCCCTTGTAGTGGACGGGCATCGGATGTTCCAGTTTGAAAGGAATACCATTCCCATGTAGCTCATGTGCCAAGCACTGCTGATAGGTTGACTCGAGCAAGCCCGGTCCGAGAACACGATGGACCTCGATGGCGCAGCCGATAACTTCGCCGGTGAACGGATCCTTATCCATCATCTCCTCCGTGCTCTCTGTGCTCTCTTTGCTCTCTGTGGTGAAGCCTCTTAGCTCGAGCCGTCAGCGCGAACGGACTCATCTCCGCAGTCCAAAGATGGAGACATGTCGTCAGCCCCCTAAGAATCGTAACCCAGCCGGTCGAGCATGGGAGCGGCAATGCCGCCGGCCCGCTCCAGGTCGGGAGCCGGCCATGCCTCGTAGTTGCGCAAGCTGGGCCTAAAGCCCTTGGTCTCCAGGATCTTGTGGTCCTGCAGACCGAAATCGTGGGGCTTGTCGTGAAAGTCCAGCACAGCGGGCTCCCAAGGCTCCCCGAGGAACTCGAACACCGGCCGCAGGACCCGCTCCGGATCGGCCACGATGTCCTCATAGCGTAGCCGCAGACACTGACCGGGGTGGGCCGCCTCGAACGCCAGCATGCGCTCGCACATCTCCACCCAGTAGCGCGTGTAGGCCAGCCGGGGAGACTGTGCATACTCTTCGGCGTAGCGCCTGGCCGCACCGGCGAAGACCGTACCCTTCTCGGCCGCCACCGCCAGCGAATTGGCCACGTCCAAGCCGTGGCGATAGAGCATCAAGAACCGGGCCCGGGGCCCGAAAAGGTCCGCCAGAAAATCCACCACTTCAACATACGCAGGGGTCTTATCGATCCAGCGAGCTTTGCCCTTGGCCACCGTGTAGTCGTCAAGGATCTGACTGGCGAACTCCGCCAGCCGCTGGCGCAGTCCATCTGCGTCCACGCCAACCGCCGCCAATCCTTTACGATGCCATTCGGACCGGTACAGATCGGCCACTCCCACCAGGAAGTTCGACTCCGGGGGTACAGCGATCCGCGAGTGGCTGTCCAGGATGAAGCGCAGCAGGGTGGTCCCCGATCGATACACACCAATCAGAAAGGTGGGAGCACACCGCAAATGATCCTCGGTGCGGACCACCTTGACCACCGTGCGCTCGCGCAGCGTCGGGCCTTCGACCAGGCAGCGGAGTCTGTTGAAGATGCTCTGTGCAAGACCCACCGCGCAAGCCTCATTGGTAATGTGTGGCCATAGTAGTGTGTACTACTCGCACACCCGCCACGGGACGGCCAAGCTTACGGCTCCCCCACTGCTTTCTCAAGCCCGAGCCACCCCCGGTCCCATCCAGGCATGAACCAGCGGAATGGGTCTGGAACGTCGGCGGGACGTCGTCCGGGACGCCGACCGCGCCGCCGGCGCTATGGCTCCTGGACCGGCGGCGCGCCTTCTTCCGGCGTGAGTCAGGCCACAGGCCCGCGCTGCCGAGCTTCTCCAAAGCCCGGTAAACCGGATAATATGCGCTCGCCCGAGAGCTTCGGCGCCGGCGGGACCCGTACGCCGCCGCCCGCCGGATGGGCCGGCGACGCCCACCCTTAAGCGAGGGTGGCAACGCGCCGATAGGTGCTTGTGTATGGCCAGCGACATACTCGTGTCCGCTGAGCGGTAGCCTGCCCGAAGCGCAGTCAACGTAGCTCCACTGATATCTCTCTACCGATGCACCCTCTGGTTTCGGGCCACGTCCTCTACCCTCTGCACGAGCGGATCTTTGGCCGGCCTACCTTTCGGTATCTGGCTGAGCTTGAGCGGACCCAGTGGCTGTCCCGCAGCGAGCTGGAAGCACTGCAGATGGCCAAGCTCAAGGCCCTGTTGCTCAGTGCGCGTGACCACTGCCCGTGGCACGCCCAGCGCATCGCCGCCGCAGGCCTGGAGTTGAACGGCGAGACCGAGATCACCCTGGCCGACCTGCGACGCCTTCCCACCATGGGCAAGGCCGATGCGGCAGCCAACCGCGACCGTATGGTCTGGAGCGAGGTACCGGGTGGTGCCTACAAGTACAATACCGGCGGGTCGTCCGGCGAGCCCCTGATCTTCTACTTCGGGCGGTGGCGCCAGGCATCGGATGCCGCGGGCCGCATCCGGGCACGGCGCTGGTGGGGCGTCGAGCCAGGGGATCCGGAGCTCTACCTGTGGGGTGCACCCGTAGAGCTGGGCAAGACGGATCTCGTGAAGACCGTTCGTGACCGGCTGCTGAACCAGCTCGTGCTGAACGCGTTCGCCATGTCTTCCGAGAACATGGACCGCTACTGCGAGGTCCTGCGCGCGTACCGCCCCCACTGCGTATATGGCTACGCGAGCAGCATCGCCCTGCTCGCGGCCCACGCCAGGGAGCACGGCCGCGACCTGCGGGTGCCCGGTCTTAAAGTCGTCTGCACGACGGGTGAGCCGCTGTATCCGCCGCAGCGCGCCCTCATCGAGGAGGTCTTCGGCGCGCCGGCGGCAAACGAGTTCGGCAGCCGGGACATCGGCTTCACGGCCCATGAGGACCCCGGTGGCCAAATGCTGCTGATGAGCGAGAGCATCCTGCTGGAGGTGCTCGATGAGCGCGGTCAGCCGGTAGCGCCGGGGGAGATGGGTGAAGCCGTCATGACCGGCCTTTGCTCGGAGGCCCAGCCCTTCATCCGCTACCGCACCGGCGACGTGGTGCGCCTCTCGGCGGAGCCCTGCCGGCTGGGGCGTGGCCTGCACGTGATCGAGGCCGTGCTTGGCCGCACGACGGACTTCGTCACCCGCGCCGACGGCACCATCATGCACGCGCTGGCGGTCATTTACGTGCTGCGGGCTGTCGAAGGAGTGGCCGAGTTCAGGTTTATTCAGCACGCGCTGAATGAGATCGAGGTACTGGTGCGTCCCTCACCGCGCTGGAGCGACACCAGCGGGGCGGCGGTGCAGGAAGGACTAAAGGCCCGTCTGGGCGCCGACGTGCGCGTCACGCTGCGGCTGGTCGACGCGATTCCTGTCGAGTCCTCCGGCAAGCACCGCTACGTGGTGAGTCACGTGCCTCTGCCCGAGGCTCTCAACAGAGCCGCTGCGGGCTGATTCGGGGCGGCGATACCGCGCGAAATGGTCGAGCGGCAGTGCTCTCAGGGACGCCCCATCGCCGCGTCATCGCCTACCTCACCGGAGCGCACGGCGACTGGGGCGGCGCGAGCCGCGTGATTTTCAACTGCATCCGCGGCATCGACCGTTCCCGGTTCACACCCCTGGCCCTGCTGCTCGGCGACGGTCCCATCGTCGCGGAGCTCGAGCGGCTCGACGTACCGTACCTGTTCTGGGGCGAGCCCCACGAGTTCCGCCGGCCGGCAGCCTATGTCCGGGACGCGGCCTGCTCACTGCGAATGCTGCGCCGGCACCGGGTGGACATCCTGCACATCAACTATACGAACTTCTGGCGCCCGGCCGAGTTCCTCGCCGCGAAGCTGCTGGGGATCCCGGTCATCAGTCACCGGCACATGGTGATTCGCTCGCCAGGTCCCTGGCTCAAGCGCGTCGACTTGGTGATGGCCGTCTCCCAGTTCATCGCCACCGCCGGCGCTGCTCCCTCCGTACCCACCCGCGTCGTGCACAACGCCGTCGATTTGCGACCCTTTGACGAGGCACGGGATCTGCGCCAAGAGCTGGGCATACCGCAGGACGAGCTGGTCGTGAGCTTCGTAGGCCAAGTGCGGGAGCTCAAGGGCGTCGCCGCATTCCTGAAGGTAGCTCGCGTACTCGACCGGCCGGGTTTGACCTTTCTGCTTGCCGGCGAGTGCCGGGACCAGGCTCAGCACCCTGATGCTTATACGCCTGAACGGCTGCGGCGCGAGAGCGGCGACAGCCCGCGGATCCGATATATCGGCTACCGCACCGACGCTCCGGCCGTCTTCAAGACATCCGACATTCTGCTGATGCCGTCCGAGTGGAACGAGCCGCTGGGACTCGTCGCCATCGAGGCGGGAGCCGCCGGTATCCCTGTGGTCGCGACCCGCTCCGGCGGTATCCCCGAGGTCGTCGTGGACGGGCAGACCGGCCTGCTGGTGGAGCGAGGCGACATCGAGGGCCTGACCGACGCGGCCCGGCGCCTCATCGCGGACCCCGCGCTGCGTAGCCGCCTGGGCCAGGCCGCGCGGGGACGAGTGCAGCAACACTTCACCCAAGCCCCCATTCGCCAGATCGAAGCCATCTACGACGAGCTTGTTGCCTGACATGCGCCCGCCGCGTTGTCGGCCAAGCTCTCGGCTAGGGTCTCGCGGGCGATCTACGGGCGCAAGGTCGATGTCGTGCTGCTCGCCCCCAACCTCCGCCGCCTGCCCATACACGAGGTGGCCTTGAAGGAGGGACAGGTGCTATGACCCTGCCGGCTGCCGCCCTGCAGCGTCTGTCCTTCCTGACCCGCGTCGCAGGCAAGGAGGCTCGACACCTCGCCGGTACCACGGAGCGCCTCTTTTCCGCCCCTTTGACGCCGGAGCGGGTCTCAGCATTGGAGCAAACGCCGGACCTCGCCGAACGTATCGATGCCTTCGTCACTCGCTTCAGTCGGCTCCAGGACACATTGGGTGACAAGTTACTGCCGCTGCTTCTGACCGCACTGGGTGAGAAAACCGCTGCGATGATCGATAACCTCGACCGTGCAGAGCAACTCCGACTAATACCCTCTGCCGATCAGTGGATGGAGATGCGAAGGCTGCGGAACCAGATGGCTCATGATTACGTCGAGGACCCGCTTGTGTTGGCCAACGCCTTGGAGACCGCCTGCCAATACGTCCCGGTCCTGTTGGACGTGGCGGGCCGCGTAACGACTGAGATGCAGCGACGGGGTTGTGGGAGTAAAGAGTCCCCCGGAATCGACTCCGTCCCGCTCACCGACGACCGCACAAGAGCTACCGTGGGTCACATTCGTACACCGACGCGTGTCTTTCCTCCAACCCGCCAGATCAACGGGATCTACGACGAGTTTGTTGCCTGACATGCGTCTACCGAAGCTGCTCGCCGCCCCTGTCACCTACCGCCTGTGGCATCCGCGGCACCTGAGACTTGTCTGGGCCGATGCGACAGGCGCAAGCTTCGGACCCGCTCTGGACCGTCGCCAGCACCTTGAAGCGGCCATTGCCTGGCTGTCTCGCGCACAGGACCGTCGGGGCGGGCAAGCCGACGCGGGAGGCGTTTCGGCCGGGTGGAGCTTCGAGGATGGGTGGCTGCCGAGCTACCCGGAAACGAGCGGGTACATCGTCGAAACCTTTGTTGCCGCCGCTGAGGTGCTGAATCGTCCCGACCTTCGGCAACGGGCCGGTCGCATCATCGACTGGGAGCTATCGATCCAGAACGCGGATGGCTCGTTCCCCGGACACTTCGGGGAGACGGGCAGCCGGCCTGTCGTTTTCAACACCGGCCAGATCATCCACGGGATGGTGGCGGGATTCCTCGAGCTCGGGCGTGGGGAATGTCTCGAGGCCGCCGTCAGAGCAGGTCGTTGGATGGCGGCATGTCAGGACGAGGACGGCTGCTGGCGCCGCAACGTCCACAATGGTGTACCGCACACATATAACACGCGCGCCGCCTGGGGTATGCTGCGCGCGGGGCTATTGGCGGCAGACGACAAGCTGACGCAGGCAGCACGCCGCAGCTTCGAATGGGCGTTGCGCCAGCAAACCGAGAGTGGCTGGTACCGCAGCAACGGTTTCACGGCCCAGCAGGTACCCTTCACCCACACCATTGCTTATGCAATCCGCGGGCTGCTCGAGGGTGGTGCGCTCCTGAAAGATGAGCGCTTCGTCGCTTCGGCCGGCAAGGCGGCCGCCGCTCTGGCCGAGCGCCAGCGTTCGGACGGCTGGCTGGCTGGTACCTATGACGACGGGTGGACGCCGCGGGCGTCGTATTGCTGCCTTACCGGAGTCGCCCAGATGGCACTCAACTGGCAGCGACTGCAGCATCTGGACAGTGGGGACGGCGCGGCGGACCGGACTACCCCGGCACCCTCACCATCCGAGCGTTGGCAGCCTCATATCGACCGGGCCCTGGACTACCTCAAACGCCGCCAGCGCCTGCCGGGCGATGGCACCCCGCAAGACGGCAGCATTGCGGGGTCCTTTCCAATATGGGGCGGCTACAGCCGCTTCGAGTTTCCCAACTGGGCCACCAAGTTCTATGCCGATGCGCTGATGATGGAGATGACGGACCTCGTGATCCCGCAGCCGCCAGTCCAGGCGCGCGAAGACGGCCCGGGGCAACAGCAGGGGAAATCCGTTCTAACCACAAGTTCGCTGCTTTCGACCGTCGTCCCGGTGAATAGGTCACCCGGGGCTCGACCCGGGGCGGTATCCAGGGATTGAAACGTCATATGTTTCAGTTCGAGCTAAGAGGATTCACCACAGAGCACACAGAGAGCATTGAGGAAAGGATGCGTTCGCCGGCGAAGTATAGTCTGCGCCATCGAGGTCCATCGTGTTCTGGGGACCGGGCTTACTCGAGTCAACCTGTCAGCAGGTGTTTGGCATATGAGCTGCAAACGTCCGTAGGCTGGGTAGATGGCATCGAGCGGTTCAAGCTCTGACGCTCTGTGTCCTCTGTGCTCTCTGTGGTGAAAAGGATCGGAGTTCGCCTTTGCATAAGTACGCATCAGCCCCGGGGGCAACATGATGCGGTCGGCATGACTCACTCATAGGCGTTCCGACACCTCACTCCTATCGCCTCACTCCTCACATCTTAGGTCATGTCCACGCTGTCGATGATAATCCTGTGCGGCCGCGCGCCGCGGCACCTGTATGTGGCCAATCGCCTCTGTCGCGCCGGCAAGGCGCTGGCCATCATCCAGGAAACGGCGACTCAGTGGACACTCAGGAAAGTGCTCACCCGCTTGAAGCCGGCGAATCTCTCGCGCAAAGCCTGGCGCTGGCTTCGGGATCGAAAGCGGTACACTGGCGGAGGCGAGGCCAAGTTCTTCTTCGGCGACGAGGCTCCGCGGCTCGACCGGCCGGATCTGGTGCACGAAGTGCCGTATATCAACCACCCGACGGTGACGGCGCTGGTCGACCGACTGCAGCCGGACATCATCTGTGTCTTCGGGACCTCGCTGATCCGCCAGCCGCTTCTGGGTAAGGGACGCCTGGGGATGGTCAACCTGCACGGCGGCCTATCGCCCGAGTACCGCGGCGCGGACTGCACCTTCTGGGCGCTGTACAACGCAGAGCCCGAGAAGGCGGGGTGCACGCTGCATTTCATCGACGCGGGTATCGACACCGGTCGGCTGATTGCGCACGTCTGCCCCGAGGTGCTCCCGGACGACGGCGAGTTGACTCTGTTCTGGCGTGCCGTCAAAGACAGCGCCGAGGTCTACGCGGAAACCCTGGATCGCCTCGAGCGCGCCGAGCCCATGGGCAAGGCGCAACTACAGAAGGGACGGCTCTATCAGGTCAGGGACCGCGGCTGGCGGCACGAGCGGGCCCTCGAAGCGCGACTGAACTCAGGACCGCTCGTGGAAACTCCTCTACCGACTCGCGTGACATGGTTCACCGCTCGCGAGCCGTAGACACCAACGGTGGCAGAGTGGCGTCGGCGCGGATGATGCCCCTGCACGAGTTTATCTTGACACGCGTGATCGGGTTGCTCACTCGCCCCTGCACCCGCACTTACGCCGTGACGCTCCTCCTACCGATCGTGACCGCCCTGGGCGGTCTGCTCGCCGCCGCCCTGTACCTGGAACCGGTCACCGGAGATTTGACCCGTCTCGGCGGATACTCCGAGAACGCCTTCGGTTGGACCGCACGGCAGGAGCAGTTTCCAACTGTACTCTACGACAAGGACACCTACGATCGCCATTACGACATCGTTGTCATTGGGGACTCGTTCTCCTACCGCGACCGTGGTCAGCAGACAACCGACGGGACCTATTGGCAAAACTATCTCGTCCGTGACACGGGGGCGTCCCTCCTTACCGTCGACCTCAACACCACCGATATTGAGGGCCTGTTGTCCTCACCCGCCTTCCTCGCCGCACCTCCGCGAGCCCTCATACTCGAGAGCGTCGAGCGCGACATGCTGTCGCTTGGCAGCTACTTGGGCGAGGCCGCCGCGGGCTCGACCTGCAGAACTCAACAAACGGCACCGTCAGGCTACCCTTTGCCGACCACGCGCCTTCAAGCGAGCACTGTCTCCTATTCCAGGGCCGATCTGCCCTCCCCGCAGCCGCCGGATGTCCTAGGACTCAACGTCGGCTACTCTGCCGACCTCGTGCGCAAGCAGGCCCTTCGAGATCTGCTTGGGATTAACGAGACTG
>CAYWTP010000025.1:5120-23632 GCA_964461215.1 uncultured Ectothiorhodospiraceae bacterium | reverse complement strand
CTCTTCTGCCATCCGCCCCCCGCCGATCCCTGACAGAAGAGATTAACCAAAGGCACAAAGTGCACCAAGAATTCTGTTGATTGATTCGGCTCTTCTTTGTGTCTTCGTGCTCTTGTGGTGAGGGAGTTGAGTAAGGGACGGGACTCGGCGCATGCCGCTATCGGAAATCGTGCTGGTTCTGATGGGCCTGCTTGCCGTGGGCATGCTGGCGGCGGGGCTGTTCCGGCGGCTGCCCATCCCCTACACGGTGCTGCTGGTGCTGATCGGCATGGGCCTGGAGGCGCTGGCGGGCGTCTGGGAACCATTGCACCCGCTGCTGCACTTCAGGCTCACCCCCGAGCTGGTGCTGTTCATCTTTCTGCCTACCCTGATCTTCGAGTCGGGCTTCAATCTCAACGCCAGGCAGCTCATCAAGGACATTGCCCCGGTGATGGTGCTGGCAGTGCCCGCGCTGCTGATCTCCACCGCCGTAGTGGGTCTCGGCATGTGGCTGCTGCTGCCCATGGAGCTGACCACGGCCCTGCTGTTCGGTGCTCTGATCTCGGCCACCGATCCGGTGGCGGTAATCGCCCTGTTCAAAGAGCTGGGCGCGCCACTGCGCCTGACCGTGCTCGTGGAGGGCGAGTCCCTGCTCAACGACGCCACGGCCATTGTGGTCTTCAATATTTTGCTTGGCATAGCCCTGTTCGGGGGCATGCAGTGGAGCGACGCCGGGCTGGCCGCGGGACAATTCGTGAAGGTGTTCTTCGGTGGCACTCTGGTAGGTGCCGGCTTCGGCCTGCTGCTGGCCTGGCTCATGACCCGGCTGCGGATCGGCACCGCGGGCATCATCATCCTGTCCATGGTCATGGCCTACGTGAGCTTCATCCTCGCCGAGCACACCCTGCACGTGTCCGGGGTGATGGCCGTGGCCGGGGCGGCCGTAACCCTGGGTGTCTTCGGGGCGCCGCGGCTGCCCAAGGAGACCGGCACCGCCCTGGGCGAGACCTGGGAGTTTCTGGCCCTCATCTGCAATACGCTGCTCTTCCTCCTGGTGGGCTTGTCGGTGGACCTCGGCACCCTGGTCAGCCGGCTGGACTACATCCTGCTCACGGTCGTGCTGGTGCTGGTGGCCAGGGCAAGCACCATCTATACCCTGGTGCCATCGGCGACCCGCTTGTTCGGGCTGCCCAGGGTCACCATGGGCGAGCGCCACATCATGTGGTGGGGCGGCCTGAAGGGGGGGCTCGCCATCGCCATTGCCCTGTCGATTCCGGATGACCTGCCGGGCAAGCCTCTCATCCTGGACCTCACCCTGGGAGTGGTGCTGTTCACGCTGCTGGTCAACGCCCCCACGATCCGGCCGCTGATCCGGCGCCTGGGCATCGATCGCCTGACCGATACCGAGCGTGCCGAGCTCAGGCGCGGCATCACGCTGGCGGAGAATCAGGGCGAGCTGCTGCTGGAACGCTTCCGCATGGCGGGCCTGCTTTCGAGGGCGGGCCATCATCAGGCCCGCGATGCCCTGCGGCAGTCCGTGTACTGGGACACGGCCGAGGTGGCAGAGGAGCATCGCCTGCGCCGAGAGCGCCTCAATGCCCTGCGGGCGGAGCTGGAGGCTCTGGAAGGATTGTACAAGGCCGGCGTGATTCCGCAGTACACCTTCCTGGACTTGCACGGGGAGCTGCAACGCAAGCGCGAGCACGTGGCCCAGGATGGCGTTGTCAGTGAGCACGTCGCGCGCCGTCAGGCTAATCCATTCCTGAGCCTGGAGCGGGGCCTGGTCCGGCGGCTGCGCGAGCAGGACTGGGCCGCCGGACTTCTGGCCCGCTACCAGAACGTGCGCGTATCCCAGCATCTGCTCAAGGACATAGCCCGCATCCTGATGACCGAAGCAGCCCAGCAGTATCTGCGCACCGCCGAGGACATTGACGAGTCGCAACGCGAGGAGCTGGAGGCGATCTACCGCCCCCGCATGGCGGATTTCCGTGCCCGCGTGGCGGCGGTGCACCGGGACTTTCCCGAGTTCTACCAGCGTTTCGAGCTGCACCTGTCGCTGAGGGCAGCCCTGGTCCGGGGGCTGGCTGAGGCGGAGGAGGAGTCCCGCCAGGGCGGCATAGGCGCCAAGCCCTTCACTCTGCTGGAGCGCCTGCTTCACCAGGCCTTGGAAGCCGTGCCGCCCTTGTCGGTGCCCCTGGCGGCCCTCGAGCCGCGTGATCTGGTGGCGATGGTGCCACTGCTGGCCGGCCTGCCCTCCGCGGCCCTGGAGGACATCGCCCGGCGTGTCCGCCCGGTGAACTTCCTGGCAGGCGACACCGTCATCGGCCAGGGCGAGCACGGAGACGCGCTGTACATCGTGGCCAAGGGCAGGGTAGGGGTGAGCCGCAAGGACGACGACGGTGAGGAGACCCCACTCGCCGAGCTGGACGCGGGTGACTTCTTCGGCGAGATGGCGCTGCTGGGAGAGCAGGTACGTACCGCCAGCGTACGCGCGCTGCATGCCTGCACCCTGCTCCGGCTGACCCGCAAGGACGTGCTCGCCATGGCCGAGGAGCACCCAGCAATCGCCCGCCGCCTCCAGGAAGCCCAGTCCCAGCGCAGCGCGGAGCCCGCATCGGCGAGCTGAGGGGCTGCAAGAAGAAGCTCACCACGGGGGTCACGGAATTGGAATTTGTCGCTTGTGGAACGGCTGGTGCCGGCCTCCAAGCATTCGGTCAACGCTGACGCCTGTGGACAAAAACCCGTCGCACTCCCTGTGCTCCCCGTGTCCCCCGTGGTTTAATCCTCCTTCTTCTGATCCATGAAACCTATAACCTAGCGCCTCACCACTGTGCCCGAGCTTCCCGAAGTTGAGACCACCCGCCGGGGGATCTCGCCCCACCTGGTCGGCCGCAAAGTCGCGGGTGTCATCGTGCGGGAGCATCGCTTGCGCTGGCCGGTGCCGGCCGGGATCGAAGAAATCCTACCGGGGCAGACAATCAATCGAGTGGACCGCAGGGGTAAGTACTTACTGCTAGGCTTTGAACTCGGGACACTGATTATTCATCTGGGGATGTCCGGCAGCCTGCGGGTCTTGCTGCAGCCCACGGCGCCGGCGAAGCACGACCACCTGGACCTGGTGCTGGAGGATGGTCAGTGCCTGCGCCTGCGCGACCCCAGACGCTTCGGCTGCGTGCTGTGGACCGACGACGATCCTGCGCTGCACCCGTTGCTGGCTTCGCTGGGCCCCGAGCCCCTGGGCCCGCTCTTCAACGGTAGCTGGCTGTACCGCCACGCCCGCGGCCGGCGCTGCGCGGTCAAGTCCTTCCTCATGGACAGCCACATGGTGGTGGGCGTGGGGAACATCTACGCCAGTGAGTCGCTGTTCCGCGCCGGCATTCATCCGGCCCGGCCGGCGGGTCGCATCTCATACACCCGCTACCAGCGTCTGGCCGAGGCCGTGCGGGAGGTCCTGTCCGAATCCATCTGCCAGGGTGGCACCACCCTGCGCGACTTCGTGGACAGCCGCGGCAATCCCGGCTACTTCAGCCTGCACTTGCGGGTTTACGGCCGTGACGGCGAGCCCTGCACCGTATGTAAGCACCCGCTGACGCAAAGGCTCATCGGCCAGCGAGCGAGCTATTTCTGCCTCCACTGCCAGCGCTGAGGCCGGACCTGAACCCCCTTTAGATCTTCACCACGGCGAACACGGGGTGTTGGATCCGTGACCTGAGCAAGACCAGGAGCAGCTCCCCGGCGGTCAGGGCAATCAGCGGATAACCTGAAGGTCAGTCAATTAACCATTCGTCTGCGAACAGCTCGTACATGGCATCGGGGCTCTTCTCCACGTACCTCTTCCTGCTACCCTCGAGCTCGGTGAGCAACGCTTGGACCGTGGACCTACGCACAATGTTGGGATCCCCCTCTACGATGCTGCGCGCGTTTACGTTGCCTGAATGAGGGCCGCTGGTTCGGGTGGCCTCAATGCGGTCAGCGCCGATGCTGTCAAGAATCCAGGCGCTCATGGTGCGGATGCCTGCACGAGAGCGGGCCATTGATCGATGGGGGCGGGGAGGTATTACGCTTGAAGCTCGGCACGGGTCGGTTTGAGGTGGGGTCGCGGGATCGGACCAGGTCTTGACCTCCCCCAGCACGAGGTGGGCGGCGCCGTCCCGCTGGATGAACCCTACCAGGTCGGCGCCCGGGAGACTGGCTCTAGGAGTCCGTTTATCCCGCTCTGTGTTCCACGGCCATTGGGCGCCATGGGTGTCCGCGAGCAGGCATTCAACGAGGGCTTCGCCCACCTCCCACGGGGCTGGGCTTGGATTCGTGCGCAGCAAGGCGGACACAGTGTCCGTTGCCATGCCGGTCGTGGCCAAGGCCCTCAGATCCGCCTGGAATATATCGGCCTGGTCTTTGTCCGTAACGCGATCCCTGACGGGACCAGCCAGATAGCGCCGGAACTCGCCGGCATCGACAAGCCGCCGCCCGGCCCAGCCGACTACGCCGTGACTGGACCCATAGCACGGCTCGTATGACGGCGCTTGCATCCCTCCCCCCGGTGTCCTTTGCAGCAGCCCCTCCTATCGAGAATAGGCGCCGTTCTTTCATCCAAGTCCAGCCGCAACTCCACAGGGGCATACTAGCCGGGGCACATCCGGCCTAGCTCCATGCTGTCAGAAATCTCTACGGGCGTTTATCAGGAGGGGGCCGGCTCCGGATTCCGGCGCCGTGCGCAGCGGCGATAGCGCATCCGGGCCCATGTCGGTTCGCGACCAAGGTCGCTCCTACGCCGGCATCCCCCTCACGCCTTGCGCCTCACCCCTAAGGCTTCAGGCCGCAGGCCTGAAGCCTACTCCCTCCCCATCTCCTGCAGTGCCTTGCGCGCCCCCACGTGCTTGCTCGCCACCGCCTTGCGGTACCACTTGACCGCCTCATCCAAATCCTGATGCACCCCCACGCCGTGGCGGTACATGTTGCCGAGATTGAAGGCCGCCTGGGGATGGCCAATCTCGGCGGCCTTGCGGAACCACTTGACGGCCTCGCCGTAGTCCTGGGCGACCCCCTTTCCGTCCCTGTAAAGCAGGCCCAGGTTGTTCTGCGCATCGGGATGGCCCTGCTTGGCCGCCATCAGGTACCAGCGGGCGGCCTCCACCAAGTCACGCGGCACCCCCTGGCCGCTGGCATAGCGCAGGCCCATGCTGTACTCGGCGGGCGGGAAGCCCTGCGCGGCGGCCTTGCGGTGCCATGCTACGGACGCGGCGTAATCCCGGCTCACGCCGTTGCCGAAGTAGTACATCAGCCCCAGCTGCTGCTGGGCCAAGGGATCGCCCTGGTCGGCGGCCTTGCGGTACCACTTCAGCGCCCGGCTTGAGTCTTTGGCTACGCCCTTGCCGAATCGGTACATGTTGCCCAACATGGTCTGGGCCTGCGCGTCGCCGCCCTCGGCGGCCCGCCGGATCCAGGCTAGGCCCTGGGCATTGTCCTGGGGCACGCCAACGCCACCCGCGTACATCAGCCCGATGTTCAGCTCTGCCTTGGTATCGCCCTGAGCGGCCGCCTTGCGATACCACTCCAGGGCCTGGCGGTAGTCCTGAGAGACACCCCTGCCGAAACGGTAGAGATTGCCCAGGTTGGTCTGAGCCCTGGCATGGCCGTGCTCAGCCGCCTGACGGTACCAGCGCACAGCCTCGGCGAAGTCCTGCTTGATATCTTTGCCGGCCTCGTAGCGGCGTCCCAGCTCATACTGGTCTTCCACGTTGCCGGCCTGGGCGGAGCGCTGGATCTCGTCGACACCGGCCGTCCAGGCAACGGCCGGCAGGCATAGCAGAATCAGCAGAAGACAGTACACCTTTTTCATGGGACCTCCATCGTTGCCGCGGACCGGCGGAAGCCCGTATCTTAACCAGCGTTACCGGGGCTTCACCAGCGGATCGGCCGCTCGGCGCCCACACGACCTCGCCGCGAATCCTGGGGCGCTTCTTGTCGGAATTCTTTACATGTGAGCGCGCGACGCATCGGCCCACCTTTCATAAGCTGCTGTTTTTGGGCAATTGTGCATTTCGGGCACGGCATTTGCCTCGGCTCAAGGTACCGTACTGCCGAGTCGCGTACGGTAGCGGTTTCTGCGGGCGCCCCTGCGGGACGCCCGAGCGGGAAAGGCGGCGTGACCCTAGCCACAAGGCCCGCCAGGGCATCCCAATGGCAACGACCCTGGCAGCGGCCTTCCCCAAACGCCTTCTGCGCGGTCCGACCCCGCGCGTCCCGCGGTGTCATTGCTTCCACCTACCTGCGGTATCGCCTGTTCAGGGCATCGTGCTATGTTGGTGCCTCCCGTGCCCGACAGGCACGCCGCTGCAAAGGAGGAGGCCGTGAAGATCCTGTCCTGTCTGATGTTGACATGCGCCGTACTCGCCGGCGCAGTCCAGGCCGACACGCTGGTGATCCCTGACCTGCGCGGCGAGCCTCCCAACAGCGCCCAAGGCGTGCCGCGGCCGGCCCGGGGGATGAGCATGGATCAGGTGGTGAAGAAGTTCGGTGAGCCGAAGCAGCGCCTGGCTGCCGTCGGCGACCCGCCGATCAGCCGGTGGATCTACGACCGCTACACGGTGTACTTCGAACGCCAGACGGTGCTGCACTCGGTGGTGACCGCGCACTGAACCCATCCGGGGGCCCCCGTGCGAGTCGCCTTGTTCATCACCTGCCTGGTGGACCTGTGGCGGCCCCGGGTCGGCTTCGCCGCCGTTAAGCTGCTGGAGCAGGCCGGCTGCGAGGTCGTCGTGCCACCCGCCCAGACCTGCTGCGGCCAGCCTGCATACAACAACGGGGACCTGCAAAGCGGGCGGGCCATCGCCCGCCAGGTCATCCAGGCCTTCGAAGGCTTCTCTCACGTGGTTGTCCCTTCGGGCTCCTGCGCGGGAATGCTGAGGGTCCACTATCCCCACCTGTTTCAGGACGACGCCGACTGGCACGAGCGTGCCCTTGACTTGGCTGCCCGCTGTCACGAGCTAACCAGCTTCCTCTGCGACGTGCTGGGCGTGCGTAGCCTGGACGCGCACTGTTCCCGCGCCGCGGCGTATCACGACTCGTGCTCCGGCCTGCGCGAGCTGGGCGTCCGGGAGCAGCCGCGCAAGCTGCTTTCGATGGTGAAGGGCTTGCGCCTTGCCGAGCTGGACGACGCGCAGGTGTGCTGCGGCTTCGGCGGAACTTTCTGTGTCAAATTTTCCGACATCTCCGCGCGCATGGTATCGGACAAGGCGCACCAGGTGCAGGCCACCGGCGCGGACACGCTACTGGCCGGGGACCTGGGCTGCCTGCTCAACATCGCCGGACGCCTCAAGCGCCTGGGCAGCCCGGTCAGTGTCTACCACGTCGCCGAGGTCCTTGCCGGCATGGACGAGGGACCGGGGATCGGCGGGCCGGGGGAACGGTGAGAACCACCTCCCGCACCTTCAAGCACAACGTCCGGGTGGCCCTGGCCGACGCCCGCCTGCAGAAGGCCCTGGGTAACGTCGCGACCGGATTCATCGACAAGCGCCGGCGCGCCGTGGCGGCACTGCCCGAGTTCGAGGTGCTGCGGGCGGCTGGGCGGGCCATCAAGGATCACACGCTGTCCAACCTCGACACCTATCTGGAGGGTTTCGAGCAGCAGGTCACCGCCGCGGGCGGCCAAGTGCACTGGGCCACCACCGCCGCCCAGGCCCGCAACATCATCGTGGACCTGTGCCGGGGCGCAGGGGCGCGGCGGATCACCAAGGGCAAGTCCATGGTGGGCGAGGAGATCGGCCTGAACGAGGCCCTGGAGCAGGCTGGCCTGGAGACCGTTGAGACCGATCTGGGCGAGTACATCATCCAGCTCGCCCACGAGCCCCCCAGCCACATCATCGCCCCGGCAATCCACAAGACCCGGGAGGACATTGCCACCCTGTTCCGCGAGCATCACGCCCGCCTGGGGCTTACCGCTCCCTTGGAAAGCCCGCGGGCGATCGTCGACGAGGCCCGCAACGTGCTGCGCGAGCCTTTTCTCACCGCCGAGGTGGGAATAACCGGAGCCAACTTCCTCATCGCCGAGACGGGCTCCACCGTGATCGTCACCAACGAAGGCAACGGCGATCTGACAGCCACGCTTCCGCGGACCCACATCGTGCTTGCGGGGATCGAGAAGGTCGTGCCCAACCTGGATGACGCGACGGTGCTGCTGCGCCTGCTGGCCCGCAGCGCGACCGGACAGGATTTCACGGCCTACACCACGTTCCACACCGGGCCGCGCCGCGCCGATGATCCGGACGGACCGACGGAATTCCACGTGGTGCTGCTGGACAACGGCCGCAGCACCATGCTGGGCAACGAGTTCCGCGATATGCTGCGCTGCATACGCTGCGGCGCGTGCCTGAATCACTGCCCAGTGTATGGCGCCGTGGGCGGACATGCCTACGGCTGGGTCTACCCAGGGCCCATGGGTGCGGTGCTCACTCCCCTGATGCTCGGCCTGGAGGAGGCGGGGGATCTGCCCAACGCCTCCTCCTTGTGCGGGCGCTGCGAGGCCGTTTGTCCCACGGCCATTCCCCTCCCGGACCTGCTGCGGCGCCTCCGCGTGCGCCAGCACACCGAGCGCCGCGGCTCCGCGACCGCCCGACTCGCGCTCGCGGCCTGGGCCTTCCTGGCCCGGCGCCCTCGCCTCTATGGGGCGGTAATGGGCCTAACCGTCGCCGTACTCGGACGCCTCGGGGCGGCCCGGGGAAGATTCCGGCGGCTGCCGCTGGCAGGGGCGTGGACGGAGGCACGGGACCTGCCGGCACCGGCGGGCGAGACTTTCCAGCGAACCTGGCAGCGCCAGCGGGGGAACCGTGACTGACTCCCGACAAGCAGTGTTGGGGGCCATTCGCCGTTCCCTGGGGCGGGAACAGCCCCCGGCACGTGACAGCGAATCCCGGGCATCGACTCATCCATGTGCCGCCCCCAGGCCGCTCTTGGGCGCGGATCCCCTGCACGCCTTCCGGGCACGCGCACAAGGTGCCGCAGCCACGGTGACGATAGTAAGCAGCGCCGGGGAGGTGGTGGACGCCGTGACCGGCTACCTGGCCCAGCAGGCCCTGGCGCCGCGGGCCCTGGTCGCCTCCCATGCCTTGCTTGCCGGCCTGCCCTGGCCCGCTGGTATGGCGCCCCAAACACGGCCGGCCGGGGCTGACGACCTAGTGGCTGTCACCGCCCCCTTCGCCGGCGTCGCCGAGACCGGCAGCGTGGCCCTGCTCTCGGGCCCCGAGACGCCCATGACCCTGAACTTCCTGTCCGACCACCTCATCTGCGTACTCCCCGTGGGCCGGATCGTGCCGCATCTGGAGGATTTGTGGGCGCTGCTGCGCACCGAGGGACGCCCCTTGCCCCGCGCCCTGACTCTGGTCACCGGCCCGTCGCGTACCGCAGACGTCGAGCAGACCATCCAGATGGGCGCCCACGGCCCCCGCAGCCTGCACGTCGTGCTGGTAGCAAGACGTCGCAGCCCGGCTGATCCTCCGGCAGTGCCGGGGAGCCGAGTACGAGCGGGTTGACCGCGGGGCGCCATACCGTAACAATCGTAAAGCTTTCCTCTCCCGGCGCACACGGGGCTGCCGGGGCTACGACCGCGCGATACTGCCATGTGCGAGCTGTTTGCAATGTCCAGCCTGGAGCCAGCCACGGTCTCCATCTCCCTGGAGGAGCTGGGCCGGCGCGGCGGACTCACCGGCCCCCACAAGGACGGCTGGGGGGTGGCTTTCTATGCGGGCCGTGACGTGCGCATCGTGCGCGAGACCTGTCCGGCAAGCAGCAGTAGCAGTATCGAGTTCATCAAGTCCCAGAACTTTCGCAGCCGAATCGTAATCTCGCACATCCGCCAGGCCACCAAGGGCGCGGTGGAGCTGAGCAATACCCAGCCTTTCGCCCGCGAGGTCGGGGGGCGCATGCACGTGTTCGCCCATAACGGGGACCTGGAGGGTATCGAGGAAAGGATGGCGGCGGGCGAGGGCCCGTACCGGGTCCTCGGCGACACGGATTCGGAGTACGCCTACTGCGTGCTCATGAACCGGATGTACACATTGTGGTCCAGTGCCCAAGCACCGGACCTGCAAGCCCGCCTGGCCCTGGTCTCCCGATTCGCGCTCGAGCTTCGGGATCTCGGGCCGGCCAATTTCGTTTACTCCGACAGCGAGGTACTGTACGTGCACGGGCACCAGCGCACTCAGCAGGAGACTGGAGAGATCGGGCCTCCGGGTCTGTACACCCTGTGCCGCACCTGTCCCTCCCGAGCACCGCGGCAACACATCGAAGGGGTGGAGATCGGTCTGCCGGAGGGGCGCCAGCAGCGGGTGCTGCTAGCGGCCAGCGTGCCCCTGACCCAGGAGGCCTGGACCCCGCTGGCCGAAGGCGAGGTCCTTGCCATCGCCGGAGGCCGAGTGCTCAAGAGCGAGCGTCTGGCCGCGTAACCCGAAACTGCCACCAGGAGCGTGCCATGCAGTTGGACCAGGTGAAGCTGGAATTCGAGGCGGGCCGTCTGCGGGAAGCGCTGATCGAGCCCGCTCCCGACCGCAACGGCTGGATGGTGCTGTTCCGCGAAGAGCGTGGCCAGATCGTAAGGCTCACCGACCATAGGGGCGCCGAGAGAGTGTTTCACAGCCTGGACCACGCCACCGAGCTCGCCCGCGGGATCGGCTTCGAGACGGTCAGCGTGGAGGAGAGATTCTGAGGCGTGAATAGGATGTGCGGCGCGCTGAGCTCGTCAAACCCCCTTCTTCTCCAATTGCCTCGACCCTACCCCCGATGCCGGCGGACGCGGCCCGCGGCACCGCACCGCACACGCCAGTAGCGACCACTCATAGGCTAGTCCTTAAGGGGCACCTGGCGTCGCGGCATTGCGGAAGGACTTGCAGGACACGCCGTGAATACGTCCCTGTAGGCTCGTCGGCGTCTATCCCTGCCGCCGACGGTCCTGCAACCCCTCCCGCAATCCCGCATGGATAGCATCGGTGGCTTAAAGACTAACCCATGAGCGACCTCTAGGCCCAGAGAGGAGTTCTCGCCAAGCAAGCCCTTGTGGTGAGTTCTCGGAAACTCACGCCTCACGCCCCATTTCACATTCATTTCAGCTTCACCCTTTAGGCTCTGCCCTGTAGATAGCCTGCGGAGGAACGGAGCATGAACAATCCAGCTTGGACCAACGTCTGGGACCCGCTGGTTCGCGTGTTTCACTGGACTCTGGCGCTGGCCGTCGGCGTGGCCTGGCTCACCGAAGACAACGTGCTGATCGTGCATCTCTGGGCCGGTTACACGGTGCTCGGCCTGCTGGCCGTGCGCGTGGCCTGGGGATTTGTGGGCTCGCATCACGCACGTTTCGCCGACTTCGTAAGACGGCCTTCCGTGGTGCTTGCCTATCTGTGGGACATCGCATCATTCCGTGCCCCGCGGCATCTGGGCCACAACCCGGCCGGCGGGGCCATGGTCGTGGCGCTGCTCGCTTGCCTGGCCCTTACCGGGTTCTCCGGGGTGGCGCTGTACGGAGCGCTCGAGTTCTCAGGCCCCCTGGCGGGGCTGACGGCCGAACTCACGGCCGGCCACACGGCTGTTCTCAAACAGGCTCATGAGCTTCTCGTGAACCTGACCCTGGCCCTGGTGGCAATCCACCTGGCGGGGGTGTTGGCGGCCAGTCTTCAGCATCGGGAGAACCTGGTGCGCTCCATGATCACGGGCCGCAAAGCCGTTCACGTCCCAACCCAACAGGCCGCGAGTCCGGCCCAGCCATCCCAGGAGGTTCTCTCATGACCAAGACGTTGCTGTCCATACTTCTCGCCGCAACCCTGCCCGTAGCAGCCCAGGGGGCTTCGTCCAGCGCCGTGGACGAGCTGCTCGCCCGCTACCAGCAACAGGGGGCGGGACCCTTCACCGCCCAGTCCGGACAGACCCTATGGGAGCGGCAATGGGCACGCGGCCGTGAAAGCCGAAGCTGCGGCTCCTGTCACGGCCCGGACCTGCGCCAGTCCGGGAAACATGCCACCACCGGCAAGCGCATCGACCCCATGGCACCCTCGGCCAATCCGCGGCGGCTGACGGAGATCAAGACCATCGAGAAGTGGCTCCTACGCAACTGCAAGTGGACGTTGGGCCAAGAATGCACACCGCAGCAGAAGGGCGATTTGCTGAGCTACTTGCGCAACCTGTAAATCCACAATACCGGAGGACCATCGACATGAAGAAATGGCTTTTCCTGACCCTGTTCGCTTTGCTCCTGGCCGGGAGCGCCGGCCTGGTGATCGGAAGTGAAGGCGAAGATGGGGGCGCGTGGACCGAACGCTGGCGCCAAGCGCGCCTGGACGTCGCGCCGGCGGACGACCCCAAGTATGCCGGAGAGTGTGGCGCCTGCCACTTCGCCTACCAGCCCGGGCTGCTACCGGCACGCTCGTGGCAACGGCTCATGAACAACCTGGCCAACCATTTCGGCGAGAACGCCGAGCTGGCCCCCGGCGATGTCGCGGCCCTCACTCGATATCTGCTGGCCAACTCCGCCGACGCCTCCCCGTACAAGCGCTCTGCCGGCATCGTGGCCTCTCTGGGCAAGTCCGAGGCTCCGATGCGGTTTACGCAGACGCGCTACTTCCAGCGCAAGCACAGTGAAGTGCCCCGAGCCGCCGTGCAGGATAATCCCCAGGTGGGCTCCTTCAGCAAGTGCGAAGCCTGCCATACCCAGGCGGCCAAAGGCTCCTACAGCGAGGGCGAGGTGCGCATTCCCGGCTTCGCGCAGTGGGATGATTGAGGAGCGAGGAGTGAATAGAATGGGCCGCGGCTGGTCTTGTCGAACCCCTTCTTCTCCTGCTTCTTCGGACGTGGGCATAGAGCCGGCTCACAGGCTAGTCCTTAAGGGGCAACTGGCGTCGCGGCATTGCGGAAGGACTTGCAGGACACGCCGTGAATACGTCCCTGTAGGCTCGTCGGCGTCTATCCCTGCCGCCGACGGTCCTGCAACCCCTCCCGCAATCCCGCATGGATAGCATCGGTGGCTTAAGGACTAACCCATGAGAGCCGGCTAAGATCAACCACAAAGGTACGGAGATGAGCGCATACCAAGCAAGCCTTTGTGTCCATTGTGCCTTTGTGGTGAATTCTTTGCCCCTCAGGCCTCCGCGCTGGTAGCTGCGAGCGTTCAGTTGTGAATGAAGAACCCGAAGTGAAAGCTGACATCCGGAGCCTCACTCCGGCCCGCCTGCGGCCACAGATACAGGTCTTCGGCGCCAACCACTGGGTACAGGTACGGGGTATTGCCCACCCGACCGCTACGCACGTCGACGATGGGGCCACGCACCGTCACCCGGCGGCCCTGGGCGAAATCCATGGTCTCCAGATAGCCGGGCCGGATGATGTAGAAGCGGCCCAGTGGCTTGGCGTCGTCATCGGGGTGCTGCGAGCTGTCCAGGGGGTAGGCCAGGACTTCGAGCCGGGTGGCATCGTGCAAATTGGTGCTGGCGATGATACCCCCGCCCCACAGCACACGATGGCCAAGGGACGCATCAATATTGCGCACCACCCCGTCGGGCGTCAGGTGACGATCCGCGCCCGTGGCGTCGATCACCGGCGGACTTGCGCAGCCGCTTATGAGCAGCCCATAGAGAGCCAGGGTCAGGGTGGACCGCAGCTGGCTCATTGCCGGCACGCCTCACCGGAAATAGGGGTAGTCCCAGGAGCGGGGGTACATGTAAGGATACCAGGGGTCGTCATACCAGAAGGGATCGTGGTACCACGGGCGAGGCGGGGGCAGGGGCTCCCAGAGATAGGAGGCGTCGGCCCGCACAACCGGGAAGCGGTAAGGATACTGGCCTATGGGCCGAGTCAAGCTGCCAGCTACGGTTCCGGCCACGGTGAGCTGGCGTTCCTTGGCGTAGATGGCCGGATCCAGGAAGCCTGGGATCCGGGCCAGGAAACGCCCGCCGGTCCGATCGTTGTCCATGGGCCGGCCTTCGTCCCACAGGTCCCGCGACACCACTTCCACCCAGGTTTCCTGGCCCTTGTTCTCCACGCTCGCGATGGTCCCGCCCCAACGCACCTGGGCGCCCATCCAGCGCTGAGGATCGGCGCGCACCTGGGCCACGGTAGGGCTGCCCGGGGGCTCGGTGCGGATGGCCTTGGGCGCTTGGCTGGCGCAGCCGGCCAGCAGGGCGGCATATAGGATAAAGGGCAGGGCCGAGCGCGACATAACGTGCACACGTCAGTGGAGAACCGAATTGCAATGAGTATGACACCGCGCGCAATGACCGGTTCGGGCTGGAGCGTCGCCGCGCCTCAGGGCTCCCCTGCCCGGGCCATAAACACCTCCTGAGCTGCTCGGCAAGGCTCACCCTGCGCAGGCTGGCGGCGCACGTAGCCGCCGCCAGCCTGCATGTCCCAGGCCGAGCAGTTGTCGGCCTCGTACACGTCCAGAATGGCCTCCAGCTCGGCCCTCAGGACCGGATCCTCCACCGGCATGACCGCCTCCATACGCCGGTCCAGGTTCCGCCGCATCCAGTCGGCCGAGCCGATGAAGTACTCCGGCTCGCCGCCATTCTCGAAGCGGTATATCCGTCCGTGCTCCAAGAAGCGGCCCAGGGTACCGAAGACGCGGATGTTATCCGATAGGCCGGGGACTCCCGCCCGCAGGCAGCACAAGCCGCGCACGTTGAGACTGATGGGCACGCCCGCCTGACTGGCCAAGTAGAGCTCACGGATGATTTGGAAGTCCTGGAGCTGGTTCATCTTGGCGCGGATCCCGGCGGGCCGGCCCGCCTTGCGGTGCTCCGCCTCCCTGCGGATCAGCTCGACGAAGCGCTCGCGCAGATTGTGGGGTGCCACCAGAAGCTTGCCATAGCCCGGCAGCGGAATGGCGCCGGTAAGCTCGTTGAAGACCGCCGCGGCGTTGGCGGCTAGCCCGGGATCAGCGCTCAGGATCCCCAGGTCCTCATACAGGCGGGCCGTGCCCGTATGGTAGTTTCCGGTGCCCACGTGCACGTAGCGCCGTATCCCGTCGCGCTCCTCACGCACCACCAGGGCCAGCTTGACGTGGGTCTTGAGCCGCTCCATTCCATAGATCACGTGGGCTCCCGCCTTCTCCAGCAGCTCGCCCCAGGCAATGTTGGGGGCCTCGTCAAAGCGCGCGGTGATCTCCACCAGCACCGCTACCTGCTTGCCGCGGCGCGCCGCGTCCACCAGCGCCTGAATGATGGGCGACTGACTGCTGGTACGGTAGATGGTGAGTTTGATGGCAAGCACTGCGGGATCGGCGGCCGCATCCTCCAGGAAGCGCAGGATGGAGGTGTCGAAGCTGTGGTAAGGCAGGTGAATCAGAATCTCTCCGCGCCGGATCTCGCCGAACAGCGCCTCGCTGTCGCCGGGCTCGACGGTGCGCAAGCGGGGATGCGTGACCGGCATGAATGGCCGGTCGCACAGCTCCGTGCGCCCGTCGACCTGCAAACGCATGAGATCCGCCAGGCCCAACAACCCTTCCGTCGGTACCACGTCATCGGGATCGGCGTGAAGCTGTGACGCCAGCCAGCGCTGGAGATCCTGGGGCATGCCGGCGCTGACCTGGAGCCGCACCACGCCGGCGAACTTACGCGCGGTCAGCTCGGCGGTGACCATGCCGATGATACATCCCGGCGTCATGTCCTCATCGCACTCGTCGGTCTGGTCCTTCCATGGGTCGTCCTTGGCGCCCCGCGTGACGCGGAAGAAATGGGTCTTGATGCCCGCGGCACTGGGAAACAGATGGGACAGGTTGGCGGCGATGACCTGCTCCAGGGGGACGTAGCCCACTCCGCCGGGCAAGGGCAGCCAGCGGGGACGGTTGGTCGGGACCTTGATTCGCACGAAGCGGGTACGGGCACCCGTGGCCTCGGTCACAAGCACCGCCAGGTTGAGGCCCAGGTTGCTGATGAAGGGAAACGGATGGACCGCATCGACTGCGAGCGGTGTGAGGACGGGTTCCACGGATCGCCTGAAGTAGTGCCGCAGGTGCTCCTTATGCCGCTCCTCCAGGGCGTCCCACTCCAGGATGGGGATGCCGGCCTCGGCCAGGGCGGGCCGCAGCTCCCGCTGCACCAGACGGGAGATCTCGAAGGACTGGGCATAGAGCTCTTCGCGGCACGCTCGCAGCTCCTCGCCAGGGGTGAGGCCATCCGGGGAGAGGTGCGACTGCTTGCTCTCAATCTGCCGCATCAGTCCGCCCATACGCTTCATGGCGAACTCGTCGTAGATCATTCCCATGATGCCGGCGAACTTTACCCGCTCCAGCAGCGGGCGCGCCCCATCCTGGGCGAGCGCCAGCACCCGCCTGGCGAAGCTCAGCCAGCTGAGCTCCCGGTTGATGTATGCCTGCGGCGAATCGATGGAAATCGCGTCCATGGGCATCACGCGGCCTGGTTACCCGTGAGTGCTCCATTCTACCGCCGTGCCGTCCGGGAGCGGAGCCTGCTGCCGGGATAACCGGCGCGGGCTTACATCAAACGCTCCATGCCACCGTGCAAGGGGAACGGCGCCCAGCCCAGGCCGGTGGCGTCGCGCTCAAACTGCGCCGGTGACACGGCCCGGCCATAGTAGTAACCCTGTACCCGGTGGCAGGGAAGCGAACGCAGGAAGGCGAGCTGGTCCGCCGTCTCGACGCCTTCGGCGGTTACCTCCAGACGCAGGCCCTCCGCCATGGTGGCAATGGCGGTGACGATGGCAGCGGCGTCCTGATCGTGACAGACATCGCGCACGAAGGACTTGTCGATCTTCAGCGTATCAAGGGGAAGACGCCGCAGATAGCTCAGGGAGGAATAGCCGACGCCGAAGTCATCCACCGATACCCGAAGTCCGCGTTCCTTCAGCTTCGCGAGGGTTCGCGCCCCACGCGCAAGGCTCTCCATCAGCACCCCTTCGGTCACCTCCACCTCCAGCAGCTCCCCGTGGGCACCCGGGCGGTCCAGCACGGAGGTGAGCGATCGGTGCGGTCCCGGCGCGAGCTGGCGGGCCGACAGGTTGACCGCGACGCGCACACCTCCAGCGGCCAGAGTTCGCCAAGAGCTGGCCTGGCTACACGCCGTCTCGAGCGCCCACTCCCCCAGCGGTACGATGAGACCCGTCTCCTCGGCCAGGGGTACGAACTGCTCCGGCAGCACCAAGCCACGGGAAGGGTGATTCCAGCGCATCAGGGCCTCCGCCCCGGCCAGCCGGCCGGTCTGGGTATCCACTAAGGGCTGGTAGTAAAGAACCATCTCGCTGCGATCCAGAGCCCGCCGCAGCTCGGTCTCCATTGCCAGTTGCTGACGCAGCCGGCGATCCATGGCCGCCGTGAAGAACCGGTGCCGGTTCCGGCCATCGCGCTTGGCCCGATACATGGCGACATCGGCGTTGCGCAGCAACGTCTCCGGCGTATTTCCGTCCGAGGGATAGAGGCTGATGCCGACGCATGCGCTGACGTACGCCTCTCGGCCATCGATAACGAAGGGCAGCTGCAGCGCGTCCAGCAGCTTCTTGGCGACCACCGCGGGCGAGCGCTCGCCTGCCGTCTCGGCCAGCACCACTACAAACTCGTCCCCGCCCAGACGGGCTACGGTGTCCTCACGACGGACATGTGCCAGCAGCCTATCCTTGACCTGTTTGAGCAACTCGTCGCCAGCGTCGTGCCCCAGCGTATCGTTGACCAGCTTGAATCCGTCAAGGTCGATGAACAGTACCGCCACGCTATCCCCGTGGCGCGCGGCATGGGCGATGGCCTTGGACAGCGCCTGCTGAAGGTTGGCCCGATTGGGCAGCCCCGTCAGAGGGTCGTGATAAGCCAGAAAGGCCAGCCGTTCCTCGGCTGCCTTGTGCACGGTGATGTCCGTGAATACGCCCACGTAGCTGAGGACCCTGCCCCCCCCATCCTTGACCTCGGAGATCGTGAGCCATTCAGGGTAGACGACGCCGTCCTTGCGGCGGTTCCAGATCTCCCCCTCCCAGCGCCCGGTCTCCCCGACGGTGCGCCACATGGCTTCGTAGAACCCCTGGTCCTGGCGCCCCGAGTGCAGTACCCGCGGTGTCTTGCCCACGACCTCTGCCGCCTGATAGCCGGTTACCCGGCAGAAGGCGAGGTTGACCATCAAAATGGTACCGGCGGGGTCCGTCACCATGACACCCTCCTTGGCGGTGGCGAGAATGACATCATAGATGTTGCCGGCGGACGCGGCATCGGGGCAGCCGAACGGCTCGTCGCCGCTCGCGAGAGGAGCGGCGCTGGGGTCTGTCGCCATGGTTCGCCTCCGGGTAGGGGGTAAACACCTTAGGCGGCCGAATTCCCGATTACTTTACTCAAACATGCGTGCCGCTAGGGACGCTTGCCCCCCGACCCGTCGTTCCCCCCCGCGGATACCATGAGCACGCCGGCCTCCTCCCCCCGGAATTCGGGAGCGGCAGGGACTTAGAACATCCACCCTGTTGGATTTGGGTGGGCTTCCTTCTGGTCGAGGGACTTCATGCCTTTGACACAGCGAATGATCAGCCACACGACCCAGAACAATATAATCAAATAGCCAATGATGACC
>CAYWTP010000025.1:0-5020 GCA_964461215.1 uncultured Ectothiorhodospiraceae bacterium | reverse complement strand
CCGGAAGATCGCCGGAGGGGCGATGACACAGGCGGCCGCCGGAACGCCGTCGTATATTGCCGCTCCTACCGCCACCGCCGCAACACGCCGCGACGGCTATCCTGGCACAGGGAGACCTGGAGACGGTCTACAAAGGGATCGGCGGTACCACTCGGCGTAGCTTTTCGGTGCTCCAACCAAGGTTCTCGCCGGGTGGGAGCGAGCGTGGATGCTGGCTCCTTCTGAACTCGAGCTACATGGTGCACGCTCTGGAAGGCGAATGCGTCGCCGGCCTCGATGCGAAACGGCACCCGGCGTCACCCTTGTCTCGGAGGAACCGCGCCGGCTCAAGGACCGGACCCCTGTCGGGAATCCGGTAGTCGGATCGGCCACCCGCCCCTGCTTAGCCATCAGCTCAGCCTCGCCGCAGGGGGCCTTGGCGCTCTTTGGCTGGTCGCGCAGCACCTGGTCCCTCATCTCGCCATGCGGTCTGTTGGTGAAAGTAACCACGCTTGTGGGTGACTTTACCCACACCATAACCCAGTGCATTCCGTTACTTATTGAAAGATCACGCATTTCAGTTATTGGCGCGATTTCTGCTGGCATACAGGGCGAATGACCGGCCACTGAACATTGACAAGGCGCGTTAGCGATTAACGCTGTAACGAAAGGAGAGATACAAATGAACCGTAAATATCTGATCAGCTATGGCGCGATGGCCGTTGTTGCCTTCTTTGGGTTAACGCTCGCCGTTGGCGATGCTATGGCCGCAAACAAGGGCGCCGAGAAGCTTCTGGATAAAGTCTCCAAGGAAGGTCGAGTTGCGATGCTCGAGGTACGTTCGGCGAGGGTGGCGATTTTCGACGGCCGGACGAAGCTCGGTGAAGAGATGCTGGGGCGCGCGAAGAAGGAGCTGGCTAACCTGGCAAAGCAGTCCCCGGAATCCGTGGTTACCATCGGAACAAAGGAAAAGATCGGGGGCAAGATCGTCGCCAAGGCGAAGACCACGGAGACCAACGACCTGGTGCCCATTGATGCGGGCCTGGTGCTCGCGGAGGACTACGTGCCGACTCCCGAGAAACAGAAGAAGGTCGAACAGGCGAACGAGCACCTCGCCAAGGGCGAGACCGCCAAGGCGATTGCGGCTTTGCGGGAGGCGGACATCGGGGTTTCCGTTTCGCGGGTCTTGCTACCCGTGAAGGATACCGTCAAGCATGTGGACAAGGCGATGGAGCTAATGAAGGCCCATAAGTACTATGAGGCCAACCTCGCCTTGAAGGCAGCCGAGGACGGTGCGGTTGTCGATTCGGTCGTGCTGTACGACCCGACGCCATCAGCACAAGCGAAATCCTAAGAGCATCGCGATCTCCCGGGCACTGATGGGATCGGTGCCCGGGAGGTCTTGCGCGGCTCGTTCCGGTCCGCCATGAAACCGCTACTCAGGCCGTCGCAGCTAGCGTGGGGTAGTCGGTGTAACCCTCGGCTCCTCCGCCGTAGAGCTTGTCTTGCTGCAACGGGTTGAGCGGTGCGTTGGTGCGCAGGCGGCGCACCAGATCAGGATTGCTGATGAACAAACGGCCGAAGGCAACCAGATCGGCCTTGCCGTGAGCAAGCGCCTGTTCGGCGTCGTGCAGACCGTAGCCGTTGTTAACCATCCAGCAGCCGTTGAATCGTTCTCGCAGGGCATCATAGTCAAACGCGCGTATCGCGTCCTCTGGATAACGCGCTCCACCTGTCTCGCCCTGGATGATATGCAGGTAGGCCAGGCCCAAGGGGGCCAACTGCTCCACCAGATGACCGTACAGTGCCTGCGGATCGCTGTCGCGCGGCGTGTCGTTGAAGGTCGTCATCGGGCTGAGCCGTATGCCGGTGCGCCCCGGCCCGGCCTCATCGGCGACGGCCCGCAGCACCTCCACCACAAGGCGCGCCCGGTTGGCAATGGTGCCGCCGTAGGGACCTTGGCGGTCATTTGCGCTATCACGCAGAAACTGCTCGAGGAGGTAGTTGTTGGCGCAATGTACCTCGACACCATCGAATCCGGCATCCATGGCACATCGCGCCGCGTGGCGATAGTCGGCGATGAGGTCGGGGATCTCGTCATCGCGCAGGGCGCGCGGGGCAGAGACGTCAACAAGGCCCTCAGTGCCGAAGACTTGCGCCCGCGCTCGCCGGCTGGTTGACGAAATGGGGGCGGCACCGCCGGGCAGCAAAGAGCTGTGCGAAATGCGCCCGACGTGCCATAGCTGCAGAAACATACGCCCACCGGCGCCATGCACCGCTTGCGTCACCTCGCGCCAGGCGGCCACCTGCTCCGGGCTGTAGATCCCGGGCGTGTCGAGGTAGCCCTGGCCCATCGGACTTATCTGGGTAGCTTCTGAAATGATCAGACCGGCGCTCGCACGCTGGCGGTAATACTCGACGGTCAGGGCTCCGGGCTTCAGGCCGGCGACCGCACGGTTGCGCGTCAGGGGCGCCATTACAATGCGGTTGGGAAGGGAAACCTCGCCCAACTGTATGGAATCGAATACGGATGCCATGGCAAGCTCGCTCCGCTGTGGGTTGTCGGGAACTGCGCCGGAGGCACAGGCGCAGGAAATTATACCCCGCCGACTCGCCGAGTGGTGCCCGAACGCCAGACAAGAAGGCTGACGGAATAGCGTGAACAAGAACTCGCTGCCCTCCGATTTCAGAACGTGTCGTAGATCGCCTGTCCCGGCGTGCGCCATCGAGGTTTGTCAGTTCAGTAGCGCACTGGCCCAACGCTCGCGCTGAACCGCGCCAGGTACGAGCGTCGGCTGAAGCGCCTCGTTGGGCTGCGGGGAAGGTAAGCGACATCTCAATGCCCGCTAATGACGCCATGCACAAGCTTGGCCGCTACGCCGAGCAGCACCACGCCGTAGAGTTTCTTCACCCAAGCGGGTTTGGCCTTGGCCACCATAAACCAAGCGCCCAATTGAGATCCAACGACCACGGCCCCGACCGCTACGGCGACCAGAATGGGGTCAACGTGGCCCTCGGCGACGTGCCCCATGAAGCCGGAGAAGGATGAGAAGGTCACGATGAAGGCGGTGGTGGCAGCCGCCGCCTTAGTGGGATAACCCATCTCCATGAGCATCGGGGCGATGATAAAGCCGCCGCCGATGCCCAGCAACCCACCGCTGAATCCGGCGACGCCCCCCACCGCTGCGCCGATGAACAGCCGTTGGCGTGCCGGCATCAGGGCCCTGGTCTCTGCCTTGTCCGTGCTCATCAAGCTGCGGAATCCGGCAACGATCACCGCCAAGGCAAACAGCAGCAGTAAGGTCTGCTGTGAAACGTAACGTACGCACCATGCCCCTATCGGCGCCATGACCAGGGCGGATGCAGCGGCCGGTAAACCCCCGCGAAAGTCCACCAGACTTTCACGAGCATAACGGACAAAGGCCAACAAGGTATTGAGACCATTGAGCAGCAGCCCTACCGGTATGGCCACAGCCTTCACCGGAAAGCCCAGCCATTGGAAAATGGGGACATAGAGCATGCCGCCGCCCAAGCCAAGCATAGCGAACACGAAGGATATGGCTAACACCAGAGCTGCGACGAGGCCATACGCCACCATGTCAACGGCCTTCCTGCTCGATTACTGGCATGTGCTTAGCTGCCATAGCCAGAACAAGGAGTGCATACGGGCTTGCCCTCCTTCATTCGCACCTTGTTCTCTGCCACGGCCTCACCACACTGGGCGCAGACCAGCAAGTTGAATGTGGGTTGAGGCTTCTTGGGTAGTGAGTAGTCAAATACGTCTGAGACGGCGAAAAGCTCCGCGTCGCCGCGACCTAGGAGCTTTTCCACTAAAGGCTTGCTGATGTCGAGGGAGATGTCGGTGGGGGGCACACCCGCCCGGCGCTGTTGCACGAACGGTGACTGGAACGAGTTCTGTATGACGTCCGGGCGAACCGAAACCCGTACCGCTTTGCCGGTAGCCCGATCTACCAGAGTGCATGCCCATTTGCCGTATTGCGTGCGTTCTAAGAGCCCTTTGCCAAAGGTGCAACCCGTAGCCATCTGCACGCCATCGGCAAAACAGCCGGCCGCATGACCGGTGCCGGTTTCCACGAAAGCGAGCTTCTCCATGTTGAGTTCACGCTCTGCGCCAAGCGCCTTGAGCGCGGCGACCCCGGCGCGAAACCCGAGAGGCATGCCGCCACAAACATGGCCGTGGATAAAGAAAGCGGATTCGAAGTAAGTGCCCCAAAGCTCACCGAATGTTTGACCTTGGGCGCCTAGCTCCCGCATGGTCTTGATTTGTTCGTCTTTCATAGCGGTCTCTTCATGCTGATGTTGATGTTGATGTTGATGGCGACACCGTGTGAGTAGCCCAACGCGACCGGTGAGCCGCGCCGAGCACCGCAGCCGAAGGCGGATGCTGCCCGCCACCTGCTCCCTGCCCACCTCACCTCTGCACATTCTTATCCACCCGGATCTCCAGCTTCTTCATCCGGTGCCACAGGCTGCGCTCGGTAATTCCCAGACGTTTTGCGGCCTGGACCTGTACGCCACCGGATTCGCTCAGGGCCTGGATGATCAAGCGGCGCTCGGCCTGCTCCAGCCAGTCGTCCAAGCCGCCGGTGCCAAGCTCGGCCAAGGCCTCTTCGTCCTCCTCCTCCTCTTCCTGGGGACCGCGGCGTACGCGGTCGGGCAGGTCGCGCAGGCCGATGAGGTTGCCGTGGCAGGACAGCAGCGAGCGCTCCACCGCGTTTCGCAGCTCGCGCACGTTGCCCGGCCAATCATAGCGCGTGAGCGCCTCCATCACCTCGGGGCGGAAGCCCTCTACGTGTTTGTCCATCTCCTGGCGCAGCGCGGTGAGGAAGGTCTCGGCCAGCAGCGGGATGTCCTCGGCGCGCTCGCGCAGGGCCGGCACGCGGATGTTGTAGACGTCGAGGCGGTAGAGCAGGTCCTCCCGGAACTCGTTCATGCGGACCATGGCGGTGAGATCGCGGTTGGTGGCGGCGATCACGCGAACGTCCACGCGGCGGATGGCGTCGGTGCCCACGGGGGAGAA
>CAYWTP010000024.1:9018-23706 GCA_964461215.1 uncultured Ectothiorhodospiraceae bacterium | reverse complement strand
GATCTGGTGTCCATCATCCCGAACCTGCAGCTCAAGCTGGGATTCGAAGTCATCGGCCCCGAGCAGATGCGTGGCCTGACCTCGCTCTCGCGCTACGTGGCGGAGATCGCCAATCTCAAACACGACGCCCACAAGCCATTCGTCGGCGAGAGCGCCTTCGCCCACAAGGGCGGAATCCACGTGGCGGCGGTGCTCAAGGCCGTGGACAGCTACCAGCACATCGACCCGGCTGCGGTGGGCAACGAGACCCGGGCCGTGGTGTCCGAGCTGTCCGGCCAGGGAAACCTCGTCTATCAAGCACGCGCCCATGGCCTGGAGATTGATCGCATGGAGGCGCAGCACGTGCTGCACCAGATCAAGGAGCTTGAGCACGAGGGCTTCACGTTCGAGGCGGCCGAGGCCTCGGTGGACTTGATGCTCTATCGTACGCGCAAGGACTACAAGGCACCGTTCGAGCTCGTCGACTTCATGGTCGTGGCCGAGCAGCGACAGGGCCGGGGACTGCTCTCCGAGGCCATGGTCAAGATACGGATCGGTGAGGAGATCGCCTTCACGGCGGCCGAAGGCAACGGTCCGGTCGACGCCCTGGGCCTGGCACTGCACAAGACCTTGTGCACCACGTATCCCGAGCTGGAGACCGTGCGCCTCACGGACTACAAGGTGCGCATCCTGAACAGCGATCAGGGCACGGCGGCCACTACCCGGGTTCTCATCGACTTCCAGGACGGCGAGCGCGCCTGGACCACGGTCGGCGCCAGCCCGAATATCATCGAGGCAAGCTGGCGCGCCCTGTCCGACAGCATGGAGTACGCCCTGCTGGCCGCCCGGGGGGCACTCACTGCACCCACAGCGGAGCCGGCTCCGGGCGTCCGGCTTGAGGCTTGAGGCTCGAGGCCTCGGGCATGTGGCTTGAGGTCGTGAGTGTCAGACGGGAATCAGCGGCCGGACCCGGCTAGTCAGAATCCGTGGAGTCCTTCTTTGCGCAGGCACTGCCCGAGTGGGTGGCTCAGCATGCCCTTTGGACCGGCGTGTTTGTCTTCGTCATCGCTATGGCCGAATCCCTGGCCATCGTCGGCCTGATTCTTCCGGGGACGATGGTCATGTTTGCCGTCGGCGCCCTGGTGGCCGCCGGTGGCCTGTCGTTCTGGACCACTTCCGCCTGGGCCGTGGCGGGAGCGGTGGCCGGCGACGGCGCCAGCTACTGGCTGGGCCGCCACTACCGCATGCGGCTGCGCACTTTCTGGCCCTTCCGTGCTTATCCCAGCCTGACCAATCGTGGCGTGGACTTCTTCCATCGTCACGGGGGCAAAAGCGTCGCTTTGGGCCGTTTCATCGGCCCCTTGCGGCCCGTGGTGCCGGCGGTGGCGGGGATGCTCGGTATGCCGGTGATCGAGTTCACGGTGGTCAACGTGCTCTCCGCCCTGGCGTGGGGACCACTGTACCTGCTGCCAGGCATGGCCTTCGGCGCCTCCCTGGGCCTGGCCGCAGAGATCGCCGGACGCCTGGCGGTCTTCCTGGTCCTGATCCTGGTGCTGCTATGGCTGGTCGTCTGGCTGCTGAACCGGGCCTGGCGACTGCTGGCGCCGCGCACCGGCGTGCTGCTCTACCGCGCCCTGCTGTGGAGCCGGCGCCATCCGGTGCTGGGAGACGTGTCGGCGGCACTCATCGATCCGGAGCACCCCCAGGTGCGGGGACTGACGGTGCTGGCCATTACGCTGCTGCTGTCGATTCTGGTCTTCGCCTGGATGGCTCAGGCGCTGAGCCGGGCCGGCTTGATCTGGGGCCTGGACCAGGCGGTGTTCCAGGCGCTGCGGGAGCTGCGCACCCCCTGGGCCGACCACGCAATGATCTTTCTCACCGGCATGGGCGACACCCGCACTCTGGGGACGGTGACGCTGGTCGTTGGGGCCTGGCTCGCCTGGCGGCGCTACTGGCAGGCACTGAGCCACTTTGTTGCCACACCGGCCGTGGTCTGGGTGCTGTTTCACGTCCTGAAGCTTGCCACCCACGTGCCGCGGCCCATGGTCACGCCCGCAGTGGCCGGCAGCTTCTCCTTTCCCAGCGGCCATGCGGCGATGGGCATGGCGGTGTACGGATTTCTCGCCGCCCTGCTGGCGCGCGAGCTGCCCCTCAGAACTCACGCGCTCGTCTACAGCGCGGCAGGGGTGCTGGTCACCGGCATAGGCTTCAGCCGCCTGTACCTGGGCGTACACTGGCTCTCCGACGTCGCCGCCGGCTTGAGCCTGGGTCTGGCCTGGGCCGCCGTGGTGGCCATCGCCTACCGCCGTCACTCCGCCCCTGCGCTGCCTGTGCGCCGGCTGACGACGGTGGTGATGGCTGGCCTGATGGGCGCAGTGACGGTGAACGCCGCCGTGGAACTCCCCGCCGACGCGCGCAGCTACGTCCCCGAGCCCCAGGTGTCCACTCTGCCCATGGAGCAGTGGTGGCAACAGGAATGGGTGACCCTGCCCGCTCTTCGAAATGATCTGCTCGCCCGGCACCAGCATCCCCTGACCCTGCAGTGGGCAGGGGCGCTGCCCCGGATCCGGCAGGCACTGACGGCCGAGGGCTGGGAAGCGCCGCCGCGCGGAGCGTCGGCGCTGGTCCAGTGGCTCCGGCCGAACGCCCCCGTGGATCGCATTCCAGTGCTCACGCAGGTCCACGACGGCCACCACGAAGCCCTGCTCCTGACGCGGCCGGCCGGCGAGCCGCAGCATCTGCTGGCCCTGCGGCTGTGGCCCACCGGCATCATGCTGCAAGACGGCGGCAAGTCGGTCCCGCTCTGGATCGGCAACCTCACCTCCTTGCACCCGGAACACCCCCTGGGGCTCTCCATCCTGCGCACCGAACAAGCCCTCGATATCCCGCTGACACCGCTGACCCAGGCGCTCGATCGACGGGCCTGGCGGGTGCGTGACGCCGAGCGGGGCAGATCTCCGGGCGGCCAGGGGGTGGTTCTCCTTCGCCCCGCGGAGCCGACCTCGTGAGCGCGACCGGCTCTATGACGGTGACCGATCCAGAGATACTGAAAAGCTTGCTTCGGATAGAGCCCGCCGTACTGGCCTTCTTCGATGGCCGCGAGTGGGTGCGCAAGGTCCGCAGCATCGACAATCGAGAAGTGGGCCCTGCGGCTTGGCTTCAGGCGGCCCTCATCATCCTCGATGTGAACACGCTCAGCTTTGCGATAAAGTAGCTGACACCCCGCACGGTGCTGCTCGCGCTGTCAAGTACGCCGAAGTTGTTAACGGTGCCACCGCTGATGACTTCGACGAGGTCCGCAGTCGTGGTGTTCAAGGCCGCGTCGATGGCGTCCCGCGCCGCCGTCGCACCGGCGGTATCGTTCAAGAAAGTATTAGACCGGCTTGGAGAATATGTATGGAATTATGCATGTGGGGTTGGTAGCGGGTATGCGTCACTGCAAGACCGGAAACTGGTCTCCCCAGATGACCCGCCGCCCCGCACGGCTTGCCGCACCGGGAGGTCAGGACTTGCGCCGCGCCAATCCAAGCAATCCCGCGACTGCCGAGCCAAACAGCCAGGCGCCGGCAGGTAGCGGCACGACGGTACCGGTAACGACGATGTTGTCCAGTGCCCAATATTCATCGGCGCTGTCCGTCGTTCCGGGGAGCCGCTGGAAGAGCAGCGTCGCGGTCGACGCGTCAGCGGTGAAGACCGGCATCGGATTGCCAGCGCCATGCCCGAACCAGTAGATGCCGTAATCCTCGCTGTAGACTCCACTGCTGTCGAAGAATGCGTCTGCCCCGGTCTCGGGGGCGAAGGTCGTGCCGCCCGCACCACCGAGCGGCGTCGCGTCGGAGTAGGTCTGCGGCGAAAGCGCTCCGCAGAGTCCGTTGTCCACGCCGCAGCTGGAAAAGGTCGCGTCGACGAGGGTTGCGCCAGTGCCGCCGCTGCTGACCGTCAACGACCAGCGGTCAGGGCCGTAGCCGCTCGCCGACCCATCCCAGGAATCCCCAATCAGAAGGTCGAATGCCACGTTATACTGGGTGCCCGGCGCCAGACCGGCCAGCTGGAGGCTGACCGTCTCCGGTGTGGTCGGGGACTTGTCGACTTGGCTACCTAGTCGGCCGAGCCACTTCGACTGGTTACCGGAAGCCAAACCCGCGCCGTCAGTGGGCAATGACACGCGGGACAACGCGGACAGGGTGCCCGACGCAGCCAAAGCGTTCGATTCCGAACCCACGGTTTCAAAATCATTCTGGTAAACCTGTTTGGGCGGGGGCCTGGAGCCAGGTTCTCACGGGGTCGAGCCAGGCACGGCAGGTGCCGTGGTCGAGGGTGAGCCTGGGGGCGGTGTCGGCGGCGAGCAGCGCTTCGAGGTGGTCACGGGCCTGGAGGTAGCCTATCCGGTCCACGCCGTAGTCGCGGGCGATGGCGGGATGCATCAAGGCACGACCAGACCCCGTTCTTGACGGACCCCGCTCTTGACCCAAGTGATGGGTGATGTCCTTGCTTGCTTCCCGCGCTCACGCTCCTTGCGCTGCTCCGGCGAGAGCTGCCCTTCCTCGCGGGCGCGCTCGGCCAGCGCGCCGCGAAGCCGGCTAGGTGGCCGCAGATGTCGGATGGGGAATGATCCGAGCACGGCCGGAAGTCGACTCCCGGCCGGTGCCTGCTCGCGCTCGGGGGTTATCTACGTTGGTGATAGCGCTCGACCGGCAGCGGCAGGCTGAACAGGGCCTGCCAGCGCGTGACGGTGTCTTCGTGGGTCCAGCCTTCGGCCGTTGCCGTATCGACGCGCAGCCCCAGATGGTCCAGGAAATACTGACGTCACTTGATATCGACCAGCATCCACCGGAGCAGGCCCAGCGTGCCGGCAATTACGGATGCGTTCTCTCTGACGTTTATGAGCTTCGCTTTGTAATCTTGCGTCTTCTTGTCATCCCATTTGTATTTTTTCGCTACTGGAATCGCCATGTTCCTGGGATCGAACCTGTAATAGGCCGCGTAGGACGTACGATAACAAGGGTTTGTGCCCCGCGGAGTCTTGAAGTCTTCCAGCGCGGCGACCGCGGCATGCATGAGGCTGTCCGCGGTGATCACGTCTCCGGACACGTCGATCGCGCCGACATATGCCCAGGTTGCCGAGGCGTCATGCCATTTCAGTATCGACCAGTCACAGGTCTTCCCGCTTTTCGTCGTCGCAACGGGAAGCGCACGGAAATTGACCTTATCTGCCGTTCTGTTACGTTTGCGCGACAACTCCGTCACCACCTGTTCGGTGTAGGAATCCGAACCCCTCTGCCGGTGACGGGCATTGCAGGTCAGCATTTCCACCGTCGTGAGACCATCGTTCGCAGCCTTCCATTCGCCGACCAGTTTGACGAAATCCGGCGCTCTCAGACCGCAGAACTTGCTGATCTCGCCGTGACCCCAGAAAACCAACTTGTCGAGACCGGCAACCTTGGACGCCCCGTCCTTTATGCTTTGCGCCGTCGTCGCATAGGCGGTTGCGAGCGATTTCGCCCGCTTATCGTGATCGTCCTCTCCCCAAACGACGATGGTGGTCATAATCTCAAACTCCTATCTGAACCAAGTAATTCCTCGGCGCCGGCAGGGAACTCAGAGGCGGTTTGCGGATAGTAGCTATAAGATCGTCCTTCGTCGAGTCGTTCTAACATGGAATGTCCACTGAACCCGCAGAAGGACTCCGTGCAGCTTCCGTGGTTCCAGTGGATTGCGTGGCCTACTCTTCTCTCGGTGCTGCTTAGGCTGCAAGCTCCTAACACCTGGACCGGCGCCGCCCGTTTTACCGCAGCACAATACCAGGTTATTCCAGGCCTCTGCCCACCGGAGGCCCCGATGTGGTATACATGAGGGTGAATCTCGCCCTGCCGGGCGCCGCCCCCAACCATCGAATCCGGACAAGCCATGGACACTACTCAGGACCCGTTCCAGGCCGGCATCGACACCTTGCGCCGGACCGTCGACCCCTTCGGCATCACCACCAGCCTGTGGCAAGTGCAGCAGGCGTGGCTTCAGGACCCCATGACACTGTCCAAGGAGCTGGGCCGCCTGGGCAGCGAGCTGTGGTATCTGCAGCTGCTGTCCTTGCAGCGCCTGGGCGGCACCACGTCCGAAGACGCCTTTCCCGCGGTCGAGCATGACGAGCGTTTCCAGGATCCCGTCTGGACCGACAGCGCCTATCTCGACGTCATCAAACAGTACTACCTGCTCTATACCCGCTGGCTGGAGGACACCGTGTTCTCGGTGCCTGAGGTACCCGAGAAGACCCGGCGGCGGGCCGCCTACTGGCTCCGCCAGGGGCTCAACGCCATGGCACCCACCAACTTCTTCTGGACCAACCCGGCGGCGGTGCAGAGGTTCATGGAGAGCGGCGGCACCAGCATCCTGGCCGGGCTGGAGAACTGGCTGAAGGACAGCCGCAAGGGCGACGTGAGCATGGTGGACGATGAGGTCTTCGAGGTCGGCCGGAATCTCGCCACTACGCCCGGTCAGGTGGTATTCCGCAATGAGCTGCTGGAGCTGATCCAGTACGCGCCGGCCACCGAGCAGGTACACGCCACCCCCATCCTCATCGTGGCCCCATGGATCAACAAGTACTACATCCTGGATCTCAACCAAAAGAAGAGCCTCGTGGGCTGGCTGGTGCGCCAGGGATTCACGGTCTTCATCACGAGCTGGAAGAATCCCACCGCAGAGATGCGCGGCACCACCATGGATGATTACCTGGTGAACGGCGTGCTGCCGGCCATCGCGGCGGTGCGTGCCATCTGCGACGTGCCGAAGGTACACGCGGTGGGCTACTGCATCGGCGGCACCCTGCTGGCGTCACTTCTGGCCTGGCTCGCCGCGGACGGACAGGAAGGGCATGAAGCACCCGTCGCGAGCTGGACGCTGTTCACGACCCTGGTAGATTTCACCAATCCAGGTGACATCGACGTGTTCATCGACGAGTACAGCATCGAGGCCATCGAGCGCAAGATGCAGACCCACGGCTATCTGGACGGCGCCGAGCTGGCCCTGTCCTTCCGCATGCTGCGTTCCAATAGCCTTATCTGGAACTACTTCGTCCACAATTATCTCTATGGCGACGAGCCACCTCAGTTCGACGTGCTGTACTGGAACACCGACAGCACGCGGCTTCCGGAAGCCATGCACTCGTTCTATCTGCGGGAGTTCTACCTGCACAACAAGCTGGTGCAGCCCGGCGCCATCAGCCTGAAGGGCCGCCCCATCGATCTGGGCCGGATCACGCAGCCGCTGTACGTGGTGGGCACCGAGCAGGATCACATTGCGCCGTGGAAGGAGACCTTCAAGATCTGCGGCCTGGTACGTTCGCCCTGCCGCTACGTGTTGGCCACCTCCGGCCATATCATGGGCATCATCAGCCAGCCGGTCGATCCACCCAAGCGCCGCTACTGGGTGGGCGATGCCACCGGCGCGCAGGATCCGGAAACCTGGCGCGGCGGCATGCCCAAGGTACCCGGCTCGTGGTGGGAGGACTGGAAGCAGTGGCTGGCCGGACATTGCGGCCCGTTGCAGGCCCCGCCTGCTGTGGGAAGCGAGCGCTATCCGGCCCTGGCTGCGGCCCCCGGCACCTACGTGCTGGAACGCTGACGGCGCGAAGCGAAACTTGAGCAAAAAGCACGACCAGGAAGCGGCCCGCGGAGCGCCGTTGCCACTGGAGCGGGTGCGCAACATCGGGGTGATCGCCCACATCGACGCGGGCAAGACCACCACCACCGAGCGCATCCTCTACTATACGGGCCGGACGCATCGGCTGGGCTCCGTGGACGACGGCAACACCGTTACCGACTGGATGGATCAGGAGCGTGAGCGGGGCATCACCATCGTGTCTGCGGCGGTGACCGCGGAATGGCGCGAGCACCGCATCAATATCATCGATACCCCGGGACACATCGACTTCACCGCAGAGGTTCAACGCTCGCTGCGGGTGCTGGACGGCGGTGTCGTGGTGTTCGACGCCGTGCACGGCGTGGAGCCCCAGAGCGAGACCGTGTGGCGCCAAGCCGACCGCTACAAGGTGCCACGGCTGTGCTTCGTCAACAAGATGGACCGCATAGGAGCGGACTTCGAGCGCGCGCTACGGATGATAGGGACGCGCCTGGGCGCTAACGCGGTGGCCCTGCAGATCCCCATGGGTGCCGAGTCGGCCTTTGAGGGGGTGATCGATCTGCTCGGCATGCAGGCCGTGGGCTGGGCGGACGAGCTGGGGGCCCGACGGGAGTATGCCGACATTCCCGAGCGCTACCGCGACGCGGCAGCCGCGGCCCGCCTGGCACTGATCGAGAAGGTGGCCGAGACCGACGACGCCCTGCTGGGAGACTACCTGGAAGGCCGCGAGCCGGAGACCGAATCCTTGGTCGCGGCCCTGCGCCGGGCCGCGATCGCCAATAAGCTGTTTCCGGTGTACTGTGGTGCGGCCTTGCGCAACAAGGGCGTGCAGCCGCTGCTCGACGGGGTGGTGGACTTCCTGCCCTCCCCTTTGGACGTGGGCGACGTGCGCGGCATAGAGCCCCGGACCGGGGGCGCCGCCAGCCGCCCCCCCGACGACAAGGCGCCACTGTCGGCGCTGGTGTTCAAGATCATCAACGACGCTTATTCGGGGCGCCTGGCCTACACGCGGGTCTACTCCGGCCGGCTGCGCACCGGTGACCAGGTCTGGAATGCCGGGCGCGACACCCGGGAGCGGGTGGGCCGTCTGGTGCGCATGTACGCCGACCGGCGCGAGGAGGTCGATGAGATTGGTGCCGGCGACATCGCCGCGTTGCTGGGCATGAAGGGGGTGTACACGGGCGACACCTTGTGCCGGCAGGACAAGCCCATCATGCTGGAGCGCATCATTTTCCCGGAGCCGGTGATCCAGGTGGCCGTGGAGCCCGGCAGCATCGCCGAGCAGGAGCACATGAATGCAGCCTTGCGGGCGCTGGCAGAGGAGGATCCCACCTTCCTGGTGAGTAGCGACGCCGACACCGGTCAGACCCTGGTGGCTGGTATGGGAGAGCTGCACCTGGACGTTCTCCTGGACCGGGTCCGGCGCGAGCACGGGGTCAGGATGAAGGTGGGCCGGCCCCGGGTCACCTATAAGGAGACCATCAGCCACGCCGTATCGCGGGCGGAAGGCAAGCACATCCGCCAGAGCGGCGGACACGGCCAGTACGGCCACGTGTTCCTTGAGCTGCTGCCCGGCGAGCGGGGCTCGGGGGTGGTCTTCGAGGATCGCATACGCGGCCAGGCCATTCCCCGACAGTTCATCCCTGCGGTCGAGAAGGGGGTGCGGGAGGCGGCCCAGAGCGGCCCGCTGGGAGGCTATGCCGCCACCGATTTTCTGGTGCGGCTGGTCGACGGCTCCTCCCACGAGGTGGACTCCAGTGATCTGGCCTTCCAGGCCGCAGCCGCCATGGCGCTGCGTGCGGGTCTGGAGCATGGCGAGCCGGTGCTGCTGGAGCCCGTGTTCCGGCTGGAGGTGGTGGCACCCGAGGAGTACGCCGGTGAGATCACCGGGCAGCTCGCGGCGCGGCGCTGCAATATCACCGGCATGGAGCACGGTCCTGGCGGCGTCCAGATCGTCCGCGGCGAAGCACCACTGGCGGAGATGTTCGGCTACGCCACCGAGCTGCGCTCGGCCACCCAGGGCCGGGGGGTATTCTCCATGGAGTTTCTGCATTACGCCCCCCTGGACCCGGCCCTGGCCCGCGGCGTTCTGGGACAGGCGTAGGGAAACGTCTACCCCAAGGGGCCAAGATGGGGAAATCCCCGGAAGGAACCTGTGCCGACCGGGGGGACACCGGGCTTCTTGTCCCCATTTCCCGATCGGCCTGGCGTTGTTGGATGACGGCTGCGTTGTACTGAGGTGAATCCAGTCTCGTCAAACATTCGTCCTGAATTCGGTAAACTTGGCGTCCTTGGCGCTTAGCTGAGAAAATCACACTCGTTCCGGCGTCTATGGCGCCTTGGCGGTTAGGTCACTGCTCTTAACTGGAGGCGCTCGTGGATGTCGTCGGTATCGATATAGGTTTCGGATTCACCAAGGCCACCAACGGCAAGGACTTCATGACGTTCAAGTCCGTCCTGGGAGAGGCGGCGGAGATCCAGTACCGGGAGTCCCTGCTCACGGGCACGCCGCGCGAAGAGCACCTGCACGTGGAGGTCGCGGGCAAGCCCCTGTTCGTAGGCGAGCTCGCCGAGCGTCAGAGCAACGTGCGCTCCTTCACCCTGGATCAGAACCAGTTCATCAGCAACTTTGCCAAGAACCTGGCTCTCACCGCCCTGTCCGGCATGGTGGAGCGGCATGTACCGGTGAGCCTCGTCACCGGACTGCCCATCAGCTACTACCGCCGGCACAAGGAGGAGCTTGCCCGGCTGCTCCAGGGCAAGCACGAGGTGACGCTGATTGACGCTACGGGCAAACGTCAGGATACGGTGCTGAGCATCAACCAGGTACGGGTTATCCCCCAGCCCTTCGGCTCGCTGTTCAACCTCATGCTCAGCGACCTGGGGGAGGTGGCCAACCGGCGGTTCGTGCGCGAGAAGATCGGTGTCATCGACATCGGCTTCCGGACGTCCGATTACACCATCGCCGATCGCATCCGCTACTCCGAGCGCGGCAGCCGCACCACCGAATCCGGCATCGCCCAGGCCTTCGCCATCATCTCCAGCAAGCTTCGGGATATGAGCGGTGTGGATGTGGAGGTGTATCGGCTCTACGACGCCGTGGCTCGCGGCTCGATCAAGATCCGCGGCAAGCAGATAGATCTCAAGCCGGTGACCGAGCAGGTCTTCGGCCAGTTGGCCAGCTCGGTGTCCACGGAAGTGGAACGCCTGTGGGCCGACGACTGGGACATTGACGTGATCGTGGTCACGGGCGGCGGGGGGGCGGTACTGGCCCCGTACCTTCTGCCCCTGCTGAACGGCGAAGTGCTGGCCCTGGACCCGGCCCTGGATTCACGGCTGAACAACGTGCGCGGCTATTGGAAGTACGGCAAGCACCTGTGGGCCAAAGGTCCCAAGCCCGCAGCGACTTCGTGAGTATCCGCGAAAGCCGGAGCCACTGCGTAGCCCGGGCAAAAAAAAACCCGCCTTGCAGCGGGTTGCCCCGTACTGGCCCCACGAAGGAGGCTACTGCGGGGCGACCTTCCCGAGGAGGGAGTCCGTTTACCCTTCTTTCGGATAAGTCCTTATACCGTACCCGCGAGTCCGGGGCCGTCAGCACTCCTTGCGCAGCCTGACCGCCTTAGCAGCCACCTCGATCCTGCCGGTATCACGAGATACCCTGCCATCCAGTCCTTTGTGGCGGTTCCTCACCCCCGTGAGGGGGTCCTTGTGCACTCCCCCCTCCCTGCTGCTCCTTGTGCACTATCTCAAAGTATACCTGCCGGTTCCTTAACAAAAAATTCGTAGTTTTCCTTAGTCATGCGAGGGAAATTACTCGGTCAACATGGCTTGCGTCCGTCAGGACAAATAGCTGCGACCAACGGCCTGTGTTAGCGTAAGTCTACTGCACGGCACCACTGTCACGGAACTCGCCATGAAAGAAGCTGCCCCGCGTACCATCCGTCTTCGGGACTATGCCCCCCCCGACTTTCTGCTCGACTCGGTCGACCTGCGCTTCGATCTGGAGGAGAGCCACACGACCGTACGGTCGCGCCTGTCCCTGCGGCGCAACCCCGATGGCTTACCCCACAGTCCCCTGGTTCTGGATGGACAGGCCCTGGAGCTGGAGTCCTTGCGGCTGGACGGTGTGGAAGTGCCCCCGGGGCGCTGCCGGATCGCAGAGGAGCAGCTCACGCTGGAAGAGGTACCGGACGCCTTCACGCTGGAAGTCCGCACCCGCATCCAGCCGCAGAACAATACGTCCCTGGAGGGGCTCTACAAATCCGGGGACATGTTCTGCACCCAGTGCGAGGCCGAGGGCTTTCGCAAGATCACCTATATTCCCGACCGGCCCGACGTGATGAGCCGGTACACGACCACCATCGCCGCCGACCGCCGGCGCTACCCGGTGCTGCTGTCCAATGGCAACCCGGTTGAGAGCGGCAAGGCGGACGGCGACCGCCACTGGGTGCGGTGGGAGGATCCGTTTCCCAAGCCTTCGTACCTGTTCGCCCTGGTGGCGGGCAACTTGATGGAGATCCGGGATTCTTACCTGGCCGCCTCCGGGCGGGAAATCTCCTTGCGCATCTACGTAGAGCCTCGCAATGCCGACAAGTGCGAGCACGCCATGCGCTCGCTGAAGCAGGCAATGGCCTGGGACGAGCAGACTTTCGGCCTGGAGTATGACCTGGACATCTACATGGTCGTGGCGGTGGACAGCTTCAACATGGGCGCCATGGAGAACAAGGGCCTGAACATCTTCAACTCCAAGTACGTCCTGGCCCGGCCCGACACCGCTACCGACGGCGATTACGTCCACATCCAGGGCGTCATTGGCCACGAATACTTTCACAACTGGACCGGCAACCGGGTAACCTGCCGGGACTGGTTCCAGCTCAGCCTCAAGGAGGGACTCACCGTATTCCGGGACCAGGAGTTTACCTCGGACATGACCTCCAGGCCCCTCAAGCGTATAGAAGACGTGCGCCGCCTGCGTACGCTGCAGTTCGCCGAGGACGCCGGCCCCATGGCGCATCCGGTGCGGCCGGACTCCTACATTGAGATCAACAACTTCTACACGATGACGGTGTACGAAAAGGGCGCGGAGGTGATCCGCATGATCCACACCCTGCTGGGGCGGGAGGGTTTCCGCCAAGGCATGGACTTGTATTTCCAGCGCCACGACGGCCAGGCGGTGACCACGGACGACTTCGTGGCCGCCATGGAGGACGCAACGGGCGTGGATCTGTCCCAGTTTCGTTTGTGGTACAGCCAGGCCGGCACCCCGGAGCTGGCGGTCAGCGATAGCTACGATCCTGCGGCCAGCACCTACACCCTGACGGTAGAGCAGTCCTGCCCGCCCACCCCCGGCCAGCCGGACAAGGCCCCTTTGCACATCCCCCTGGCCCTGGGTCTGCTGGGTGCCGACGGCCGCGACCTGCCCCTGCGCCTCGAGGGCGAGCCGGAAGCCGCCGGTACGACAAGGGTGCTGGAGCTACGCCGGCCGCGTGAGGTGTTTCGCTTCGTGGACGTTGTGCAGCATCCCGTGCCCTCCCTGCTGCGGGACTTCTCGGCCCCGGTCAACGTGCGCATGAGCTGTTCGCCGGACGCGCTGGTCTTCCGGCTAGCCCACGACAGCGATCCGTTCAACCGCTGGGATGCGGGCCAACGGCTGGCGGTGCGGACCCTGCTGGGGCTGGTGAACGACTTCCGAGCCGATCGGGAGCTGCACCTGAGCGATGCGTTCGTGCACGCCTTCGCCCGGGTCCTGGCCGACACCAGCCTGGACCCCGCCATGGCCGCGGAGACCCTGTCGCTGCCCTCCGAGACCTACCTCGGCCAGCAGATGGAAGTGGTGGACGTGGAAGCCATCCACGCCATCAGAACCTTCGTGCGCCGCACCCTGGCCGTGAGACTGCGCCCGGTCCTGCTGGATACCTATCTCACCAGCCGCGATCCGGGCCCCTTCAGCATCACGCCGCAGGCGATGGGCCGGCGCAGCCTGAAGAATCTGTGCCTGGGCTACCTGATGGCCGAGGACACCCTCGAATCCCGGACCCTGTGCAGCGCGCAGCTCGAGGAAGCGGGCAACATGACCGACGCCATCGCCGCTCTATCGCTGCTGGCCGACTGCGACTGCCCGGAGAGACGGCCGGCGCTGGACACTTTCTATGGCAAGTGGCGTGACGACCCGCTGGTGCTGGATAAGTGGTTCACCATCCAGGCCACCTCACAGCTTCCCGGCACGCTGACAGAGGTGCAAGAGCTACTGGACCATCCCGCCTTCAGCATCCGCAATCCCAATCGAGTACGTTCGGTGGTCGGCGCTTTCAGCCACGGCAACCCGGTACGCTTCCACGCTGGCGACGGGGCCGGCTACGCTTTCCTCGCCGATCAGGTGCTGCACCTGGATCCGTTGAATCCCCAGGTGGCGGCCCGGCTGCTGGGCGCCCTGAGCCGCTGGCGGCGCTATGACTCGCGGCGGCAGAACCTGATGCGCGATCAGCTCAAGCGGGTGGCGGAGACGGCGCACCTGTCCAAGGACGTCTACGAGGTGGCATCGAAGAGCTTGGCGGCGGGCTGAGCCTTCTCCTGCGCCGGGCGAGTCCCTATAATGCACGGGTTTGGAGCCCCAACGGAACTACAATAGGATAAGGAGCAGGACTTGGTGTCCCTGGAAGCGACCCCATCAACCCAAAGGCTGGCCTCCTTCGGCCCGGCGCCGGCAGCGCTCCGCCTGCACGCCCTTGGCCGTCCGTAGAAGCCCCGTCGCGTTGTTGAGGTCATGGGCGACACACCCCACTCTCAGGCACTCACACCGGCCGCCGCACGTCCGTATACCAGCTCTCCGCAGTCCCGCCTCCCTGCGCGAGCCCGGCAGCGAGCCATCCTGCGGCAGGCAGCCGCGGCGCTCGTGCTCATCCCCATGGCCGCAGGGGCCGCTACCGGGAAAGCCGGCGACACTTCCAGTCTGCTGAGCGAGTCCTATTACTTTCAGGAGCTGCCGGTGGTGCTGTCGGCCACGCGGCTCGCCCAGCCATTGTCCGAGGTTCCGGCCTCCATCACCGTTATCGACCGGGACATGATCCGTGCCTC
>CAYWTP010000024.1:0-9008 GCA_964461215.1 uncultured Ectothiorhodospiraceae bacterium | reverse complement strand
GATGTTGGATATCGCCGACGTACTGCGCCTGGTACCGGGGTTCCAGGTGGCTCTGGCCAGCGGTACCGATACCGTGGCCACCTATCACGGGCTGTCCAAGGAGTGGCAATCCAGACTGTTGGTGCGGATCGACGGCCGCGCCGTCTACTTGCCGATGCGCTCCACCGTGGACTGGCACAACCTTGGCATCGACATAGACGACATCGAGCGGATCGAGGTGATCCGGGGGCCGGATGCACCCGCTTACGGCGCCAACGCGTTCGCTGCCGTCATCAACATCATCACCAGGGCTCCTGCGCTCGAGCGGGGAACCAGTATCCGGCTGACCGGCGGCGCCCTGAAGACCCGCGAGGCGGTGGTACGCCATGGCGACCGTCTGGGCGACCTGGACTACGTCGTCACTGCGCGCTACTGGAAGGATCACGGCTTCAAGCAGCAGGACGACACCAAGCAGCTACACCTGCTGTCACTGCGAGGCACCTACCATCCCAACGCCACCGACGTGCTGGACCTGCAGCTCGGCTACAGCGGGGGCCCCATGGGCGTTGCGGCCGACGGACCGAGCAACCCCGCCGATCCGTACCGTGACAAGAAGGTGAACTCCCGCTACGAGTACCTGCGCTGGACGCGGACCAGTCCGCTAGGCAGCGCGCTGCAGGTCCAGTTCTACCACAATTTCTATGACATCGACGAGCTGCAGTCCTTCGGCTTGCTGTCCACGGTTGCGAAAGTCACACCTGCCCAATTGGGGGGTCTATTCGCCTTCCTGTGCGGCCAAGTTACGCCGTTCGACAATCCCGCTTGTGACGCCAGCGGACAGCCGTATAAGGACCAGGAGTTCTTCAGCGGCAGTGAGGACGGGACAGCGGAGCGCTACGACCTGGAGCTGCAGCAGACGGCGGTACCCACGGGCCGGCTGCGTCTGGTGCTGGGCACCAGCTTGCGCATGGATCGGCTGCGCAGCCCGCTGCTCCTGGACCGTCCCGACTTCATCAACGATCGCAGCGTACGGCTGTTCGGCAATCTGGAATGGCGGGCCAGCGAGGCCACCGTCTTTAATCTGGGTCTGATGGCCGAGCACAATCAGATCATCGGCACCGCGCTGTCGCCGAGAATCGCGGTCAACCACCATCTCGGCCCGCACCAGACCGTGCGCGCCAGCATAACCCGCGCGGAGCGCACTCCGTCGCTGCTGGAGCAGAATTTTCGGCGGGCCTCCCACCTGAGCGACGGCAGCGTCCTGCGCTACGTGGACGTGAGCGACGGCGTGCAGCCGGAGAAGCTGACCTCCTACGAGCTGGGGTGGCTGGGCGAGCTGCCGTCGATGGGGCTGTTCGCTGATGTCAAGCTGTTTCACGAGGATTTGAGTGACATCATCAGCGATGTGCCGGATCGACTGTACGCTGCTCAGCCGTTTGCCGTTCTCGATCTGAGCGCTCTGCCGGGAGATGTTAGAAGCAGCCTAACGACGGCTAACGTCTACGTAAACAGCGGTCACTTGACCCGCAACGGCGTGGAACTGGAGGGACGGTACAAGCCCGACGATGCTACGCTTCTGGCAGTCCAGTACGCGTACCTGCAAGTCCATGGCCGGTGGCTAATCGAGTTGCACCCCGTTGCCCCCAACACTGTGCAGTACGAGCGCCTGAACGACAGTGCTCCCCGGCATACCCTCAGCGCCCTGTTCACCCACCGATTCCCGGGCGGCCTGAATGCCAGTGTCGGCTTCTATGGGACGAGCTATATGTACTGGCGGGGGGAAGGAAAGAGGCTGCCCAAGTGGCGGCGGATCGACCTGCGGCTGGGCAAGGATTTCCGGGTCGGCTCCACCGACGGCGAGATCGCCGCCATCATCCAGGGTGCCGCCAGCAGCTACCCGGAGTTTGAAGCCTCCGCCAACGCCGTCAACCTATTCGAGCACCGCGCCTACCTGCAGCTGCGCCTGAATATGCCCTGAGCAGCCGGCAGAGGCCATCCCATCCGGGATGCAGCCCCGCCACAGCCCCAGGGCAGAGCGCCCGTGCCATGGCCGGGAACGCCGGCCTTGCCCACCCATGATCGGATGGCCAACACCCCATCGAGCAAACATGCTTGATTGTGCCACAGTATCGTGACGCCGTAGCGTCAAATCGCCGACACGGGCGCGTGAGCAAAGCCCGGAGCCAGGCGCCGCGGCACTACTTTGGTGCATACAGCGACCGAAGCTGGCCGGCCGTCCGGGGACTCGCTAACGAACACAGGGACGATCTCCGCATCATCTGGCCCGCACGGGGCTGATGGCCCACTCTTTGCTTGAATACTACAGCTCGCCATCTACACGCCGGCTGCACCGGGGAGCCCACTCCACCGCGGAGCCCCGAAAGCCGTATCCCTGTGTGAGGTTAACGTGACCATGAGGCTAGAAATCATGTGCCGAACCCGGCCGCTGCGGACGGTAGCTGCGCGCCGCTCCTGGCGGCCACTTCTTGCCGGTCTGGCCGTTGCGGCGGCGCTCCCCGCCTTGGGAGGGTGTGTCGCGGTGGCGAGTGTATCCCTTCAGCATTTTGTCACCGGGGCGGGCATCGTCTCGGTGCTCGCCACGGGCAAGGGCTTGGCCGACCACGCGCTGGATCTGGCTACCCAGAAGGACTGCCGGATCCTGGAGGGGCTGCTCAAGGGCTCGCGAAAGGTCTGCGAAGAGCCGGGATCGCCGGCCACCGCGGATGATTTTGAGGGCTTGACGGCCCTGTTGTCGACCAGGGACCCGGGCGGCACCATCGCCAAATCGGGAGACGGCCCCCTTAGCCTGCGTTTGACCTATCCCGCCCAGAGGAGCTCGCCGCCCGTGGCTGCCGCCTCCACCAGGCAGCGCGGGGAGCCCCTGCGGCTTCGCCCCAGCTTGTACCTGGCCTCGGCAGTCGGTCCGGCCGTGCCCGCCTCGACGCTCGTCCTCGCACAGCACCAGCCGGCTGAAACGGGAGTGCCGCCCTGATCCGTCGTCAGAACCTAAGAGGACTGCGCAGAGGCGCAAAACCCAAAGAAGAACGGAGAAGCCCGGATAGGAGCCAGGGTGGCAGCAGGCGCGGCGTCGCCGGCCACTCTCTCGCCAACCTTGCCCACCCTGCCAATCTCGCCTGCTTTTCCCCGCGTCTTGGCGTCTCCGCGTGAGAAACGCACTTAATTCAAATCGAGCCGCTCGACCTCCTCGCGTTGGACGGGTCCGTAGGGCTCATCACGGTGGCGGTCGTGGTAGTGCATGCGGTAGGCCACGAAACGATGCACGTCGTCGAAGTGCAGGAACGGATTACCCCCCCGCTGCTCGCCCAGGGTGGATACCGGCACTTGCGCGTAGTTGTGGCCGGGATGCAGCAGGGTGTCCGGATCCAGGCCGGAGGTCAGACGCTTGAGCGTATGGTACATCTGCTCCGGATCGCCGCCGCGCAGATCGCAGCGACCACAGCCGAAGACGAACAGCGTATCGCCGGCGATCAGATTGCCATCGACCAGGTAGCAGGCCGAGCCGGGCGTGTGCCCGGGCGTGTGCAGCACCTCGATAGCGGTCTCGCCCACCTCAATGACGTCGCCGCCGTGGTGCAGAGTAGGGATATCCTGGTAGTGGCCCCAGAACCGTGCCTCGTCCTTGAGCAGATGCACTTGGGAGTCATGGGCATCGAGCACGGCCTCGATGCCGTTGATGTGGTCGTGATGGCTGTGGGTGAGCAGGATGTCGGTTATCTGAACCCGTTGTTCGCGCGCCAGCCGCAGGATCTCGGGTACCTCCCAGGCCGGATCCACCACCGCCGCCCGGCCGCTCGCGTGGTCCTGGATCAGGTACACGAAGTTCTCCATCGGGCCCAGCTCCAGAGTATGAATGGCATACGGCTTGTCGCTAATGTGGAATCCTCCAGTGGGCTCGGGCAGTGCCCGGTCGGTGAGCGCTGTTCCGCGATCAGCCCCCAGCTTAACCGAGCGGACCGCGGAGTCAAAGAGCCCGCAATTGGTGCATTGAATTCCCTCCGCGGGGCGGTAAACTCTCCGTAGTCCTAGCGGTGCGGTGCAGCGACCCCGAGGTTCAGAGCCCCTCCAACAACAGCGAGGCGCACCACAAAGGCACAGAGGACGCCACGACGAGCTGCATGCACCTTAGTGCCAGACTTCTTGACCTTTGGGCCTTTGCGGTTCATTTCGTCACGCCCGAAACCTGGCTGATCAGTGCCCCCCTGAAGCGCCCATAACAGACCCCAGAGCCCGATGCGCTTTCTGAAGAGTCTTTTCGCCCCGCAGAAACACACCCGCACCCAGGTGGAGCTGGAGGGGCTAAAGAGCACGCTGGACGCGTTCCTGCGTGCCTCCGTCTCCTTCGTGGATTCGCGCGACATGAACATCCCGGAAAAGCGTGAGCGCTATGCCCTGTTCGCCCGTGGGGCTGCCGGAGCCCTTGCCGCACGACACGAGATGGACGAAACCCGGGCGCTTGCTCTGCTGGTGATGTTTCTGCGCACCACGGCGCGCATGCAGGATCAGGAGGTAAGCAATCTGGTGGGGGCATGTATTGCTTGCGCCTCCGAAGAGCAGGCACGGAGCATCATGGCCAGCGGGGCCGCAGGGATGGAGCAGTGGCTAGCCGGCAGCGCCGGCGCAGCAGTCCCCCGGCTGGCAGCCATCATGCGGGACTGATCGGCTTACCCTTCTGCCACCCGTGAAAGCGGTGGCTGCTGGCCCCCAGGGCGGCGATCATCGGTTCAGCGTCGCTTGATCCGAGACGATGCCTCCTGCCCCTTGGCCCGGTACATGGCAGCATCGGCATAGGTGAGCAGCGCCCTGGGATCACGTCCGTGCTCGGGATACAAGGCAACGCCGATGCTGACGCCGATTCCTATCTCCTGACCCTCCACGTTGAACGGCTCGCTGACCTCCTCCTTCACCTTGGCAGCCACGGCCAGCGCATCCGGCATACCGGAGACGTCCTCCAGAATCATGGCGAACTCGTCGCCGCCGATGCGCGCCACTGTGTCTTCCTCTCGCACCGTGCGCGCAAGACGCCGTCCAAGCGCCCGCAGCACCATGTCGCCCACCTGGTGACCGAGCCGGTCGTTGACAGGCTTGAAATTGTCCAGATCGATATAGAGCAGGGCCAGCGGCCGGTTCCGGCGCCGGGCGCGAGCCACTCCTGTGTCCAGCCGGTCCATGAACAGGCCCCGGTTGGGCAGCCCGGTCAGATAATCATGCTCGGCCGCAAAGGTCAGCCGGCTCTCGGCCTCGCGCCGGCTGGTGATGTCGGAGAAGGTGATCACGGCCCCCGTGATGCGGCCCTCGCGAAACAGCGGGTGGCTGCGATACTCGACCGGAAAGCTGCCGCCATCGGCTCGCCACAGCACCTCGTCGTCCACGTGAGCACCCCGGCCGTCGCGCATGACGCGGCTCATACGGCACTCCTCCTCCGGATAAGGAGAGCCATCGCCCCGGGTGTGATGCGTCAGCGCGTGGACGGGCTTGCCGATGAGCTGGGCCGGATCGTCATACCCCAGCATACGGGCGCAAGCAGGATTGGCCAACGTGCAGACTCCCTCCAGGTCGATGGCGTACATACCCTCTCCGCTGCTGTCGAGCAGCAAGCGTACGGTCTCGTCGCTCTCCCGCAGCGCCTGCTCGGCCTGGCGCCGCTCGTTCACCTCCAGGTGCAGCGACAGGTTTGCGCGGGTCAGCTCCTGGGTGCGGGCTTCCACAAGCTCTTCCAGATCGTCCCGGTAGCTCTGTAACGCCGTCTCGGCGCGCTGACGCTCCTCACTTTCCGACTCAATTCTCCTCCGATATGCCATGAGGCGATCGGTCATGTCGTTGAAGGCCTCGGCCAACGCCCTGACCTCGCGAGGACCCCGAGCGGCGACGGTACGGCCCAGGCCGGCACCGTCGACAGTCTCGGTCGCCGCCTTCAGCGACAGAATCGGTCCGGCGAGACGGCGACCCAGGATCCAGCCCAGAAACACCGCGAGGGGCACGATGGCGGCGAACGTCTCCAAGGCGACGCCCAGGAGCCTGTCCTCGACGGCGTAGACCTTGGACGCGGGGGCTTCAACGCCCAGCACTCCCTCCAAGGAGCCGTCACGGCGCAGCAGGGGTGCATAGCCGGCGAGCCAAGTGCCGGAGGGACGCTTGCGCAGCTCCGGCTCCACGATGGGCTCCCTGATCTCCGTCACGTGTGCGCGCAAATAGGGGCTGGCCGTGTCGTACACCTGCCCCAGGTGGGAAGCCGCACCCGAGTCGCCCCCTGCGTCCACCACGAACATGATCCTGCCATCGGCGGTCGGCCGGAAAGTATAGATGTGATGCAGATCGGGAAAGCGCTCGCGGATGCGCAGCAGCTCCCGACGCACCGCGCGGTAGGCGGGGGAATCCTCGTCCGAGGGCAGCTGCAGCTTCGCGTGCCGGTCCACGTCTACCGCCAGCGCGGCAATCGCGACGGTATCGCGCAGGCGGGCACGGACTTCCCGCTGGAGGGAAGCCCGCAGGCTGTGGTAGAGAGCGAAGGTCAGCAGCCCGGCGACCAGGATAGCCAGTGTGGCGAAGCTGACCCCGAGTAAGGTCCTAAGCCCGCAACAAGCCCTGGTGGTGGTGCTCACGCAGAGAATGACTTCCTGTGTTTCTCGCCGGTGTGCTCATCACAATCGGGAGCTACGCATTAAGAACCGGCCGCTTCTCAGGCCGGCGCCAGCCTCATATTATACTGACGAGCCTGCACCGAAAAGGCGCGGGCATCATCCCGCGGGCGGCTGCGCAGCGGTGTGGCCCAGGCGCTCGGAGATCCGCCGGCCCGCATCCACCACCAGCGGTATCCACTCATCCTTGCGCCGCTCCGCCGGCGCCGATATCGAGAGCCCGGCCACCACGTTGCCGCTGGTATCGTAGATCAAGGTGCCGATGCAGCCGACACCCATCTCGGCCTCCTCGTTGTCCATGGCGTAGCCTCGCCCGCGGATGCGCCGTGCCTCGTCGAGCAGTTCCTGGAGGCTGTTGATCGACTTGCGGGTATAAGCCGGTAGGTTGGTGCGCCGAGCGTAGGATCGGCACTCGTCATCTCCCTCGGCCGCGAGCATCATCTTGCCCACCGCGGTGACGTGCAGGGGCGCGCGGCTGCCGATGTACTGCTGGACCACCATCATGCGGTTGGGTGTCACCTTCTCCACGTACACCACCTCGTCGCCCTCGCGCACGGTCAGATTCACGCTCTCACCAAGCCGATCCCTGAGCTCCTCCATGATGGGCCTGGCCTCCGCCCGCAGGTCAATGGCCGAGACCATGCGGCTGCCCAGGCGCAGGAGCTTACGTCCGAGTCCATATCGGCCCGCGACGTCGCGCTCGACGAAGCCGTGGTAGTCCATGGAGGCCAGGATCCGAAACGCGGTGGAGGGGTGCAGGCCCGTCTCCGCCGCCAGTACCTTCAGGCTCACCGGCTTGGGGTACCGGGCTACGGCGTCGAGCAGCGCCGCCATGCGATCAAGCACTTGAATGGAAGACCTCTTCTCCATTTCACGATATGAAACGTCTTTCACAAATTAGCAGTGTAGACGCGATGCCTCATAGAAATCCAACGGTTATCAGCCTCACCCCAACGCGCATGGGCCAATTTTTCATATTATGAAATCTATTTTTCTTTGTGAAATCTCGTTCAATTCATAGGCTGATGCTCAATCACTGCAACGGCATTCCAGCCAACTACGGGAGCAAAGCCATGGGAACACCCGCCACGAACCTAGCCACCGACATTCCGCCCTTCACCGACGGGATCCAATACCTCGGAGAGGTTCCGTCCGGCTTCGACCGCTTCGCCGATCTCCCCGTCCTGGGCCCGGACGACACCGGTCTGCGCCACGTGGACGACAAGGCAACCTATCAGACCCTGCTCGCGGCGGACGCCCTGCGCTACCTCACCTTGCAGGTGTGCGCCGCCAAGGGCTCGGGCCATCCGGGTGGGTTCGCCAGCAGCGCCGAGGCCTACGCAGCGCTGGTGATGCTGGGCCACACCAACATCGTCACCGAGGTGGGACACCATGCCCCGGGCTTCTACAGCGCCATGTTCCTGGACGGCTCGCTGGAGGACATGGGGATCTGCACGGTGGGCCAGATGATGCAGCGCTTCCGCGAGCGCGAGGGTCTCCTGGGCCATCTCTCGGGAGCAATTCCGGGCCTGCTGGCCCCGGCCGGGCCCCTGGGCCAGGGCCAGCACTTCGCCATGGCCGGCGCGCTGGTGCATCCACACAAGCTGTTTCCCTTCACGCTGGGCGACGGCGGCATGGGCGAGCCTTACGTGCTGTCATCCATGATGCACTTCCACACCGCCTATCCACGCGCGACCAACTTTCTGCCGGTGCTGGTGTGGAACGGCTACAGCCAGGAGCACCACTCCATGGTTTCCCTCAAGAGCAACGAGCAGATGCGCGCCTACTGGAGCGGACACGGCTTCGAACACATCGTGCTGGTGGACGCCAAGGACTTCGATGACTCCGGCCAGCAGGGTGCCTACGTGGACAGCACCCGGTTCTCGCCCGACCGGCGCCTCGCTTTCACCCGGGCGGTGCTGGAGGGGCTGGCCGAGGCCGCCGCTTCGGCCCTCGGCGGACGCCCGACCGCCTTCATCATCAAGCAGCTCAAGGGAGCCGGGGTGCACGCGGTGGGCGCCAAATCCCATAACCTCTACCCTGCCGACACACTGGACCAGCCCCACATCATCGAAGGCCTGAAGCGGCGGGCGCTGCCGCTCGCGGCCTGGCGCATCGTGCGGGAGAACTTCTCCCGTGCCGGCGGCGGGCCGGCCAGCCGCACGGTAGTGACCGAGCTCGAGCTGCCGCTTCGCCCGCTGGGCGAGCTGCCGGTCACGGACTATGCGGTGGGTGAGAAGGCGGTGCCCAGCACCGCCCTGGGCGCACTGGTGGCCGAGGTCGGCCGGCGCGACCCGCGCTACTTGGTGAGCAACGCCGACGGCAACGAAGCGTCGGGAATGAAGAACATCAACGAGGCCCTGCAGATCCGTC
>CAYWTP010000023.1:15097-25126 GCA_964461215.1 uncultured Ectothiorhodospiraceae bacterium | reverse complement strand
CTGCCTCCGCCGACGGTGCGCACGCTGGTGGGGTAGGGTGCGCCCAGGTCTGCGAGCAGGGCATAGCCTTGCTGCTCGATGCGGGCCATGGATTCCAGCATGCCCTGGAAGAACCGCACATCCTCGGCGGGCCGGGGTGCCAGGCGCGGCGCCAGGTTGGGATCGTGAATAGGGAAGCGCTCGCCGGGGCGGACCAGGGGATAGTAGTCCAGCCCCGTGCGCCTGGCGGGGTTCAGCAGTGGCGTCATGTGGGCAAGCTGCTCCGCCCGGAAATGGGCCAGCAGCACGGCACCGCCGGTGTTCGACGCGCCGCCGGCGAGCCAGCGATTACCCAGCCGGTGGCTGTAGATCCCGTATTCAGGAGCGAAGACCGGACCGGGCGACAGCACCTTGAGTACCAGGGTGCTGCCCAGCGAGGTGACCGCTTCTCCCGGCAGCGAGGCGCCGGTGGCGATCACCCCGGCGATGCTGTCGGTGGTGCCGGCCACGATCCTTATCCCCGAGCCAAGGCCCAGGTGAGAGGCCACCCTCGTCTTGACCGTGCCGATGGGGGTCCCGGGTGTTACCGGCATCGGCAGCAGCGCGCGGGGGACGTCCAGCGTGTCCAGCCACCCCGGCCACTCGCGGCGGACGGGGTCGTAGCCCATCTTCAGGGCATTGTTCTCGTCGCAGACATCGAAGCGCCCGCACAAATTGCCGGCGATCCAGTCCGCCTGGTGCAGTGCATGGCGCGCCGCGGGATGGCGCGGCAGCAGGTACAGGAGCTTGGCCAGGCCGCTGGTTGCGCCGTGGACAGCGCTGTCGCGGGGTGCGACGGCGGCGATCCTCCGGGCCTGTTCCTGCGCGCGGCCGTCGTTGTACATCAGGGCCGGAGCCAGAGGTTGGCCCTTGCCGTCGGTGAGCAGCGTGGTGGCGGAGGTGCCGTCTACGGCGATGGCGGCGATCTCGTGCGCGGGTACCCGCCGCAGGACACGGGCCAGTACCTCCAGCACCGCCGTCCACCACAGCCCCGGCTCCTGTTGCGCCCGATCGCCGCCGCCTTCCGGCGCTGGCAGATCCACGCGGGCAAAGGCGCGCATCGCCCCCTCCCGGTCGATCGCCACCGCCCGGCACCCGGAGGTACCCAGATCGATACCGAGATAAAAGGACATTTAGGCTTTAGACAGTGGGCTGTAGGCCGTAGGGGAGCAAGAAGTAAGCCAGGAGCTTCCGCCTCTTCTACCTACAGTCTACAGCCCACAGCCTACGGTCTGCGCCCTCAGGGCAACTCTACCTTCCCCGGCGCCTCCCACCCTTGCTCCCGATGCTCGGCCACCACCGTGGTGTAGATTCCGCCGCGCACGTTAAACTCGGCGGTCAGGCGCATGAAGCGCGGACGGCAGACCTGTACCAGGTCGTCCAGGATGCGGTTGGTGACGGCCTCGTGGAAGGCACCCTCATCGCGGAATGACCAGACGTACAGCTTCAGGGACTTGAGCTCCACGCACAGCCGGTCGGGCACGTACTCCAGGCGCAGGGTGGCGAAATCGGGCTGTCCGGTCTTGGGGCACAGACAGGTGAACTCGGGAATGCGGATGCGGATGGCGTAGTCCCGCTCCGGCTGCGGATTATCAAAGGTTTCCAGACTCTTGCTGGGCACGGTCGGCATGAGCTGACGATACAGGAGAAGTCCTCGGGCAGACAAGGTTTTCACCGGGACTTCGCTATTCTGACCGGCCGTCAAGGTGCCACAATTGCCGTACCCTGAACGGACCAGAGAATCTCTGAACTTATTTAATAAATACAGTGTGTTATATAGGCGGCTTTTCGCCCCGGGAAAGCCGCTGGATTATTGTGCCGCGGGGCACCCATCCTGTACTCTTACGCGCCTATGCGTCTGGGTAAGATCAAGCTGGCGGGCTTCAAGTCCTTCGTGGATCCCACGACCCTGGTGCTGCCCAGCAACCTGGTAGGCATCGTTGGGCCTAACGGCTGCGGCAAGTCCAACGTCATTGACGCCGTGCGCTGGGTTATGGGGGAGAGTTCCGCCAAGCACCTGCGGGGCGATTCCATGGCCGACGTCATCTTCAACGGCTCCACGTCGCGCAAGCCGGTGGGCCAGGCCTCCATCGAGCTGCTGTTCGACAATGGCGACGGCAGCCTGGGCGGGCCCTACGCGCAGTACAGCGAGATTGCCATCAAGCGCCAGGTTTCCCGTGACGGCCAGTCTCAGTATTTCCTCAACGGTACACGCTGCCGCCGGCGCGACATTACCGACATCTTTCTCGGCACCGGCCTGGGGCCGCGCAGCTACGCGATTATCGAGCAGGGAATGATCTCGCGGGTGGTGGAAGCCAGGCCCGAGGATCTGCGGGTATTCATCGAGGAGGCGGCGGGGATCTCGAAGTACAAGGAGCGGCGCCGGGAGACCGAGAACCGCATGCGCCACACGCAGGACAACCTGGCACGCCTGACCGACTTGCGCGACGAGCTGGGCAAGCAGATTCAGCACCTGCAACGCCAGGCCAAGACCGCCGAGCGGTACAAGGTCCTCAAGCAGGAGGAGCGGCTCCTCAAGGCACAGCTCCTGGCTCTGCGCTGGTGTGCCCTGAACGAGGCCTCCCAGGCCGAGGGGCTGCGCATCAGTGAGCTGGAGACGGCCCTGGAAGGTGTCCTGGCGCACCAGCGTCAGGTGGAAGCATCCATGGAGAAGGATCGGGAGGCGCACATCGAGGCCTCGGATCACTTCAACGAGGTCCAGGGCCGCTACTATGCCGCCGGGGCCGACATTGCCCGGGTCGAGCAGGCCATCCAGCACGGGCGGGAACGTCAGGAGCAGCTCCGCCAGGACCTGAGCCGGGCCGAGAGGGCCTGGAGTGAGGCGACGAGCCATCTCACGGGCGATCAAGCGCAGCTCAGTGCCCTGCTGGCGTCCCTGGCCGAGGAAGAGCCCGCTCTGGAGGCGGCTCGCGCGGTCGAGCAGGAGGCGCGGCAGGCGCTGTCGGTGGCCGAGCGGACGATGAACGAGGCGCAGGCGGGCTGGGACTCCTTCAACCAGCAGGCGGGAGAGCCGGCACGGCTGGCGGATGTGGATCGCACCCGCATCCAGCATCTGGAGCAACATCTGGATCAGGTGGTCCGGCGCATGGCGCGCTTGGAGGAGGAGCGGCGCGGACTGAATGCGGAGGAGCTGGAGGCGGAGATCGAGTCTCTCTCCAGCCGGCTGCTGGAGGCGGAGACGAGCCGCGGAGAGGTCGAGCAGGCCCTGGGAGAGCTGCGCGGGAGGATCACGGCCCTGCGCGAAGCCAGCTCCGAGGTGTCCCAAGCGCTGCACCGGGCCAGGGAGCGCCTGCACGGTCTCAAGGGCCGACTGGCGTCCTTGGAGGCTCTGCAGCAGGCGGCTTTGGGCAAACGTCAGGGCGCCGTGGCCGATTGGCTGAAGCTTCACGCCTTGAATGACCGGTTGCGGCTGGCCGAAGGTCTGGAGGTGGAGACGGGCTGGGAGCTGGCGGCGGAAACCGTGCTGGGGCATCACCTGGAGGCCGTGTGCGTGGAGGACCTCGCCGGTGTCGCCGCCGGTGTGGAAGGCCTGTCCAGAGGCGTGCTGGAGCTGTTCGACACCAACGCCGTGGTTTCCGCAGTGGAGGACGCCGAAGCGAGCGCTTCGCGGCTTGGCGCCAAGGTACGGGCGCCGTGGCCGGTGCGGCCGCTGCTGGCGGGCATTTACGCGGTCGAAACGCTGGACGAGGCGCTCGCCTTGCGGAGCAGGCTGGGCCCCGACGAGTCGGTAGTCACCCGCGGCGGCGTATGGCTGGGGGTCAACTGGCTGCGCGTCAACCGCCAGGCGGACGAGAAGGCGGGGATCCTGGCCCGGGAGCACGAGATTAAGACGCTGGGTGTGGAGCTCGGTGCGGTAGGCGAGGAGGTCGGTGTTCTGGAGGCGCGCCAGCAGGCGGGACGGGAGGAGCTTCGGCGCCTGGAGGGCGAGCAGGCCGAACTCCAGTCCAGGCTCAGCGAAACCCACCGCCAGCATGCAGGGATCCAGTCCCAGGTCGGGGCCCGTCAGGCCCGTCTGGAGCAGCTACGCAGCCGAGCCGAACGTATCGGGGGCGAGCTGGACGAGCTGGCCGCTCAGAAGCAGGCCGGCGTGGAGGATTTGGGTGCGGCCCGGGAGCATCTGGGGGAGATGCTTCTGCGCATGGAGGCGCTGGCCCGGGAAAGAGAGAGTCTGAGCAGCGAGAAGGACCAGCACCGACGGGCCCTGGACGAAGCCCGGCAGGCCTGGCACGCGGCGCGCGATCGGGCTCATCGTCTGGCGTTGAACGTGGAGTCCAAGCGTACCCGTAGAGAGTCGCTGGAGACGGGCTTTGATCGTGTGCGCAGCCAGGTGGAGGATCTGACGCTGCGGCGCACCGAGATGCGGCGGCTGCTGGAAGACAGTCAGGCGCCCCTGGACGAGGCGAAGGCCGAGCTGGATGGCAGGCTGGCTCATCGCATGGCGGTAGAGGAGGACCTCAAAGCCGCCCGCCAGCGCGTCGAGGAGATCGATGCCGGGCTGCGCGAGCTGGAGCAGGAGCGTCACCGGGCCGAGGAGGCGGTGCAGCTAAGCCGCGGCGGGCTGGAGCAGGCCCGCATGACCCGCGAGGCCACCCGGGTGCGGCTGCAGACCATGCAGGAGCAGCTCGCCGAGCTGGACTTCGAGCCGGAGCAGCTTCTGGGCGAGCTGCCCGATGAAGCCGCCGAGGCGGACTGGCTGGGCCGGGTCGAGGAGATAGAGCGGCGTATCGCGCGTCTCGGGCCGATCAATCTAGCCGCCATTGACGAGTATGCCCAGCAGTCCCAGCGCAAGCAGTATCTGGACACCCAGCACCAGGACCTGGTGGATGCGCTGACCACCCTGGAGAACGCCATCCGCAAGATCGATCGCGAGACCCGCACCCGTTTCCGCGAGACGTTCGAGCGGGTCAATTCCGGATTCAAGGACACGTTTCCACAGCTGTTCGGGGGGGGGCATGCCTACCTGGAGCTGACCAGCGAGGATCTACTGGAAACGGGGATCTCGGTGATGGCGCGGCCTCCGGGCAAGCGCAACAGCACTATCCACCTGCTCTCCGGGGGCGAGAAGGCCCTGACGGCCGTGGCCCTGGTGTTCTCCATCTTCGAGCTCAATCCGGCACCGTTCTGTCTGCTGGACGAGGTGGACGCGCCCCTGGACGATGCCAACGTGGGGCGCTTCTGTGGCCTGGTGAAGTCCATGTCGGACCGGGTGCAGTTCATGTTCATCACCCACAACAAGACCACCATGGAGCTGTCGGACCATTTGGTAGGCGTCACCATGCATGAGCCAGGGGTTTCGCGACTGGTACAGGTGGACGTGGAAGAAGCGGTGCAGCTTGCGGCGGTATGAGAGGGGGGCGCTAAGCTAATGGACGAATTTCGTTGGATCCTTCTGGGATTGGGCGTTCTCGTGGTGGGCGGGATCTACCTCTGGGAAGTCGTGCGGCGCAAGCGCGTACGGCGGCAGAGCGACGCGCTGGATTCGTCCGATATGGAGCTGTTGAAGGGATTGCAGGTATCCCGGGAGCTGCCCGACGACGGAGTCCTGGGTGGCTTGGAGAGCCTGCGCGGCGAGCGTCTGGGGCCCGACGGGCTGGACATGGACGAGCTGCGCTCCCTGGCACCAAGCCGTGAGGAAGACGCGCACGTGCCCCTGGACGTGGACCGCGAGGCCTTCAGGATCAAGCAGCAGACCGCTCGGGTGTACTCGGTGGAGCCCAATCAGGGGCCCAAGGGCCAGGAGCTGATCGTGGTCATGAACGTCATGGCCGAGCCGGGACAGGCATTCCAGGGTAGTGACGTCAGGAAGGCCCTGGCCGACGTCGACATGCAGCACGGCGACATGCAGATCTTCCACCACTACGGGGTTGGTGATCTAAGCTCCGAGCGCCCCGTGTTCAGCGCCGCCAACATGCTCGAGCCCGGCTACTTCGATCCGCAGACCATGGATGAGATGACTACCCCGGGGCTGTGCTTGTTCATGCGCCTGCCCGGTCCCCTGGATCCGCGGGTGGGCTTCGAGCTTATGCTCAACACCGGCCAGCGTCTCGCGACCGCTCTGGGTGGTGAGCTGCGCGACGAGACCCGCAGCGTGCTGGGCCTGCAGACCATTGGCCACCTGCGCGAGCGAATCACCGAGTTCGGGCGCAAGCAGCTCGCATCCGCCGGCTAAAAAAAAGGGCGGCATCACTGCCGCCCAGTAGGTGCGACCCTCATGGGCCGTCTCTGCCTGGTCGCTCTCTTGTTCTCTGGCTTCGCGCTCGTGGCCTGAACAGTACGCATCAGGTCGTAAAGCGAGATCCCCGGCCAGCACATCGGCGTAGGCGACGGTAGGCTATTCCCCTCCTCCTCCGCTTGCTTGAGCGGGGCCGCCATTGGGATACGGGAAGGCCGCAAGTCCGTCCCGCCAATGACCCCCACGCTGCCATTCGCCCGCCTGTCCGCGACTCCGCTCTCCGGGGTACCCCCACGCAATCCAAGGGATCGGTCAGCGTAGCCAGGGTGCTCCCACCGATGCAGGCTGGCCGGGGTTCCGAGGAATTAGCAAACAACGTGCCAGGCAGCGCTAGCTAGATGAATCAAGGGCTTGGGTACTTGAGCCTGACGGCGGCATGCCAGCTTGACAGGTGCTGCCGGACCATAGACCAGACAAGCTGTCATCGACATGACACGTTGGCAGCTTCGCCCGGCTTGAAATTTCAGAGTCCCCGATGTTCCCGGTCGGGGCGGCACGCAACGGTCACGGAGACTGCCTTTGCGCTAAGCAAAGCTGTTGCAGTGCCGCTATGGACATCATAAGCCTCTGTCCAGACTTGAAATTTCAGGCGTTAGCGGATACCATGCCCCGGCAATTTATTCGGGGGGAAACTATGCGGAAGCCGTTGTGGCCGGTGCTGTCGGCACTGGTGCTCTTGATTCTGACCTCTACGACCAGCGCGGATCCGGTCTATCCCGGACTGCGTGCCTGCGCCGATGCTCAGCTTCAAGGGGATCTGGAGCACTCCCTCAAACGTCTGGGTCTGGTGCGGGCCGTACGCGGAGGTGATCTCGCCGTAGCCCTGGTCGATGTCACCGACCCTCGCCGACCCAGGCTCGCGGAGGTCAACGGCGACGAGATGCTGTATGCGGCGAGCCTTCCCAAGATCGCCATTCTCCTGGGGGCTTTCGAGCAGGCCGCCCGTGGCCGCCTGACCCTGGACGCACAGACGCGGGATACACTGACCCGCATGATTCGTAACTCCTCCAACGAGGCTGCGACGCAGATGCTGCACCGGGTGGGCAAGCCCTTCCTGGCGAAGCTGCTCGAGTCCCAGCGCTACAGACTCTACGACGCCCGTTACAACGGAGGCCTGTGGGTCGGGAAGGACTATGGCAAGGCCCCGGCTTGGAAGCGCGACCCCCTGCACCATCTTTCCCATGGTGCGACAGCCATGCAGGTGGCCCGTTTCTACTATCTGCTGGAGACCGGCCGCCTGGTATCCCCGGCCATGAGCAGGCAAATGAAAGCGATTCTCGGCGAACCGGCTATCCACCACAAGTTCGTCAAAGGTCTGGAGCAGGCAGGGCTGGAGGCCAACATATACCGCAAGTCCGGCACTTGGCGGGACTGGCATGCCGACAGTGCCATCGTGGAGCACGATGGCCATCGCTATATCGCCGTGGCGCTGGCCCACAGCCCGAACGGCGGCAAGTGGCTGAGTCGCCTCATCGTGGCAATGGACGCTATCATCGCCGGACCAACGACCCGCCTCGCAAAGCTGGACGCAAGCCTGCAGTAGGGTTCCGCTCGCATTTTCCTTCGCGCAATCTGTGCCGCGGCGGCGACAACCCCGCCGGATCCACTGTTGCTGTCGAAGTTCTTTACAGTCTCTGGTGACTGGGATGCGGTGAAATGCTCACAAGAACAGGGATCCTCGCCGGGATCTGCGGCACAGAGCACATAATCACGTGTCGAAAAACTTTACACTCAATCTGCTCGTCCCATCGTAATATCCAGTTCCATTGGTATAATTGATCTGAATTTCAACGCCATATGACGATGGCTTATTTTTGGCACAGTTACTGCTAACGTTTCTCAAAATCAGAATGTGTCTGATTTACGGACAAGCCGGAGACAGAAGCTGCATCTAACGCTCCGTGATCTCGTGACTCCAGATGCCGGACGTTGCGCCGGCGCGGCCTTCTTCCCGGAGTCCCGTTCACGGTTGCTGCCGATTTCCAGAGGTGTGTTAGGCCATTCCTTTGCGCTCGCCCATCGGATGGCGCGGCAGGAGAACCGATGACTCCGGATCACCCGTATCGTCCGCGGCAGTGGGTTGCCCGGGTACTGCTCGTGTGCTTCTACGCACAACAGCTCGTGGCGCCCGCCCTGGCTACCGCGCAGGGCATCATCCCCGATGGCCGCACCCTCACCACCGTCTCAGGCGGCGGTGCGGTCACCGATGTCAGCACCGGCACGGTGTCCGGGGTCAACGGCTTCAACTCTTTTCACAGCTTCGATGTCTCCGGCGGGCAGACGGTCAACCTGCATCTCCCGGGCGGCACTCAGAATCTCATCAACATTGTGCGCGACGAGCGCACCGACATCGACGGTACGCTCAACGCCATCCGCAACGGGCGTATCGGGGGCAATGTCTACTTTGCCAATCCCCACGGCTTCGTCGTGGGTGCCGGCGGTGTGCTCAACGTGGGCAGTCTCAGCGTGTCCACGCCGACCCAGTCCTTCGCGGATAACTTCTTCACCGCCCCGGGTGTTCCCGACGCGGCGGCAACCGCGGCGCTGCTCAATGGCACGGCGCCCCGCGGCAGCGGCTTGATCGATATCCAGGGCTTGGTCAACGCGGCCGGCGAGATCGGGCTCTACGCCGGCACCATCCAGGTCGGCGGCGCAGTGTTCAGCGGCGCGCGCTTCGTCGGCAGTGCCCCCGACTTTACCGACGTGGTGAATGCCAACGGGCTGACCTCCGCCAATAACGTCGTGGTGCAACGCGGCCATGTGCGAATCGTCGCCGATAACGATGTCACGCTAAGCGGTACCGTGGCCGCTCCGGGCGGGGTGGGCGTCGCCGGTGGGGCGATTGACGTTCGGGCCGGTGGTGACTTGGATCTTCAGTCTGGAGCCATTGTCTCGGCGCGCGGCAACGGCGAGGGTTCCAGCGGTGGCACGGTCAACCTCCGCGCCGACGGTGACGCCGCGTTCCGTGCCCGTGCGCTGATTGACGCGAGCGCCGGCAGCACTGGCGATGGCGGTGCCATCGAGCTGTCGGCCATCGGCACGGTATTGCTCGATGGCGGCCAGTTCCGGGCCTCAGCCACCATTGGCCGGGCCGGCGCGATCCTCATCGACCCGACGACGCTCGCGGTCAACGCAGACGTCTACACCGACGGCGCCGATTTTACCCAGACGGGAGATTCGATCACCGTTGCCCCGGGCGTGGTGGTCTCCACCCGCAAGGTGGCCGGCGGCGCCGGCGCCGACCAGGAGAGCGCGGCGTCCACGGGCGACTCAGGGGATCTCTCCCTCACCGCCGAGGAGAACGTCACTGTCGGCTACACGCCCACCATTATCCTCGGCGCTGGCAGCAAGCTGCTCGCCCAGGCCGACAGCGGCTTCACCGGCGGTGCCGTAAGTCTGCAAGCGAAGAAAACCGCCGTCAGCAACATCGGCGGCTTCCAGCAGGCCGACGCCGCCATCCTGATCGGCGACGCCGGCGGCGGTGCCACCATCCGCGGCGACAGCGTGGCGATCGTCTCCAGCACCAACATCGGTGCCGAGTGGACCTATCCGGACGTCTCGATCCTGGACAATACCGCGAGCATTGCCACCGATCTGACGATCAACGTGGTACCGGCGGCGATCGCCGAGATGCTGGGTGCCAACATCGTCCACTCCCAAGCGCTGGCCACCTCCGGTGTGTCGGTCAAGAGCGGCAGCACCATCGAGGCCGCCAACACCCTGACCCTGCGCGCGGAGAACACCACCAGCGCGGGCGT
>CAYWTP010000023.1:10835-15087 GCA_964461215.1 uncultured Ectothiorhodospiraceae bacterium | reverse complement strand
CATCGGCGCGGAGAGCCGCCGCCCCTCCGGCACGTCGGCCATCTCCTCCTCGAGACCGCTCACCCACTCGGACTCCCACGACGCGCGCGGCGGGAAATCCCACGTGTCCGAAGGAATCAGGAAGCCTCTGCGCGCGGAGAACACCACCAGCGCGGGCGTGATGCCCAGCATCCCGAGCACGCCGGGACGGCAGATCAACACACCGCTCGGGCTCGGCGCCCTGTATGCGCGCAACAACTCGGATGCCCACGTGGACGTGGAGAGCGGCGCCACCCTGAAGGCGACCGACCTGTTCGTCAGGGCCAACAACCAGGCCTCCCTGGAAGCGGAGATCGCCTCGGCCAGCAACGACGCCAACAACTCCAACTACACCAGCCTGGCGGTGGGCGTCACCCAGGCCGACATCAAGTCGCGCGCGAGCGTGGCGCAGGGCGCCAGTCTCAACGTGTCGAACACGGTCTCGGTAGCGGCCACCAACACCAACAGCTTCGCCAACACCGTGACCTCGGAGACCGGCCCCAGCGGCAAGGCGGCGATGGCGGTGGCCTACAGCGATCTCAAGACATCGGCCACGGCCGAGCTGAAGTCGAACGTGAAGGACGCGGCCAAGGTCCAGGTCGTGGCCATCAACGACAATACCCAGAATCAGACCGTGGCCACCAGCCAGGTCGGCCAGACCGCGGCGCAGCAGATCCTGGACGGGGTACAGGAGAAGCTGGAGCCCGTCACGGACCCCGCCGGCACCATCGGCAGCAAGCTGTGGGAGAAGCTCGGGCTGTCCGGTATTGAGCCGGACGACAAGGTCAAGCCGAAGCAGAGCCCCATCCGCGCGGGCGGTGCCCTGGCTTACAACACCACGACGTCGGACTCGCACGCGCTGGTGGGTGACGGTGCCGACGTGCACGCCACCGACTCGGCGGTGGTAGCGGCACGCACCACGGCCTCGGACATCAAGATCGGTGCCGAGTCCGCGGCTGTTTCCGAGTCCAAGAACAAGACCTACGGCGATACCTCCCGCACTTCAATCTCGGCCGGCGTGGCCTACGGCGTGTTCGATCACAGTGCCCTGGCCGAGGTCGGTCAGAATGCGCTGATCACCGCCCCGCGCATCGCCGTCAACTCCGACGTCACGCTTCCGATGCGCGAGTCGCTGCTGACGAACGGCTTTGACTTCGGCTTCGATCGCTGGACCGGCCTGGGTACCCTGAAGAGCTGGTTCGACACCCTGACCGACTCCGCGGCCAATGCCTTCGACGTGTTCAACAGCGTGTCGGCTGCCGAGTCGACGGCCGACAACTCCAATGGCTCGATTGCCCTGTCGGGGTCGGTGAGCATCCTCGACTTCAACAACACGGCCCGCGCGCTGCTCGATGCGGGTGCTACCTTGAACCTGAGCGGTGCCCAGACCGGCCCCTGGGATTACCAGTTCGAGGTCACGCCCGACGATCCGGCGACCACCGAAGACGAGCAGGACCTGCAGGAATGGACGTTCGCCGCGCCGGCCCTGGTGCATGCGCAGCGAGACACCGTGCTGCTGTTCGAGGCGGGGCACTTCCTGCCTTCGGCCACCGGCGCCAACACCGGCCTGGGGATCTCGCTCACCCAGGCCACGCTGAACGGCACCACCCAGGCGGTGGTGCGCGAAGGGGCGACCATCCAGGGGGTGGACGAGTCCGCGAGCGGCAGCACGCCCGGCGACCGGTCCTGGAGCGTGACCGGCACCCGGACTACGGACGAGGCGCAGGTCACCGCACAGAGCAACGACAAGACGATCTCCTTCGCCGCCAGTGGCGGCTACGGTGATGGCAAGTTCGGGCTGAACGGATCGGCGTCCCTGGTGTTCCTCAACAACGTCACCAGCGCCCTGGTGGACGACGAGGCCACGATCAACGCCGACACGCTCTCGATCCTGGCGCACGATGCGCCGGTGATGTGGGCGCTCTCGGGCGGATTCAACAAGTCCCAAGGCTCCGGCGTGGGGATCGGCATCGCGGTCAACGAGGCCACCGGCAACACCCTTGCGGAGATTGCAGACAACGATACCTATTCGACCGACGGCAACGCACGCACCTCCCAGGCGAACGTCGTGGGCGCGAAGATCTCCTCGCGCGATCTCACGGTCGAGGCCCGCACCGGGGGTCACGTGGAAGCCATCGCCGTGACCGGCGCGGTGTCGTCGAGTTCGGATTCGAGCACCAAGGACGCGGGCTTCTTCCAGAGCATTTCCAACAAGTACGACCAGATCACCGGCAAGCTGGGTACGCTGGTCGGCATGAAGCCGCAGTCGGTGACGCAGTCCAGCGGCGGCAGTCAGGGCGCGGGCAATCCCATCACCTTCGGCCTGTCGGGCGCGGGCAGCGCGGCGGTCAACACCACCGATTTCACGACCAAGGCCCTGGTCGATGGGGTTAGCGTCGATCAGGCGGTGGGTACCGGAGCCCGAACCCTGGCCGTGCGCGGCGTGAACGATACCGACATCGTCACCGCCAGCGGCGCGGCGGCCCTGACCCGGGCCAACAACAGCAGCCAGACCGGCTCGGCGGCCATTACCGGCAGCATCGCCGTCAACGAAATCACCAGCGATACCGAGGCACTGCTGCGCAACGCCACGGTTACTGGCGCCAACGCCGTGGACGTGCAGGCTCTGGCGGGCGGCGAGCAGCTTTCCATCGGTATCGGCGCCTCCATCGACGCCAGCAAGCAGGAGAGCAAGAACCGGTCGCTGTCGGCCGCCGGCTCGCTGTCGCTGTCCTTCGTCGACAACAGCGCTGTCGCCACGATTGACCACGCCACGCTGACTGGCGAGGCCGCCGCGAGCGGCCGCGACGTCGACGTGGTGGGCTACAACCGCACCTTCATCGGCACCGGCGGCGGCACCTTGTCGGTGGGCGGCAAGACCGGGGCGGGGGCTGCGGTCACCTATTCGGACGTCACCAACACGGTGAGCGGGGCCATCACCGGCGGCTCCACCATCACCCAGGTCGATGATGTCGGCGTCAAGGCCTACAACGCCACCGAGATCGGCGCCGGTGGCGCCTACGGCCAGGTCTCCAATGCTCAGAACTCGAACGCGCTGGGCGGGGCGGTCGTGATCTCCGAGATCACCAACGATACCACCGCTTTCATCGACGGACTCTCCACGGTATCGGCGCTGGGCAGCGTCGACGTGCTGGCGAAGGACCAGGGTGCGGATACCTCCCTGGAGACCATCATCGATCCCGACGGCAAGCGGGCCCACGTCGCCAAGGGCCTGGATTATTGCGGCCGTGATGCTGACGGGGCCGGTGTTACGCCCAATGGCAACTGCATCACCTCGGTAGCGGGTGTGGTACAGGTGGGCCGCGGCAACAACATCGGGCTGTCGTTCAACTGGAGCCAGATCCACAACAACCTCACAGCCCGCATACTGGATGCGAACGTCACCGCTGCGGCGGCGAACGTGGAGGCCGAGTCCAACGTCACCATCACCGGCCTGGCGCTGGGCGTCGGCGCCTCCGACAAGGTATCGGGCGCCGGCTCGGTGGCCGTGAACCTGATCCAGAACGACATCAACGCGTCGATTGCCTCCAGCCCCGGCAACACCACTCACAAGACCGTGACCGCTGACTCGGTGAGCGTCAATGCCGACGACAAGTCGCGTATCGACACCCTGGCCGGTCAGATCAACGTGGGCAAGAGCGCCGCCGTCGGTGCGGCGGTCACCTACGCCGGGATCAATAACACCGCCCACGCAGCCGCCCACGGTGTCAACCTCGACGCCCGCAACAGCGTCCTGCTCGCCAGCCTCAATGACTCGCGCATCCGCGATCTGGCGGTAGCCGGGACCTTGGCCCTGGGCAGCGGGGCACCGGCGGTCAGTGCCTCCATCGCGGTGAACTTCATCGGCAACACCACCGAGTCTACGGTCGACGATTCCACCCTCGACGATCCCGACGGCGGCGCCAACACCAACACAGTCACGCTGAAGTCGGAGGACAAGTCCGAGATCCAGTCTCTCGCCGGGAGCGTGGCCGTCGGCTCGCAGGCCGGGGTGGGTGGCGCCTTCGCGTATAACTCGATCGGCAACAGCGTGTTCTCATCGCTGGCCGGCTCCACCGTGCACCGCGCGGCCACCCTGGACGTCACGGCCAAGGAGACCGCTTCGATAGAGAGCCTGTCGGTGGCCGTTGCCGGCGGGCAGACGGCGGCGATCTCGGGCTCGGTCTCCATCAATCACATCGGTAACAGCAGCATCGGGCAGATCACGGATTCC
>CAYWTP010000023.1:0-10825 GCA_964461215.1 uncultured Ectothiorhodospiraceae bacterium | reverse complement strand
GTTCGCATTCGTCTGATGCGTGACTACTATCGTCTGGCCGGCAACGTCTCGGTCTCGCTCGGTGCCGCCGCGGTGGGTGGGGCCGTCGCCGACAACTCCACCGACAACACCGCCAAGGGCAGTGTCTCGGGCTCCTCGTTCCAGAGCGCCTCGGCGCTCACGGTGCAGGGCAAGAACGATTCCACGATCAAGTCGCTCTCCGCAGCAGGCTCCGCTGCCGGCACGGCTGCCTTCGCCGGCTCGGCCTCGTCGAATCGCACCACCAACAACACCATCGCCGAGATCGCCGATTCCGAGATGACCGGCTCCAGCGCCGATGTCTCGGTGAATACCAGCGACACCGCCACCATCAAGTCGCTGGCTGGCGCTATCGCGGCCTCGGGCAGCGCGGCCGTCGGTGCGGCGGTGGCCGTGAACCGCATCGCCAACGTCAACGACGCGCGCATCACCGGGATCAAGCCCGCGACGGCAGGGCTGGACGTCGACAACCTGCTGGTCCGGGACAGCTCCGCCGAGTCCATTGAGACGGTGGCGGTGGGCGGTGGCGTGGCGGCCGACGTGGGCGTGGCCGGATCCGTGGCGGTGAACATCATCGACACCACCACCGAAGCGCATATCGGTGGGGGCGCCAAGGTCGATTCGCGCAAGAACGCCGGCGTCATCGCGCAGTCCGACGACGTGATCGACGTGGGCGCGGGTGCGGTGGGTGTGGGCGTCACCGCCGCTGGCGTGGCCGCCTCGGTGGTGGTCAACGAGCTGCAAGGCGCCACCCGCGCCTATATCGATGGTGCCGGCACCGAGGTGGCGGCGCGGGCCGTGAGTGGCTCGCCGGCGCTGGCCGTGGCCAGCGGGGAGCTGACGGGGGCCGTGGATCTGGCCAATGGCATCGAGGATGCCACCAGCTTCGTGGCTCCGGACATCGCCTCCCTGCGCGCCACGGAGCAAGTACGCGGAGTGGCGGTCAACGCCTCCGCCACCCATTACGTCAAGAGCTTCGTCGCCAACGTGGGCGGCGGCCTGGTGGGGGCCTCGGGCATAGCTAACGTCAACCTGGTCGGTGGCGACACCCAGGCCTACATCGACCAGGCCACCATCAACGGCGGCAGCAACGCGACCGCGACCGGCGATCAAGGGGTGCAGGTCAAGGCCAGCGACCACGCCTATGGCAGCAACTTCGTCGGCAGCATAGCCGTGGGTGGCGTCGGCATCGGCCTCACGGCGGACGTCTCCGTGTTCGGCCGCGACACCAAGGCGTACGTTAACGACGCCGACGTGACCGCCAAGGGGGCGGCCGTGGTCGGCGCCAATTCCAGCCAGGGCATGTCCACGCTGGTGGTCGGGGGCTCGGGTGGTCTGGTGGGTGTGGCAGGCGCGGGGAGCGTTGCCAAGTTCAACAGCCTCACCGAGGCCTACATTGCCGGGTCCACGGTGAACGTCGGCAGCCTGGACGTGGATGCGCGGCACGCGACGCGCATGTTCTTGTCGGGGGGCGCGGCGGCGGCCGGCGGCATCGGCGTCGGTGCCAGCTTCGACGTGGGCCTGGACAACAGCACCACGCTCGCCCACGCGGACGATACCACGGTGACCACCGGCGGCCAGGTCAACATCGGCGCCCACTCGTCCACGGAAGTGCAGAGCTGGACCCTGGCGGGAGCCGCGGCCGGTGGCACCGGTGTCGCGGGCACCGCCGGCGTGATCGTCATGGGCAACACCACCCAGGCCTATATGACCGGCGGCTCGATCGGCTCCTCGACCAGTCGTGCCGGGGGGCTTGCGATCACCGCCGGTGACGACGTGGTGGTGAAGCAGACGGCTGGCAGCGCCGCCGTGGGCGGCGTCGCCGGTGCCGGCGTGGCCGCGGGCGTGACCTCGCTGCACAACACGACCTCGGCCTACATGAACAACGCCTCGGCCTATGTCGACAACGACGTCGTGGTGGATGCCCAGGCCACGCGGGATCTGGCCAGCAACGTGGCCACCGGCGGCGGCGGCCTTGGTGTCGGGCTAAGCGGGTCCGTCGGCGTGACCCTCGTGGGCACGACCCTGGCCAATGACCAGAGCGGTGACACCAACGCCAACAAGGATCTGAATAAGAACGGCAACGGCACGCTCAGCCAGGTGGACGGCTTCTCCAACGGCAACGTTCTCACCATGGGCTCGGGCGATGATGCCAATCTCGGCGGCCCCTCCGGGTACACCGACATCGGGCTCACCGGCAGCGAGGTGAACGACGTCAACAGTCGCACCCGCACCAGTGCCAGCCATGGCGTCTACAATGCCCCGGCACAGACCGCGCTCGGCGAAGCCTTCGACCCGTCCACCCAGCTCGCCGGCAGGACGGCCGCCGTGATCGGCGGCGCCTCGATCGCCGACGCCAATGGCAATGTGCGGGTCCACGCTTCGGAGAAGGACAAGGTCCAGCTGGCCGCTGGTGCGGTGGCTGCCGGCTTGGCCGGCATCGGCGGCTCGGTGGCCGTGGCCGAGGTGACCAACAACGTGGAGGCCGCCATCCTCGGCACCACGCAGACCCGCTCGGGCGCGGGCCAGATCGAGGTGTCCGCCGAGACCGGCAAGCTCGATGCCGGCGCGCGGGCAGTGAAGGTTGAGGCCATTCAGGCAGCCGGAGGTGCCGTCGGTCTGGGGGCGGCGGTCGCGGTGGGCGACCTCACCAACAACGTCAAGGCGACCATCGGACGAGGCACCCAGACCACGGTGGCCTCGGGAGCCGGCGGCGTGACGGTGCATGCGGCCGACACCACCGACGTGGAGAGCAAGGCCTACGGCGCCAGCCTGGGGCTGATAGCCGCCGGCGCCGTTATCGGGCGTTCGACGAAGTCCGGCAGCGTGATCGCGCGGCTGGGCAATACCGGTCCGGTGGCGGCCAGCCCGGACACCCTCGTCAGCCTCGATACCGGTGATCTGAACGTGCAGGCCGAGCGCAGCGGCCTGACGAAGTCCGATACCAAGGCCGGGGCGGGCGGCATCATCTCCGGCTCGGGCTCGGACGGCCGGGCCACCGACAGTGGCTTAATCCAGGCCTACGCCGGCAACTCCGTGAACGCTTCGACTAGTGGTGGGGCGGTGAACATCACGGCGACCTCGATGCCGGAGACGGTGGCGAGCGCGCTGGGGATCAACGTGGGCTATGGTGCCTCGGCGGGCGCCTCCATCGCCCAGGCTAGCTCTTCGGCGACGGTCGACGCCTGGCTGGGTGCCGCCTCGACGGTCACCGCGGGCAGCTTGCAGGTGGCGGCCTCGCGGCTGCTGCCCGGCTCCTTGCTGAGCGCGTCCGCTGACGCCACCGGCGCGGCCGGCGCCCTGCTGGCCGGCATCAACGCCACTTCCGCCACCGCCACCAGCGGCGGCCAGGTCACGAGCACCATCGGCGACGACACCACGCTGACCCTGACAGGCAGCACCGAGGTCGCCGCCACTAACAACAGCGCCCAGTACGCCGACGCCAGCGGGCTGTCCCTGGGCCTCGTCGCCATCGGCTCGAACGATGCCAGCGCCACCTCCTCCGCCACCACGCAGGCCAGCGTAGGCGATATGGTCAAGGCCGCCGGGACTGCATTTACCGTGAATGCCACCGGCAGCGACAGCAACACGTCCAAGGCCACGGCGGGCAGCGGTGGAGTCGTCTCCGGGGCTGCCGCGAGCGCCGACACCCGCAGCACCAGCACCACGAAGGCGGCCACCGGCAGCGGCGACGCCAGCCATCAGATCGGTGTGGGGACCTTTGCCGTCACGGCCCGCCACGAGGCCGACTACAACGGCCAGGTGGACAGCACCAACGCTTCGGTCGTGGGGGCCAGCGGCGCGTATGCCGACCACACGGTCGATAGCACCGTGGCGGCGAACGTGGGTGACGGTGGCCGGGTGTCCGCCAACGCCGTCACTGTCAAGGCCGAGAACCTCAGCACCAAGGACTGGATCGGCAGCAGCAACGGTGATGACGCCCAGTGGAATATCGACTCCGGCTCCGGCGGCGTCATCGACGCCCCGGCTGGCAGAAGTGAGAGCCACGTCACCCAGGTGACGGACGCGGGCATCGGCGACAGCGCCCAGGTCCACGTGCTGATGCCCAGCGTCGGCAATGGCTTGTTCAACCTCGACGCCTACAACGGGATCACCGCCCGCGACAAGGCCAAGCTCGATTCCGGTGGCCTGATCTCGGTGGCCGAGGCGTCCTCCTTGCTGTACGTCGACCAGGCCGACGCCACGGCGAGCTTCGGCAACGGCGCGCAGGTGATCAGCGATCTGGGCGACATCGCGGCCGGCGCCCGCTCCAACGTCAATCTGGATGCGCGGGCGAACGCCAATGCCTACGGGGTGGCTGGGGCGCCTTCCGGCCACGGTTACGCCATTTACGACGGCAGCAATGCGGTGAAGGTGGGACAGGGGGCGCTGCTGAATGCCGACCAGGGCGGGGTGTTTCTCGCCGGCGGCGACAGCTCGTCGGGCACGGCCACCAGTATCACCGCCAACTCGGCGGTAAACCTGTGGAACAAGACGGCGGTCCCGATTGACTCGACGCCCGACGCGCAGTCGAACGTGCTCGACAATGCCAGCGTCGAAATCATCGACGCCAGCGGCTCGCACGATGCGACCAACATCCAGGCGGCGGGCGACATCTCACTGCTCGCCGACAAGGGCAGCGTCGACGCCACTGCGAAAGGCATTGGCAAGGATCTCTACCGGGAAGCCGCCGGCGCGGTCGCGAGCGGCATCAGCCATCTTTTCGGCGGTGGTGACGTTTCCTTCGACATTACCGGAGGCAGCACCTCGGTGGGCGGTCTCGCGCAGGTCCAGGCCGACGGCCGGGTGCTCGCCGGCATCCACCGCACCGAGTCGCTCACGCTGGACTTCCAGCTCTCCACCACCCCAACGTGCCCGACGCCGCCTTGCGTGAAGGATGGGCGCATCGCCTGGACGCTGGTGCCCACGGCCACCGACGGGGTGGGCTTTACGGTGGATCCCGCGGTGGGTATAGGCGCGAGCATCCAGGAGCGTATCCAGAAGCTCCGCAACCTGATGTCGCAGTACTCGACGGACGCCGTAGCCGTAGCCGCTTACCAGTCGGAGATCGCCTTCCTTCAGCACAAGCTGGTGGAACTGGGGCTCGCGAGCCAGCAGGCCGACGGCTCCATCAACGTGGGGCAGTGGAACAACCCCAGCCCGCGGGAGCAGGGCCAGAATCAGATCGTTGACTACCAGGGCCAGGTGTCGGGCTACGTCAGCACCGTCAACGACTCGGCGACTACCGTCAATTCCACCGCCGCGAGCGGTGGCAGCGCGGTCGGCACGATCTCGTCAAGCGCCGGCACCATTGGCACGAGCTGGACGACGCTCGATACGAACAACGGCACCATCGATTCCGGACTGCAATCGCTTGGCAACTTCAACTCCGGCAATCCCACCTATACGAGTCTGAACAGCTTGCGCAGCACCAACGCCAGCCTGCGCAATGACATCAGCACGCTCGCGGGGCAGAACGCCATTGACCAGAGTGCCGTCGATAGCAAGACCAGCCAGATCGGCACGCTGCTGAGCGACGTTTCGAGTCTGAACGACCAGATCAACACCGTGGTGAACGAGGTCTCGCAGGGCAACATCACCCATGTGGGTGAGCTGCCGACGCTGCAGACGCAGATCGATACCAAGCAGGCCACCGTCGGCCAGCTCACGACAGACATCAAGACCCTGACGAACACCATTGACGGCAGGAACGGCCAGATCAGCTCGAAGGCCTCGACCATCGCATCCAATAACACGTCGATCAACACGTTCCAGGGTGTGCTCGCCTCGACTTTCGGCGACGGCAGCTCCGGCGACAACACCGTCGTGAGCAGCATCAACACGGTGCGCACGGGTAGCACCATGACCAGCGCCCGCAGCGCGGTGAGCAGCGCCTCGAGCACCATCACCACGCAGGAGGGCAACTTCTCCGGCTATGCGTCCACTATTGCGACGCAGGACACGACCATCAGCGACGCGCTTGCCTCGACCACGAAGTCCACCGCCGAGAGCCAGGTGAGCAGCCTCGCGAGCAGCCTGCCCACGCTCAGCAACACGGCCGCGAACGGGCCTATCGCGGACTTCGTGCACGTGAACGACGTCACCGTGCGCCTGGGCACCGTCCAGGTGAAGGGTGACGTGCTTACCGGTGCCGGCAGCCTCGAAGCACCGGGCGACGCGCACATCAATATCACCAACAACACCCCGGACTTCCTGGTGCTCAACAACCTCACCGTGGCCAGCGAGGACGGCGGCACGGTGCGGATGAACGGCGTGCTGGTCAACTCGCCGGGAGACGTCAACCGCGTGAACGCCACGGGCACCGGCGCGAACGGGCTGACTCTGGTCACACGCGACACGCAAAGCGCGCCCAAGCCTGCCATTACCATCCTCAGCAACTACGATCCGCAGGGCGCCGCTTACGCCAACCTGCCGGCACCGGCTCCCGACATCCAGCTCACGGGCGACATCACGAACCTGCGCGGCTCGGTGACGGTGCACAGCAAGGCAGGCAGCATCCTCTCCGAAGGCTCGATCAACGCCGGCACCGTCGACGTGAAGGCGGACAACGGCGACTTCGTGCAGAGCTACGTCGACGGCTTCGACCACATCGGCGGCGACCCGGCCTCGATCCACGATTACAGCACGCCTCTGGGCGCCGGCATCGTCGCCAACGGCAGCGTCTTCATCAGCGCCCGCTACCTGAACATCAATAGCTTGATCCAGAGCGGCATCGAGCAGTGGAACCTCGATCTGCCCTCGGACGCGTCGCTGCAGCTCACCGGGTCGGCCAGCTTGTACGGGGTCAGCCAGACGGTGCTCGACAACGCGCTTGCCAGCTACACCAATAGCAGTGGTCCTCGCTACACGAACCTGTTGCCCGGCGGCGCGCCGGGGGGGGCGATTCTGCGCTATGACGCCCAGGCCAACCGCATCGAAGCGAACGTCACCTACGCGAACTACGACATGACCCGGCCCGATTGGGTGAGCCGCACGTCGAGCCTGAGCGGGCTGTATCCGCTGGTGTCCGATTACGGCAACATCGGCTCCAACTATGATCCTGCCAGCAACCAGTTCGTGCTCGACGGCACCACCGTCAAGGGCGGCTACATCCAGCTCTACGGCCAGCTCCTCAACACCTCCACCGGTTTCGGCACCGGCAAGCTCCGCGTCCTGGACGGCTATGGCCAGATCGCCGTCAACAACCCCACCGGGCGCGACATCGTGCTGAACCGGCTTGACACCGGCGCCGATCCGACAGGTACCGGCCGCGGGGTGGCCGGCGTGATTGACATCACCGACGTGCAGAGCGTCAACAACACCAACCACACCGCGAACGTCATCCACTCGGTGTACACGCGCGACGCTGGCGCCGATGCGGTGCAGCTCGAACGCGAGGTCGGCACGCTCAACGCCGACGGCAGCTTCAGCGGGACCACCACCTTCAACGGCAGCGACACATCGGCGAGCGACGGACGCCACAGCGGGTACAGCCCCCAGAACGGCCTGCGCTACGTCTGGACCACCGGCACCGACAATTCCACGGTGACCTACCTCGAGTACAAGGGTTCCCAGTGGTTCGGCTCTTCGGACCTGCGGGGTACACCGACCGGTACGCTCATCTCGTCGGTGGGGCCGTTCGTCTTGAACAGCTATCGACTCGACGACGGCACCTATCTCAGCACCGACTCAGCGCTCGGCACCAGTGCCCAGTACCACCAGAGCAGTGTCAGCAGCTCCAACGGCATACCGACCTACGTGAAGACCAAGGAGTGGAGTGACTGCAACTGGTGGACCCTGTGCATCGCCGGCACGTACTACTACGACGTCACCAAGACTACGCCGTCGAAGACCATCACCACCAAATCGCTGGCGGGAGACTATCCCATCGCCATCGAGTTCAGCGGACATGACCAGGGCCTGGTGACGGTGAATTCCGCCGCCAACGTGATCCTCAACGGGCAGATCAACAACGACGCGGGTAGCACCACCATCAACGCCGGCAGTGGCGTCACGCCGCTTGCGGGCGTGCCCACCGCCAATCGCTCGATTGTCCAAGGCAGCGACAGCGCGCTGATCACCTCGAAGGACGTGGCCCTCAACGCCACCGGCGGCGTCGGCAGCACCAGTGCACCGGTGCAGTTGGCTCTGGACGGCAGCGCGGGTTCCCTCAACGCGTCCGCGGTCAACGGAGTGGTGGCGCTGGGCCAGACGGTGGGTGATCTGCGCGTGGGCAGCGTCACCGCGGCCGGCGACGCCCTCTCCGGCCTGGGGCTGGTGCGGCTGTCCTCGGACGGAAACATCGTGCCGGTCAACACTTCATCCCTGGTCCAGGGCCAGCGCGTCGAGCTGAGCGCGGCCAACGGCGGCATCGGCAGCACCGCCTCACCGATCGCGGTCAACACGGGCTACACGTCGAACGTCGCCCAGCGCGGCGCCTACGGCCTGAAGGCCGGCGCCGCCGGTGACATCGGTATTGCCACCGGAACCTGGAGCGGCAACCCCGACGGTGACCTGCTGGCCGACACCATCGTCTCGACGGGCGGCGACGTGCTGCTCAGCGCACCGGGCCGAATCATCGACAACAATCCCACCGAGCAGATCGATACCCGTACCTGGAACGAGCTGCTGAATTTCTGGGACTCGATCGGTCTGCGCGAAGGCACCGCGGAAAACGCCGCCAACCAGGCCAAGGCGGTGAGTGCCTTCGAAGCGGGCCGGACCCAGGACTATCGGGTGTACTGGCAGATCCGCCAGCGCCAGGCGGACCCGACCGTCTATGATCCGAGCTTCCAGTACACGGCGACCCCGGCCGAACGCGATGCGCTTAGCAGCCAGGGCTTCACGGCGGGCCAGATCACCCAGTTCGAGGCGGATCGCACTGCGCAGTATCAAGCGCTGAACACCGAGGTCGGTGGCCTGAATGGCGGTACGTACTCGACGGGCTATGCGTACACGGCTAGCCCGGATGAGGAGGCAGCCATCCTGCACAAGCCGTACTGGACCGACCGCGAGCTGGGGATCTCGATCACGCCGGGCCTGCTCAAGGACATCACCAACACCAACCCGGTGATCAAGAGCGCCAACGTGCAGGGGCGCAACGTCACCCTGAACGCCGGCGTGGCCATCGGCGAGTCCCAGACGGCCCTGACGGTGCCGACCAACGTGGATCCGAGCTGCAGCAGCGGTCCGGGCTGCCTGACCGACGAGATGAAGGTAGCGCTGGCGGCGGCTGAGCGCTCGGATCTAAGCATTACCGACTCCGCGATCACCGTGACCCGGCGCGTCCCCGTCAACTTCGACGCGACCACCAGCCTTACGGCGGACGTGTCGCCGGCGTCGTCCTCGAACCCGGACAACGGTAGCGCCTACCTGGCCTCCCTCGGCAATGGCCTGCTCGACTCCGTCCAGGCCCCGGGCGAAGTACGTGTCAAGGTGCGCGGCTCCATCATCAACGCCGGCGCCGGACCGGCCGTGAACGCAGGGGGCCTGGTGCTGGAAGCGGCCAACGGGGGCATCGGCTATGTTCCGGCCGACGGCGTCAACCCCGCGCAGTCCCTGCCGCTGCTCATCGCGCTGGACCCCGGCGCCACGCTGACCGCTCGGGCGGCGGGCAACGTGAACATCGTCCAGGACGGCGACGTGAACGTCGACACGGTGTACTCGCGCATGGACGCCACGCTCACCGCTGCCGGCTCGATCCTCGACGCCTACCCGGATGATAGTCTCAACGTCCTGGGCGACACCCTGCATCTGACGGCGCAGGGGGGGGGCATCGGGAGTGCGGGTAATCCGCTGGACGTTGGCGTCAATCCCGACGGCGGCATCACGGCCAGCGCCGCCACCATCGGCCAGGGCGTGTACCTGAACGGACCCCTGGGCCACAGCTTCGTCGTGGCTGCGGTGACCTCGGGCGACGTGGCCAGGCTGACGGCTGACGTGGATGCCACCCTCAACGGGCCGGTCACGGGGCTCGCCGGCATCGGGCTCGTGGCCGGCGGCACCCTGACCCTCGGCGCAGGGGCCGATGTTGCCAGCACGACCGGCGGGGTGTCCGCCGATGCCGGTACCCTGGAAATGGCCGACGGCGCCAGCATCGCCGGGGGCACGGGTCCGGTGGCCATCAGCACGGTGGGCAATGCCATCGTGACCGGCATCTCCACCGACAACGCCGGGGCCGATGCGGTGAGCATCGTCAGCAGCGCCGGCCACATCGTGGATGCCGGCGACACCCGCGAGGACGTCACCGCCACCGCCGCGGGGGCACACGCCACCCTGAGTGGCCGCGACGGTATCGGCGACGCAACCTGGACGCCGGGCAGCCCCGGAACGCTCGATACCGCGACGCCGAATCCGCTGGAGATCGATGTGGCCCTGCTCGATGCCGACAGCAGTGCCGGGAGTATCGCGCTGACCGGCCCGGACATTAACGCGGGCACCATCAGCGCGGCGGGCGATGCCACCATCCGCGCCGACAACAACCTGGTCGTCGATACGGCCTCGGCCGGCGGCGCGCTGGTGCTGGAAGCCACGAACGGCAACGTGACGGTGAACCGGCTCTCCGGCAGTCCGGTGTCGGTCTCGGGCAGCGGCAGCCTGGACCTGGGCACGATTGAGGTGACCAATGGCCTCGATTTCAAGGCTGATTCCATCACGGCGAGGATCATCCATACCCGCGCCGACAATGTGCTGCGGATGAACGTGACGGGCCCGGACGGGGGGCCGGCGACCTTCGCCGATCTGAGCTTCGCCAGTCAGACCGGCGTACAGTTCGGCAATTTCCTGGTTGCCGACGGTGCCATCGACA
>CAYWTP010000022.1:1280-25232 GCA_964461215.1 uncultured Ectothiorhodospiraceae bacterium | reverse complement strand
ACAACTTCGAGCATGCCGACACGGGCGTGCTGTTCGAGCAGTTCGACATCTGCGAGCGCGAGAGCAGCAAGCTCATCGCCGCCGGGCTGCCCCTGCCGGCCTACGAGATGGTGCTCAAGGCCTCCCACACCTTTAACCTGCTGGATGCCCGGCACGCCATCTCGGTCACCGAGCGCCAGCGCTTCATCCTGCGGGTACGGACACTGGCCCGGGCGGTGGCCGAGGCTTACTACGCCCGCCGCGAGCAGCTTGGCTTCCCCATGCTCAGCCCCGCGCAGCGGGAGGCAGCCCATGGCTGAGGCCCGCGATCTGCTGGTGGAGATCGGCACCGAGGAGCTACCGCCCAAGGCCCTGAAGAAGCTCTCCACGGCCTTCTGCGAGGGTATCGTGGGGGGCCTGGGCAAGGCCGGACTGAAGTTCGGCGAGGTCTCCGCCTACGCCACTCCGCGGCGCTTGGCGGTGCTGGTGCGCGACTTGCCCGGCGGCCAGAGCGACCGCGCCGTGGAACGCCGCGGCCCCGCGCTGGCGGCGGCTTACGACGACGAAGGTTTCCCGAGCAAGGCGGCCCAGGGCTTCGCCCAATCCTGTGGCGTGGCGGTCGCGGATCTGGACAAGCTGGAGACGCCCAAGGGAAGCTGGCTGGTGTTCCGCAGCATCCGGGCGGGACGGCCTACGGTGTCCTTGCTACCGGAAATCGTGGAGGAATCCCTGGCCCGCCTGCCGATCCCCAAACGCATGCGCTGGGGCAATCTCAAAGTGGAGTTCGTGCGTCCGGTGCACTGGGTGGTGATGCTCTACGGCGACCAGGTCGTGGACGGGCAGGTCCTGGGTATTGTGGCGGGGCGCGACACCCGTGGACACCGCTTCCACCACCCCGGACCCATTGCCATCAGCAGCCCGGCGGCGTATGTGCAAGCGCTGGAGTCCGAGGGCCGGGTGCTGGTCGAATTCGATCGGCGCAGCACCGGGATCAGGGCACAAGTCGAGCGGCTTGCCGGCGAGCTGGGCGGGCGGGCGGTCATCGACCCGGACCTCCTGGACGAGGTCACCTCCCTGGTGGAGTGGCCGGTGGCCATTGCCGGGGGCTTCGAAGAGCGCTTCCTGGATGTGCCCGCGGAAGCACTGGTCGCGACCATGAAGGGCAACCAGAAGTACTTCCACGTGGTGGACGCAGAGGGACGGCTCATGCCCCACTTCATTGCGGTTGCCAATATCCAGAGCCGTAATCCCCAGGCCGTACGCGCCGGCAATGAGCGGGTGGTCAGGCCCCGCCTGGCCGACGCGGAATTCTTCTGGAAGCAGGACCGGGCGCTGCCCCTGGCGTCCCGGCTGGAGGCGCTGGCCGACGTGGTGTACCAGCAAAAGCTAGGCAGCCTCAAGGACCGCTGCTTGCGCATGGCCCGGGTCGGGCGGGCCATCGCCGAGCACACCGGCGGCCGGGCGGACTTGGCGGAGCGGGCGGCAGCTCTGTCCAAGTGTGACCTGATGACCCAGATGGTGGGAGAATTTCCCGAGCTCCAGGGCACCATGGGACGATACTACGCCCTGCACGATGGGGAGCCGGAGGAAGTCGCCCTGGCCCTGGACGAGCAGTACATGCCCCGCTTCGCGGGCGATCGCCTGCCCGGGAGCCCCACCGGCCGCATCCTGGCCCTGGCGGACCGCCTGGACACCCTGGTGGGAATCTTCGGCATCGGCCAGGCCCCCACGGGGGACAAGGATCCGTTCGGTCTGCGCCGTGCCGCCCTGGGGGTCCTGCGGATACTGATCGAGGGGGATCTGGACGTGGATCTGGAGCAAGTCCTGCTACTGGCGGCGCAGGCCTACGATCTGTTCGAGCCCGAGCCGGTAGCGGCCCAGGTATTCGATTTCGCCATGGACCGCCTGCGGGGCTACTACCTGGACGCCGGAGTGGCGCCCGACACCTTCGACGCGGTGCTGGCCCGCCGGCCGACCCGCCCGGCGGACTTTGACCGGCGTATCCGGGCGGTGACCGAATTCCGGGCCATGCCCCAAGCCGCCAGCCTGGCGGCGGCCAACAAGCGCATCCACAATATCCTGAAGAAGGCGCAGCAGCCGGTGGCCGACGGTCCGGATCCGAGCCTGCTGGCCGACCCGGCGGAGCTTCGTCTAGCCGAGGATCTGCTGCAGCTGCAACGGACCGTGGAGCCCCTGCTGGCGAACGGTGCCTATGGTCCGGCCCTGAGCGCCCTGGCGGAGCTGCGCGACACGGTGGACAACTTCTTCGACCAAGTATTGGTGATGGCCGAGGATCCGGCCCTGCGCGGTAACCGCCTGGCGCTGCTCAGCAGCCTTAGCGAGCTGTTCCTGCGCACCGCCGACATCTCAAGGTTGCAGACTTGAGGCTCGAGGCCTGAGGGCTGAAAACTGAGAGCTGTAACCTTAAACCTTACGCCTGAAGCCTCACAACATGCCCAACTCCGACTCTTATCGTGACATGCTGGCCGCGGTGCAGGCGTTCCATGACAAGCACGACTTCAGGAATACCGGCGGCGAAGAGCTGACTTACCGGGTCGCCCTGATGGCCGAGGAGCTGGGGGAGATCTCCGCTTGCGTGTCCAAGGGCAAGGACAAGGCGAAGCTGGCCGAGGAATGCGCCGATCTCTTCATACTGCTCGTCGGCACGGCGATTGCCGCGGACTTCGACCTGGCCCAGGCCTTCTGGGACAAAATGGCGGCCCTGGACAAGCGGGGCTCGCGGATGATCGGCGGGCGCATCCGGGTATCGGAGTTCCGCGACACCTGAGGTCACCCATGGCCATGAATCTTATCATCCTGGACCGCGACGGGGTCATCAACCGCGACTCGGACGCCTTCATCAAGTCGCCGGATGAGTGGGTCCCCATCGACGGCAGCCTGGAGGCCATCGCCCGCCTGAACCACGCGGGCTACCGCGTGGTGGTGGCCACCAACCAGTCCGGTCTGGGACGGGGGCTGTTCGACATCGAGTCCTTGCACCGAATCCACGAGAAGATGCGCAGCCGGCTGGCGGACGTGGGCGGCACCATCGACGCAATCTTTTTCTGCCCGCACCAGCCCCGCGACAGCTGTTTGTGCCGCAAGCCCAAACCGGGCTTGCTGCTCGACATCGCGGCGCGCCTGGGTACGTCGCTGCAAGGGGTGCCTGCCGTCGGCGACTCCAAGCGAGACGTCGACGCGGCATTGGGCGCGGGAGCGCGGCCAATCCTGGTGCGTACGGGCAAGGGCAGGCAGACCCTGGAGCGGTCCGGACTGCCGTCCGGGATCGCCGTCTACGACGATCTGGCGGCCGTCGTGGACGACCTGCTGGCGGCGCACTCGCCCCAGGACTGAGCGGGTGTCGGGGATCGCGTTGCAATGGCGCGGTGGCGGTGCCCGGTGATCGAGCGCTCGGAGCAGGTGGCCGACACGAGCCCCATGCGGCTGGCGCGGACCGCGAGCATATTTCTGCGCTCTCTGCTGTTCGCCCTGGGGCAGTGGTCATCCACCCTCCTCTTCGCGCCGCTTACCCTGCTCACGCTGCCGCTGCCCTTTGCCTGGCGCTACCGCGTGGCCAGCCAGTGGTCCCGCTTCAACCTGTGGTGGCTGGCGGTGACCTGTGCCCTGCGCCACACGGTGGAAGGGTGGGAGCACATCCCGCAGCGGCCCGCGGTGGTGCTGTGCAAGCACCAGTCGGCCTGGGAGGCCCTTGCCTTGCAGATGCTGTTCCAGCCGCAGGTGTGGGTCCTGAAGCGCGAGCTGCTGTGGGTCCCGTTCTTCGGCTGGGGGCTGGCCGCCCTCAGACCTATCGCGATCGACCGCGACAGCGGCACGCGCGCCATACACCAGGTGGTCGAGGAGGGGATCCGGCGGCTGGCCGGCGGGATCTGGGTGGTGATCTTCCCGGAAGGCACGCGGGTGGCACCGGGACAGCGGGGACGCTACCGGCTGGGTGGAGCCTGGCTGGCGCAGAGGAGCGGGGCGCCGGTCGTGCCGGTGGCCCACAATGCGGGCGAATACTGGCCCCGCAACGGCTTTCTGAAGCGCCCCGGGACCATCCGCCTCGTAGTAGGCCCGGCAATTCCCAGCCAGGGCCGCACGGCAGTGCAGATCAACGCCGCCGCGGAGGCTTGGATCGAGAGCACCATGGGCCGCATCAGCGATGCGTGAGGGCTGGCGGAACAAGAGTTCCAAGCAGTGCCGCCCAGTCAAAGGGCCGGCGGCGCGTATTGAAAAGCTGGGGTGGATACATTATTGTGCATTGTTTCTGGGGGGCAGGACAAAACGGCTCGTGTCGGCCCTCGCCGCCCTCGGGCAAGTAGGCGTCGTACGGCGCGAGCTTCGTCGTTGCCCGCCATATATCCCGGTTGATTGGCCACCACAAGGCGATGGTGGCGCAATTCTTGACCCGTTCCGCAACGACGGGCATATACTCCTGGCATCCGCAGACAAGCGAGAGGAATTCCCAATCACATGGCTGAACTATTCTCCGACGAGTGGATGAAGGCTTTCATGCAGGCCTGGAACGACGAGCCGGAGCTTGCCGCTGCACTGGAAAAAATCGGCTTCAACTCCGTTATCGGCTACGGCTTCGACGGCGAGGATGACCCCCGTGGGGTGCTGGTGATCGAAGGCGGAAGAGCCACTTCCGCCGGTACCTACGGCGGCCAGCCGTTGAGCTGGGATCTTCGGGCCAGTCCGGAGAGCTGGCAGACGTGGCTGGACAAAGGCCTGAGCATGATGGGACTCGGCATGGCCTACACAACCCGCAAGCTCAAGTTCAAGGTGGGGGATTACAAGGCGATGTTGAAGGATCCGCGGATGACCGGGCCCTTCATCAAGAGCTTCACGGTAATGGGGCGCGTATGAAGGGCTGCTTCGCCCTTGCTCGCGTTGCTCGTACCTAAAGAACAACTAAGAATGAGGTCGCCACACATGGCTAGGAGACTGGGTACGCTGATACTGGCCGGCCTCTGTGGCCTGGGAGCCGCCGTGGCGGGCGCCCAGGAGGGCAACCCGGTAGGCAATGGTCAGGTGGCTCCGGTAGAGGTCCGCCAGGCCCAGGCCACCGTCGCCCTCGGCGGGACCGTGGTTCCGTACAAGGAAGTGACCCTCTCGGCCCAGCTCCCGGGCCGCGTGATTAGCCTGGCCGGCGAGGAAGGGGACCAGTTCAAGAAGGGTACGGTACTGGCCCAGCTTGACGACAAGGAGCTGCGCGCCCAGCAGCAGGCCGCCTATGCCGCCCTGAGGGACGCCGATGCCAACATGCGCAACGCGGGCGTGCAGTTCTCGCGCGAGCTCATCGCCCCGGGCAAGCAGTCGCCTTCTACCATGCCCGGCATGGGCATGCCTTCCCTGTTCGATCAGTTCGTCACCCGCCCCATGGGCAGCATGATGGGCGAGGGCAATCCGTACCTGGAGCGCCAGGCTGACTTGTACCGCCAGGGCACCCAGATCGAGCAGACCCGCAACGCGTATATGCGCGCGCAGTCGCAGCTTCAGCAGCTAGCCGCCAAGTTCCGGGACACGAAGTCCGTCGCGCCCTTTGACGGGACCATCATCAAGAAGATGGTGGAGGTTGGCGACACGGTACAGCCAGGAATGCCGCTGCTTGTGTTCGCCGACACCAAGTACCTGCAGATACAGGTGGACGTGCCCGCCCGGCTGATGCCGGGGATTCGCGACGCCATGTGGGTCCGGGCCAAGCTGGACGTGCGCAACACCATCGTCAAGGCGCGCGTGGCGCAGATCTTTCCCATGGCTGACCCCGAGCGGCACACGGTCCGGGTGAAGTTCGACATCCCCACCTCCGCTCCGGGCGGTCCTGGCATGTATGCCGAGGTCATGATCCCAGACGTGGACGCGCCCGTACGCACGGTGCTGGTCATTCCTACCGCGGCCGTGCAACAACGGGGCAGTCTGCCGATGGTCTATATAATAAGGGACCAGGGCGAGAAGGAGCTGCGTATCGTGCGTCTGGGCGAGAAAGTGGATCCGTACCACATCACTGTGCTTTCCGGCCTGAAGCCCGGCGAGTTCGTGTACGTGCCCGCGGAGTCGAGTCCTCCCCCCGCGTGGGAGGTCCCGCCGGTTCCACCCGGTCCGCCCGGTATGCCGGTCCATCGGTAAAGGCCCCGCGCTGCTACCCGGGCAGCCACCGGCCCAAAGAGCCCACGCCGCACCTCAGGCGCCCCATGACCTACCGGTAACGCAAAAAGAATAGCCATGGCTGAGCACGACACCGAGGACAAGGATCCGCGCAGCGAATCCTCCGCCGCACCCGAAGAACAGATTCCGGAGGAACACCTGGGCCTCGCCGGGCGCACGGCCAAGGCCTTTATCAATTCGCCCCTGTCCCCGCTGCTGTTCATGGCGATGCTGTTCCTGGGCCTGCTGGGCCTGGCAGTCACGCCGCGGCAGGAGGACCCCCAGATCTCGGTCCCCATGGTGGACATCTTCGTCCAGTACCCGGGGGCCTCGGCCGAGCAGGTGGCAAGCCTGGCAATAGAGCCCCTGGCGCGGATGGTGAGCGAGATCCCCGGGGTCGAGCACGTCTACTCCGCCAGCCAACGCGCTCAAGGCATGGTGACCGCGCAGTTCTACGTGGGTGAGAAGCTGGGGCCGTCGATCGTCAAGGTTCACGACAAGATCCAGTCGAACATGGACAAGATCCCGCCCGGGGTCATGCCGCCCCTGGTCAAGCCCAAGGGCATCGACGACGTACCCGTGGTGAACCTCACCCTATGGTCCGAGGACGTGGACGACAGCGCCCTGCGCAAGCTCGCGCTGGACGTGCTCCAGAATCTGAAGGAAATCCCTAACACCGGCCAGGGCTTCATCGTGGGCGGCCGGCCGGACCAGGTACGGGTGGAGGTGTACCCGGAGCGGCTGTCCGGCTACGGCATCAGCCTGGACCAGGTGGCCAACACTATCCGCACGGCCAACTCCGAGCAGCGTGCGGGCAACGTGGAGGCCGCCGACACGCATTTCAGTGTGTACACGGGCTCCTTCCTGCGCACCGCCGAAGACATCTCCCGGCTCGTGGTCGGCTCGCGCAACAACGTACCTGTGTACGTGCGTGACGTGGCCCGGGTCAGCCAGGAGCCGGCCGACACCAGCGAGATGGTGGAGTACTACACCGGGCCAGCGGGAGAAAGCAAGGCCCAGGCCGACGGCGTACCGGCCGTAACGATCGCCATCGCCAAGAAGGAGGGCAGCAACGGGGTGGAGGTGGCCAACGCGGTGCTGGCCAAGGTGAATGAGCTGAGGGGCAAGCTGATTCCGGACAACGTCCACGTGGGGATCACCCGCAACTACGGGGAAACGGCGAACGAGAAGGTCAACGAGCTGATCATGAAGCTGTTCAAGGCGACCGGCTTCGTGTTCGTCCTGGTCCTGCTCGCCTTCCGGGCGCTGCGTCCGGCGCTGGTGGTGCTGCTGGTCATTCCGGTGGTCATCCTGTTCACCGTGTTCTGCGCCTACGTGATGGGCTACACCATCGACAGGGTGAGTCTGTTCGCCCTGATCTTCTCCATCGGCGTGCTGGTGGACGACGCCATCGTCGTGGTGGAGAACATCTACCGGCGATGGCTGGAGAAGGGCGCCACCGACAGCGAGACGGCGGTGGACGCCGTACGCGAGGTGGGCAACCCAACCATCATCGCCACCTTTACCGTGATCGCCGCCCTGCTCCCCATGGGCTTCGTCACCGGCATGATGGGGCCCTACATGGAGCCAATCCCGGCCCTGGGGTCGGTGGCCATGATCTTCTCCCTGCTGGCGGCCTTCATGTTCACGCCGTGGTGGGCCCTGCGCCTGAAGCCCACGATGTCCTACTTGGAGAAGGCTGAGAAGCGCGAGCATGCCGGCAGCGAGCGCCTGGAGAAGCTTTACCGGCGCGTGCTGACGCCACTCATCGAGCACCGCGGTAAACGCGCACTATTCAAGCTTGGCATGTGGGGCGGCCTGATCCTGGTCATGCTCATGTTCTACACCACCGCGGTCACGGTGAAGATGCTGCCCCTGGACAACAAGCCCGAGTTCAGCGTCGTCATCAACATGCCGGAAGGAACGGCGCTGCCGGTCACCGGCAACCTGGCCCGCCGCATCGCCGAGACTATTCGGGATCACGTGCCGCATGTCACGGCGCTACAGACCTACGTGGGCACCGCCCGCCCGTTCGATTTCAACGGCATGGTGCGTCACTACTACCTGCGCGACAAGCCCTGGATGGCGGAGGTCCAGGTCCAGCTCACCAACAAGTTCACGCGCCACGAGACCAGCCATGAGCTGGCGGTCATGACGCGGGGCCTCATTACGAAGATGGCCCGGGAGATGGGCGGCAAGGTCCAGGTCGTCGAGATGCCCCCGGGACCGCCGGTGTTGCAGACGGTGGTGGCCGAGATCCATGGGCCCGACGCCGATACCCGGCGCCAGTTCGCCCGCGACATGACCAAAATGTTCGAGAACGCGCCGAACCTGGGCGACGTCGACAACTACATGGAGGAGCCGTACTACTACTGGCGCTTCGAGGTGGATACGGAGAAGGCGGTACGCCGGGGGATCTCTGTGGACACCATCAATCGCAACGTGTCGATGGCGATGGGCAACTACAAGCTGGGGGACATCAAGGTGGGCCGGGTCCTCGAGCCCGTCAACATCGTCATTCAGGTTCCCCTCGCCCTGCGTGCCCAGATCAACCGTCTGGGCGACCTGCCGATTCCCACCGCCACGGGCGGTACCGTGCCGCTGGCCGAGGTCGGGCGCTTCGTGCGGGTACCGGTGGATCCCACCATCTACCACAAGGACTTGCGGGCCGTAGAGTATGTCACGGGCGAGAGCACGGGACGTCTGGGCGCGCCGATCTACGGCATGATGCAGGTGGAGGACGAGCTCAAGAACTACACCTCGCCCGACGGAGTAAAGGATCCCACCGGCTACTACATCGGGCCGCCGCCCAACGACAACCGCTCGGCCTTCGAATGGGCCGGCGAGTGGACAGTCACCTACGAGACCTTCCGCGACATGGGCATCGCCTTCGCCGCGGCCCTGGTACTGATCTACATTCTGGTGGTCTGGGAGTTCGGGAACTTCCGGGTACCCGCCCTGATCATGGCCCCCATCCCCCTGACCCTGTTGGGCATCATTCCCGGCCACTGGCTGCTGGGGGCCGAGTTCACCGCCACCTCCATGATCGGCTGGATTGCCCTGGCCGGCATCATCGTGCGCAACTCCATCCTGCTGGTAGACTTCTCTATCCACGCCATCCGTCACGGCATGTCGGTAGAGGAGTCCGTCATCGCAGCGTGCAAGACCAGAACCCGCCCCATCATGATCACTGCGCTGGCGCTGGTAGCCGGGTCCAGCGTGATCCTGGGCGACCCAATCTTCAAGGGCATGGCCATCTCTCTCGCCTTCGGGGTCATGGTCTCGACGGTGCTGACCCTGGTGGTCATTCCGCTGGGCTGCATCTCCGCCCGCAAGTCCTTGCTTGAGCTTGCGTACCCGGCGGGCGGTGGCGCCGCGCCCGCCGCCGAAGGCGCGCCCGAGCCCCCGAAAGCGCCCCTTACCACGCAGCCGGTGGCGGCACGCAAGACTCCGGGGCAGCGGGCTTGGGGAGTCGTGGCCGCCATTGTCCTGGCGATCGGCGGTTTTTTTGCGATGCTTTGGAGCGCTCTGCGGGCACTTCTGCGCCTGGTACGGGGCCGCGGGAAGGCTTCCGGCACCACCCCCCCACCCGCCCCCTCGCAGCCGGCGCCAGTGCCTGCTGCACCCAGGACCGGCAGCGGCCCCCCGCGGTCGGCGCCAGTGACCGCCAAGGCCGAGGCAATGGCGTCAGCGGCACGGGAGGCGGCGCCACCCGCCGCGACACCAAGCCCGGAGACGCCACTGCGGCGCGACCGCAGTGGTGCCCCGGCGGTTACGCCGGCAAGATCCGAGGCGCTGCCGGCGAAGGCTGCCCACGGGGCAACCACGCCGAGAAAGCCAGTGGCGGTCAAGAAGAAGCCCGCCGCAGCCCCCGCTCCGGTACCGACGCCCGCTCCCAAGCCTGTTCAGAGCCCGAAACCGGCGCCGGAGCCGGAGCCGGCTCCCCAAGCACCCCGGGCGGCCGAGCCACCGGAAGACGCGCAAGAGTCCCGGCAGGGGGGGCTGCGCAAACGCCGCGGAATCCGCCTCAAGGCCGACGTGCCAGGGCTCGATGACACCCAATCACCAGCCGGAGGCGGATGATCCCTGCCGCAGGACCTTTCCAGCACGGCCTGAAGATCCTTCAGGGCCCGGCAGCTATTGCATCCAACCAGTCATGAAGAGGAGTAGACATGAAGAAGCTGTTGCTCTCCGCCACGTTGATCCTGGCCAGCCTTGGGGCACTGCCCACCGCCCAGGCCAGTGGCCCGGAGCCGGCGGAATTCTCCGCGACCATGGTGCAGACGCTGCCTCAGAATAAGACCATCACCACGAGAATCAACGTAGGTAAGGACGTGGTGCGATCGGAAATGTCCCACGACGGACAGGTCCGCATCACCATCGTGGACAACGCCCGCCATGTGGCCTGGATGCTCAATCCTGCCAAGAAGGAGTATGTGCAGATGCAAGGGGGTGCGGCGGGTGGCCAGGCGGGCCCTCACCGTCCACCGCTTCCTGACGAGCCGGGAAGCCCGTGCACTCAGCCCGACGCCAAGCTCACATGCAAGAAGCTGGGCACCGAGACCATTGAAGGCCGGCCGGCCGACAAGTGGGAGTTCATAAGCAAACATGACGACAACACCTACCGCTCGCTGGTGTGGATTGACCGCGAGCTGCGCGTGCCGCTGCGCCAGGAGTTTGCCGGCGGGGTCATGAGCGAGCTGAAGGACATCAGGGTCGGCCCGCAGCCGGCCAGCCTCTTCCGGGTACCGGCGGACTACAAGAAGATCGAGATGCCCTCCCATCCGCACGAGGGAACTTCTGACGCGCACGCGCCGGGGGATATGGGATCATCTCCATGACGCACCAACAGCGGTGAGCCGTTAGCCCCGGTGGCCCGCGCGGCGGCGGGCCCGCGCACGCGACACCCCGAGGGAGCAAGGACAAGCCCCGACGTCAGACATCCGGCGTGGAAGACCCGCTCGGGAAGGCGACACCCTAAGAGCAGCAATAATCCGGCTGGACGAGAAAAATACATGATTACCGTAATTGGCAATCTGAAGGGAGGCTCCGGCAAGAGTACGGTGACCTTCAACCTCGCCATCTGGCTCGCCCATTTCGGCTTGGACGTCGTCTCCTTCGATCTGGATCCCCAGGCCACCCTCAGCGATGTGGGTGATGTCCGGCGGGAAGAGGGCTTCAGCCCCAGCATCAAGATATACCGGGCGGAAAATGACCCGGGTGCCATCATTCAGCAACACGAGGGCGAGGTGCTGGTAGACGTCGGCGCCTCCAATTTGTGGGCCATGCGGCAGGCCATCAACATGGCCAGCAGGATCCTCATTCCCGTGACACCGAGCCAGGCCGACATCTGGTCCACCCAGCGCTTCCTCAACATCATCGCCGAGGCTCTCAAACAGGATCACCGGCCGGAGATCCTCACGTTCATCAACCGGGGAGATACCCACGTCTCCGTGCGCGAGTCCGATGAGGCGGAAGAAGCCCTGGCTTCCTTGCCGGGGGTGAGAGTCCTCAAGGCCCGTTTGGCCCAACGCACCATGTTCCGACGCTCGTTCAGCGAAGGCTTGGGGGTGTTCGAGCTGGAGCCCGCGGGCAAGGCGGCTTACGAGTTCAACCGGGTGGCCTCCCTGCTCTATCCGCAGTACGCCAAGAAGCGACGGCCGGAGAAGCGGCGGAGCAGCTAGCCCGCGTTCATCACCGATCCGGCGGGCAATCCCGGCCGGGGCGGATGGGATCTCCCCTGCATGTCCCCGGGGCAAGAACTGGCTGGCGGGCGGCGTTGCCGCGGCCCAGGGGGGCTTCGACCTGGGATGCAATCATTGACTTGTTCGGCTATTTTGAATTATTACTGTCCGACGTCTTACCCTTTGTGAGGCCGTTGGCGCAGGGGAGGTGGCAAGTCTTGAGCAGCCGTCAACGTGGCCGCAGCCCCTTGCGCAAGAGCAGAGAATTAATATTAGATTCAGGAGCTTGTGCAGCATGGCCCATACCCCCCCCAGCCCCGGCAAGTCTCCCTATGCGCGCTACAGCCCGGCCGACAAGTCCGTTCCCGCGCAGGCTGATCCGTTGCCCACCAGCAGCGAGTGCCTGGAGCGCTTCGCACGCACCTTCGAGGCCAGCGCCCGCCGTTGGGAGATGGTAGTCTACCCGTCGCTGTTTGCCTTCATCGTACTGGCCGCCTATGGTTTCTTCCTGATCTACAGCCTTACCCAGGATGTCTCGTCCTTGGCCGTCAGCGTGAAGGATCTCACCGTAAGCGTAGATTCCATGTCGGATAACATGGATACCGTATCCAACCGCATGCAGGCGGTGTCTCTGAACATGGATGAGATCTCACACAAGATGGACAACCTTGGCCCCATGCGCGCGAGCATGGAGAACATCGATCGCTCCACTCAGGTGATGTCCATCACCACCGACGGCATACGCCGCGACATGACCGGCATGAACGTGCAGATGGCGGGCATGAACCGCACCATCCGGCCCATGCGGACGTTCGGCTCCTTCATGCCCTGGTAGGCTTCGGCCGGGGCCCGGCAGCGCGCATATCTCACTAGGTCCGGAGGCCTCTCTGTTCGGCGCCGGGTTCCGCGATACCTGGTGAGATATGCGGGCTAGCGGTAGGGGCGCAGGTACCACCATTCGAAAAGTCGCTTGGACCAGTGGAGCACCCGCAGGGGCGGAAGCGCCAGCGTGCGCCGCGGAGTCCGGGCCACCAGCATCCCTCGGTCCAGGCTGTCGACGATGCACACCAGCTCGGGGCGAAAGCCGCGGCGCGGTGGCTGGCCGCCGAATTCCGCCAGCAGATTGTCCACCGCCGCCGCAGCTTGCAAGTCGGCCATGTGAGCCTGCTTGGGCATCCAATCCGGCCCTGGGAAGCTGCCCGCATCCCCGGCCACGTACACCCGCTCGAAGCCGGGCACGCGGCAGTGCCTGTCCGCCTGTACGAGTCCACCGGGGGAACGGGGCAGCTCGGTGTTGTCGAGCCAGGCGTTGCCCGTCATTCCCGGCATGAACAGGATGAGATCGGCCGGGATCTCCCCTGCCTCGGTCAGCACTCTGCCCGCCTCGAATCCCTTGAGCTTGTGGCCCAGATGGGTATCGATGCCGAGCCGGTCCATGCGCCCCAGCAGCGCCCTGACCGCCTTCGGGCCCAGACGCTTCCCAGGCTCCGGTGCCGGGCTGAAGAAAACCAGCCGGAAGCGTTGGCGCCGCCCCTCTCGGCGTAGCTGCCGGTCCAACCCAAACAGGAATTCGAACATTGGCCCGCCCCGCATCGCCGAGGGCTCCTTTGGATTGCTGCTGAAGCCGATGGCGACGGTACCCGCGTCCATGGCCTTGAGCCTGTCCTTGATCGCCTCTGCCGCGGGGATCCCTTCGCAGGGGGTAATCACATGCTCGATGCCGGGCAGCTTCTTGATAAAGCGCCCCCCCGAAGCGATGATCAGTCCGTCGTTGTCGACCTCGCCCCTGTCGGTGAGCACCGTGCGTCCTCCCGCAGCGAGGCCCTCGGCGTCGCCGGCGTGGAAGTCCACGCGCAGGCGGCGGAAGAAGCCTTCCAGGGGAATCAGTAGGTCACTGCTCTGGCGCAGCCCCGACGGGATCCAGACCAGGCTGGGATAGTACACGAACTCCGGGCGGGCCCCGATCACCGTAATGGCCACCGCCGGGTCCCGGGCGCGAAGCCGGCGCACCGCTGTCAGGGCGCCGAACCCGGTACCGATGACGGATACACGCTTCACTGTATGCATTGCCGGGCAAGAGTCAGTAGTTGACGATTAGCAGTTGTTCATACGTAGGATCTTTAGGCCGTGCCGTCCATGTGAGGCCCGCAGGACACGCCGTGAACACGTCCGTGTGGGCTCGGTCGCAGCATCCCTGCTGCTCACGGTCCTGCAAACCTCACATGGACACCGCGTACTTGGCTTAAGAACTAACCTATGAGCAGTTGTTAGAGGCCGTTCGTTGGCAGGCACAGATATTACCACACCCTAATACACTAACGTCCTCTGCACTCCTTGTGGGCGTGCGCGCCGGGCCGATGGTAAGATTTGGGATGGCGGTAGCGACGAGACGACGACGCGGGAGTGCATCACCTTGAACGACCATGGTAGCGAAACCTATCCAGGCGTACGCATGCGACGTATGCGCCGCGACGATTTCTCCCGGCGCCTGATGCGTGAGCACGTACTCACGTGCAACGACTTGATTTATCCCGTCTTTGTTCTGGAGGGCCATGATCGGCGGGAGCCGGTAGCGTCCATGCCGGGCGTGGAACGGCTTTCCATCGACCTGCTGGTAGCCGAGACGGCGGAGCTGGTGGAACTGGGGGTGCCGGCCGTGGCGCTGTTTCCGGTCACGCCGGTAGAGCGCAAGTCCGAGGATGCCCGGGAGGCTTACAATCCGGAAGGCTTGGCGCAACGGGCAGTCCAGGCGCTGAAACAGGCCCACCCGGGGCTGGGGGTCATCACCGATGTGGCCCTGGATCCTTTTACCACCCATGGCCAGGACGGACTCATCGACGCCACCGGCTATGTCATGAATGACGAGACCGTGGAGGTGCTCGTGCAGCAGGCCCTGTCCCACGCGGAGGCCGGGGCCGATGTGGTGGCTCCCTCGGACATGATGGACGGGCGGATCGGCCGGATCCGGCAGGCCCTGGAGGCCGCAGGTCGGATCCACACCCGGATCCTGGCCTACTCGGCCAAATATGCTTCGGCCTATTACGGGCCCTTCCGCGATGCCGTAGGCTCGGCCGCCAATCTGGGTGCAGGGAACAAGTACAGCTATCAGATGGATCCCGCCAACGGCGAGGAGGCCCTGCGCGAAGTGGCGCTGGACCTGGCCGAAGGGGCGGACATGGTGATGGTGAAGCCGGGCATGCCCTACCTGGACATCGTGCACCGCGTGAAGCAACGCTTCGGGGTGCCGACCTTCGTCTACCAGGTCAGCGGCGAGTACGCCATGCTCATGGCTGCGGCCCGCAACGGCTGGCTGGACGAGCGGGCCGTGGTACTGGAAGCGCTCTTGAGTATGAAGCGCGCCGGCGCCGACGGCATCCTGACCTACTTCGCAAAGCGCGTGGCGCAGTGGCTGAATGCTAGTTGAATTTCAGCTTGAACTTCACCGCCTTGAGATAATCCGCTTCCCGCTCCAGATTGGCCGCCGTGAGGGGATGGCCTGCCAGCCAGCCCTCCGGGAAGATCAGCTCCAGGCCACGATCTTCGGCGACCAGGTTGAACGGCGGCAGCGGATCCGGCGAGCGGCCATGGTTGAGCAGCACCGCCAGGCGCAGCAGAATGCACAGTCGCTCCGCGGCTCCCACCATGGGCCCCTCGAGCTCGGCCAGCTCGGCCACCGGGAGCTTGCGCCGGTGTCCCCGAATCAGCACGGCCAGCATCTCCTGGTTCTGGCGTGAGAATCCGGACATGTCCGAGTGCCGGACCAGGTAGGCCCCGTGCTTGTGGTAGCCGTTGTGGGAAATGGCCAGGCCTATCTCGTGCAGCAGGGCGGCCCAGCGCAGCATATTGCGGTTCTCCTCCGCCCCCAATCCCCAGGAAGCCATCACCTGGTTCAGACAGGTCTGGGCCGTTTGCTCCACCCTTTCGGCGAAGCGTTCCGACACGTGGTAGCGCCGCACCATCGACTGGATGGTACGTTCGCGCACGTCCTCGTGGCCGATCCGCCCCAGCAGGTCGTAGAGCAGCCCTTCGCGCAACGCGCCGTCCGAGACATGCATATGACCAATCCCCAGGGACTCGAACGCGGCGGTGAGAATGGCCACGCCGCCGGGAAAGACCGGTGCCCGTTCCTTGCTGAGACCATCCAGGCTCAAGGCTTGTACCGACCCGGCCTTGACCATGGCCTTGCGCAGCTTCTGCAGCCCCTTGAGGGTGATGCCGGTGTCGCTCCAGCCATTGGCCTCCAGCACCGCCCGCACCGACTTGATGGTACCCGATGAGCCGATGCAGTCCACCCAGCCGATGCGGCGATAGCGCCGCTCGATGGTCTCCAGCTCCAGATGGGCGGCAATGCCCGCGTCCTCCATGGCCTGCCCCGTGATCCGGTCCTCGGGGAAGAACCGCAGGGTGGTGCTTACGCAGCCCATGGGCAGGCTCTCCCGGTTCAGCGTCTCGAAGCGCTCACCGATGATGAACTCGGTGCTGCCGCCACCGATATCCATCACCAGGCGCTGTCCTTGATCATCGGCCAGGGTATGGGCCACGCCCAGGTAAATGAGGCGTGCCTCTTCCTGCCCGGCGATGATCTCGACGGGATGCCCCAGGGCGATCTGGGCCTTGTGCAGGAAGGCGGTGCGGTTTCGCGCCCGGCGCAAGGTGTTGGTGCCCACGGCCCGGACGTTGCCCTGGGGTACCACCTGCAAGCGCTCGCCGAACCGCTCCAAGCAGGCGATGGCCCGGGCCTGGGACGCCTCGGAGAGCACGCGCGTACCTCCCAGCCCGGCGGCGAGCTGCACCTGCTCGCGCAGCCGGTCGACCACCCGCACGTTACCTTCCTGAACCCGGGCAATGATCATGTGAAAGCTGTTGGAGCCCAAATCCACCGCCGCCGTAACGTCCCAGGGGGGAGCATCGGTATCCGTGGGTTGATCCGCCATGGAGTGCTACCCTCTAGGCCCCGGGAGACCGGAGCCGCGTCGGTAAAATGAGGAAGGGCTTCAAGCCCCGCCGGCAAGTGTAAAGGACGCTCGGGAAAAATAAAGTCCGCGCTTGGGGGTGTTCCGGGGACAGTGTACCGATCTTGGCCAGGGGCGGCTTGTACTTGGAGCGATGGGCTCTGATCTGGCGCTGTTGGATGTAGGGGATTTGAGGATGGGGTGTGATTGGGGGAGAAGAAGGGAGGGAGAATCAACAGGACCGAAGGGCAATAACGGTGCCAGGCGGCATACCGACATCCATTGGCGCACGCGGCTCAGAATAGGACTATTGCATATTTTGCGAGCAGGGACGTGGTACCTATAGGTGCCCTGGCGCAGAGACAGATAGCACAGACTCTCAATGAATAAGCCACTGCCTCACGGAGTAGCTACGACCTTGGGTGCGCGGGCCGCCGCAGAATAGCGCTGTCTCAATTGCCGGGATCAGCGTCGCAACGGGACGTCGATTCAGGCTTATAGGCGGGGTCGCCTCTATCGCCCCGCACGGGTCTTGGTGAACTGTTTACGAGTCGGTGCCGCCGCGACAACTTCCGGGATTCGGTCCAGTCCCAGCTCGACATCCACGGCGCCGAGCTTCACGGCCTCCTTGGGCATGCCGTACACCACGGAGGTCGCCTCGTCCTGGGCCACGGTCAAGGCGCCGGCCTCATGCATCTCCCGCAAGCCTCGGGCACCATCGTCGCCCATGCCGGTCATGATGATCCCCACCGCGTTGGCCCCGGCGGCTTGGGCCACCGAGCGGAATAGGACGTCCACTGACGGCCGGTGCCGGCTGACCAGTGGACCTCCCTTGATCTCCACCCGGTACTGCGCGCCGCTGCGGCGCAGCAGCATATGGTCGGTGCCGGGCGCGATCAACACCAGCCCGGGAATTACGCGATCATCGCCCTCGGCCTCCTTGACCTGTACCTCGCACAAGCTGTCGAGCCGCTTGGCGAAGGCGGCAGTGAACTGACCCGGCATGTGCTGGACCACGACCACGCCGGGAGCGGTGCGCGGAAGCCGGGTCAAGACCCGCTCCAACGCCTGAGTGCCGCCGGTGGAGGTGCCGATGGCCACCACGCGATCCGTGGTCTCGGGCAGGGTACGCGTGGACATCTGCGGCAGCACCGCGTCCGCACTGAGCTTCGGCTGAGGCACCGGGGACTGGCCGAGCTTGGAGACCCGGGCGCGGGCCGCCGCCTTGATGGCGTCGCCCAGCAGGGTCCTGCTGTCCTGCAGAAAATCCTTCAAGCCCACCTTGGGCTTGGTGATGATGTCCACGGCGCCGGCGCTCATGGCCTGCATGGTCACCTCTGCCCCTTTTGCCGTGAGGGTCGAGCAGATAATGACCGGCAGCGGCTGCTCCTGCATGAGTTGCTTGAGGAAGGTGATGCCGTCCATGCGCGGCATCTCGATGTCAAGCACGATCACGTCCGGCCGCCCCTGCTCCAGATAACGCTTCGCGAACAGCGGATCGCGCGCCGCGCCCACGACCCGGATGCCGGGGATGGCGTTGAGCTGCTGCGTGAGCACCTGCCGCACCACCGCCGAGTCGTCCACCAGCAGCACCTTGATCTCGTTCACCGAATCCGCCCCGGGCATGACGTGGCCGACGCGATCACCAGAACTCCACCGGAGTCGGTGCCGTGTCCTGGGAGGCCTCGCGCCAGTAGACTCTCTCCTCATCCCACAGGGCGCGGCTGCGCAGGGGATTGATCTTCCTGACATGGACCGAGTAGTCCTTGCTCGCAAAGCGCATATGCCGCCCGAACGTGCCGCCCAGGTCCGCGGCCACCAGCGGGATGCCATCCGTCCTCAGGAATTCCCGCACGAAACGTACGTTGGTGGTACCCACGCACGGAAACCCGCTCTGGTCGCAGCGCGTGCCCAGCACGTTGGCTCCGCCGAAGGCCTTGGCCTTGAGATTGGCCCGGCGTGCACCGTACTCCATCAGGTCGTTAATCAGTAGCTCCATGGCCTCGATGCCGTAGCGCCCAGCCTCCGAGGTGAGGACCGCCCTGCCCCGAACCGGACGGCGCACGGCCAGCAGGAAATGATTCATGCCAATGACCCTGTTGATAGGATCGTACAGGCATACCGCCACACAGGAGCCAAGCAGGGTGGACAGCACCGCCGGCTCTGCACTGACCCGCCATTCACCGGGCTGAACAACGAAGCGGCCCGGCTGCGTTCGCACAGTGGCGTCCATCGAATCAGTCCCGGGCGCTCGGCTTGCGGAATATGGATGGACGCACCATACCGAGTGCGTCCGTCACGCCGTGCAGCGATTCCACATGACTGGTGAACAGGTAGCCGCCGGGCCTGAGCGCCCCGGCGACCCGTTCAAGCACCTCCTGCTTTGTGGGCAGATCGAAATAGATAAGCACGTTGCGCAGAAGGATCAGGTCGAATTTCCCCAGCTTGGGCAGCGTTCGCTTGAGATTGACGCTCTGAAATTTCACCCGTTCCTTAAGACGCGGCTCAACCAGCAGGTACCCCGACTGCGAACGCACGCCCTTGAGGCAATACTTCGAGAGCATCTCGGGCGGGAGATCTTTGGCCCGGTGCAAGGGATAGATACCGGCGCGCCCCGCGTCCAGCATACGCTCGCTGATGTCCGAGCCCAGGACCGTCCAGTCGCCGCTGCCCAGGACGTCGGCCAGAAGCATGGCCAGGGTATAAGCTTCCTCGCCTGAGGAGCACGCCGCACTCCAGGCATGAAACGGCTTCCCCCTGTAGGCTGGCAGGACCGTGTCGCGCAGGAACTCGAAGTGGGCCGGCTCACGGAAGAAGTAGGTCTCGTTGGTGGTCAGCAGATCCACCAGGATCTGCCGCTCGTGGTCGTTTTCCGGAGCCTGGATCAGCGCCACGTAGTCGGTATAGCTCTTGAGCCCGTAGTGAGCCAGACGCTTCCACAGGCGGCCCATGACCAGATGCCGCTTGTGCGGGGCCAGCGCTATCCCGGTATGCTTGTAGATGTAGCTGCGGAGCCAATCGAAGTCGCCATCCGTGATCACGCAGGCCCCGGGCTCGGACAAGCTCATTCGCCTACCGCCAGCGTTAGGATCATCCCGCAAACCGGCACGGCGACGGACATGCGCCGGTCGTCGCCTGCTCAGCCCGCTTCGACCAGCCCGCCAGCGGCTGCGGAGTTCTCCAAGCCCTGGAGCTGAGCCAGCTCGTCCACCGACAGCACGTGTCTGACGTCCAGCAGGATCATGAACGCATCCCCGACCCGTGCCATCGCCTCGATGAACTCCGGGTGGATCTCCGTGCCGAACTCCGGTGCCGGCCGCAGGTGGGTGGACGGGATCTCCAGGATCTCGTTCACCTCGTCCACCAGCATGCCCAGGGATTGCTGCTCACCCTTCGCCTCGACTCTTGCGAGCACGATGCTGCTGCGCTTGGTGATCTCGCTTGCGCCCTTTCCCAGGCGAGCGCTGAGGTCCACCAACGGCACTACACTGCCGCGCAGGTTGATTACCCCGCGCACGTGCGGGGGCGCCATCGGCACCCGCGTCATCCGCCCGACTTCGATGATTTCGTTGATGTCCAGAATGTCGATCGCATAGCGCTCGTCGGCCACTCCAAAGGTCAGATATTGGTGGGACTCCGCCTCGATGGGCACTGGCTCCGCAGCCGCCACCTGGATGCTCAGCTGGTTCATCATGGCGCCTCCGTCAGAAACGCTCGAAGTCGGGCGCACTGGCAGCCGCAGAGCCTGCCCCCGCCCCAGGCGCGGCCTTGCGAATGCCCGCTTTGCGGGATCGTTTCGCAGCGGGTCTGGACACAGCAAGGCTATCGGTTCCGCCCAGCCGCGCCACGACCGTCCGTAGCTCCTCAGCCTGTCCGGAGAGCTCCTCGGCCGTGGCCGCAAGCTCCTCCGAGCTGGAGGCGTTCTGCTGCGTGGCCTTGTCGAGCTGGCTCATGGCATCCGAGATCTGACCGATGCCTGAAGACTGCTCGCCGGAGGCGGCGGTGATCTCTTCCACCAGATCCGCCGTCTTGCCGATGTTGGGCACCATCTGCTCCAGCAGCCTGCCGGCCTCCTCGGCCACGGCTACACTGCTCTTGGCCAGGTTGTTGATCTCCTGGGCCGTAACCCGGCTGTTCTCGGCCAGCTTCCTGACCTCGGCCGCAACCACCGTAAACCCTTTCCCGTGCTCACCCGAAGGTCTGCTTCGGGTCATCCGCATTCATGGCTTTGCCCTCTTGGCGGGGATAAGCACCGGGTCACCAAAGTAGGCGGCCACGTTCAGCAGCTCCAGCACCTCCACGACCGCGGGGCTGTGCTTGGCCAGGTGCAGGCGCTTGCCGGTACGCGCCGCCTTGCCTTCCATCTTCTTGTCCTGCTGGGACTCGGTCGTGAGCATCATGACCGGCGTGAATTTGTAGCTGGACAGCTTCTTCACCTCCTTGACAAAGGTGATGCCGTCCATATTGGGCATATTCACGTCGCTGATGATGCGGTTGACCTTCTGCCCCGTCAGCTTGCCCAGGGCGTCCCGGCCGTCGCTGGCCTCGACGACGTCGTAGCCCGCCCCTTTGAGTGCGATGCCGACCACCTGACGCAGCGAGGCCGAGTCATCGACGATCAGAATGAGCTTGCCCATGGCGGTGACTCCTTAGCTCAGAAGAATGTGAGCTCAGATGCACTTGGTCCGGTCTCGGAGGGAACCTTGCTCGGTGCGTGGTTTCGATGCTCTTCGCCGGTTGTGTATGCTCGCCTCATTTGCGTGAGCACCTGCTCGGCATTGATCCGCGTGGCGCTGCGCGTCCCCTGCTGATCCGTGCCGACCAACCGCCCAAGGTTGAGAAGGTGCTCCTGCACGTGCTCCAGGATCTGGCTGACGCGGTCCTGGAACTGCAGCGACACCAACAGCCCACTAATATGATCGCGCACGTCGGAGCTGGTGCTGCGAAGGTGATCGGCGTCTTCCTTCAGCCCAACCAGCGTCCGGCGCAGATCATTGAGGACGCGGGAGATCGCCTCCTCGGCCCGAGCGACCGTTTCTTCGTCCTTGTGGCCCGAATCCTCGGCCGCCTGAAGGGTCTCGGACATGGCGGAGGCTATCTCGCGCACCTTTGCGCTGATGCGCTCTCCGGTACTCGCGGAGGATCGGGCAAGGGAGCGTACCTCAGTGGCCACCACCGCGAAGCCGCGGCCCTGTTCGCCGGCGCGGGCCGCCTCGATGGAGGCGTTCAGGGCGAGCACGTTGATCTTCCCGGCGACCGTGCGAACTTCATCCGACATGGCATCCAGCTCCATGGCATAGGCGGCCAGGTGGTTCATCGCCGCGAGCATTCCGTCCTTGAGCTTGAGCACGTCCTTCAGGTCTGCCGTCACCGCGCGCAAAGACGCGTCACTGGTGACGAAGAGGCCTTCCAGGTCATGCCCGCCGGACGCCCGGGGGTCGGGTTCCCCTGTCGAGGCCAGAATGCGTTCGAGCTGCTCCACCAGGCCGGCGAAGTGCTGAGTCAGATCGGTCACGCTCTCGGTAATCTGGGTCCGGCTGGAGCCGACTTGGCGCTCGAGTATCGGCGCCACGCCGGTGCAGAGCCTCTCCAGCTCCACCGCGTAGTCACGAAGAGGGGTCATCCCGGATTTGCTCTCGTCCTCTGCGCGACGATGCAGGGCTTCAATCTCACGCGCGACCTTGCCCCGAAGCCACTGGCCGGCCGCCACCCCCAGACCGAACAGCCCAGCGGCACCACCCAGGGTCAGAGGCGACACGCCTGCCATGGCGAGAATGAGCGCGGCTCCGACCCCAGCTAGCGCGACCGGAACGAGAAGACACTGATACGGCTGACCCGGCTTCGGCTTTGCCGTTACCGACGGCGATGTGAACGCGCCAGGCATGTTTCCTCACCCTCTTCTCTTTCTTCTTAAACGACCCGGGCGGTCTCTCTTGCTAGCTCAGGCAATAAAGACTTCGATCGGTAGTGGGCGGGGGAGCGGCTGGATGCGAGAAACCTTTAGCCCTCTATCGCCTACGGACGGCGGCTTGCGGATCGTGGGCGAAGACGTCGATGCTGATGCCGGGCGATATGCCCGCCCGGCGCCACGCGTGGACCTGGGCAAGCACCCGGTCAATCACCCGCGGTGCCAGCAGCGTGATCAGGCCTGTACGCTCCGCTCGCTGCCCAAGGCATCGTTGATGTCCCCGAACCACTCGATGTCGAATGTCAGCAGCGCCGGCTGCGAGTAGGCACCCTTGGCGATGATGCTCTCGACCTGGGCGGAGAGTCTGGCACGCTCTTCATGGCTGAGTGTCTTGGCAGTGGCGACGATGGCGGGCAGGTTCGCATGCCGCCCGCTGGTCCGAATCGGCAGGCACAGCCGGGGGCTGTCGCGATGGTTTCCCGGGAAGCGGTGCGGCGTGGTCTGTGCGCGCCGGCGTTGCGCGAGGGCGGGTGTGGCTATGAACGGGGCTTACGCGTCAGGAACGAAGAGTAATGACCGCATAACCGCGGGGATTCTTCGGGAAGTGGAAGGCTTCGGATCTCAAGGCCTGAAACGGGTCATCGAGGCGGCGGTCCCGGCAGCGCGTGGGCTCGTGTGGGGCCGTGCCTCAGTGCCGGCGGAATGCGCGGTGCCCGCCGAGGGATAGCCGCTCGGCCTCGGCCTCAACCTGCTCCAGGGGCATGCCCAGCAGCTCGGCGACCTGGGCGGCGCTGTACAGGGCGTTGCCCTCGGGATCGCAGGCGGTGGACTCCAGGGGGCCGAGCAGGGTCTCGAACTCTTGGCGCACGCGCTCGTGGATCTCGGGCGGGGCGGCCTCCAGGGCGTCGGCCATGGCGCGGGCGCGTTCCGGGGCGTCCTCGGGCAGGGACTCCAGGCGGCGCATGGCGGCGCCGAACTTGCTCCAGTCGAACTCGTCCATCGTGATCTCCATGCAGTGGCGGCACTCACGGCTGGGCCATCCGCGGGCACTGGGTCCGCATGGTCCAGGATCTGGCGCATCTGATCAAGCGCTCCCTCCAGGGCCACACGTCCCGTCTTGCCCTTGGTGCCATCGCGCAGCCTCACAGGCTGCCGCGCCAAGGCCGACTGCTCGGCTGCCCGCTGGTCCACCCGTACCGGTTGGGTCTGCGCCACGCACCGACGTCATCGCCAGGCACGCTCGAGTGAGGATCTTCAACCTAGATGTGCTGAACCTTGTGCA
>CAYWTP010000022.1:0-1180 GCA_964461215.1 uncultured Ectothiorhodospiraceae bacterium | reverse complement strand
TCGCCAGGCACGCTCGAGTGAGGATCTTCAACCTAGATGTGCTGAACCTTGTGCACACCGGCCATGAACGTCTCCCCACTATCGGGCGCTCAAGCGGACCTTGGCGGTGAGCCAAGAATTCGCAATCCACGCAATGGTAGTAGATGCATATTCCACTCTCGGACCTGACCCCTTGTATGCGTGCGGACCTGACCCCTTGTATGCGTGGAGCCGCATAGCGGAAGCTTGCCTGCCCCGCTACGGCCCCTTGTGAATGTGCGCCGGTATGAGAGTCCAGGTGGCGTGAAGTCGCCCCGCTGTCACCGCCCCACCGCCTCTTGGGCATGCACCAGATTGGTTTGGGTGTCCCGCACATTCGTCAGCCAAGCCAGTATCGCGCAGCAACAGGACATCACGTAGGGCGGAACCATCACGGGTTCCGCCGAACGCCAAGCCCCAAGCCCAAGCCCCACAAATGCCGTTCTTCACGAGCCCGTCGTTCCCTATAGCTCATGGGCTCCGGCACCTGTCTGCAACGATAGGCGACCTGAACATCGCGCTGGCCGCTCAGCCGCCGACATGCTATTGTATTACTGTAATACGCACGTACGGAGGCCCATATGGCACTGTCGGTACGGCTTGACCCAGTCATCGAGGCACGGCTGGAGCAAGAGGCGAAACGGCTCGGTGTTACGAAGTCGGAATTTGTGAAGGACGCGCTGGAGCGGGTGCTCGGCTTCAAGGATCCCGCCAGCCTTCTGAAGCTGGTGCGCAGCGGCGTCCCGATGGGCGATCCAAACGCCTCCGAGGATGTCTCAGGGAAGATGCGGGCAAAGCTCAATGCGAAGCGTTCTACTTGACGCTGGCCCTCAGATCGCCCTGTTCGCGATTGATGACAAGCACCACGAGCGCTTTGACAAACTCGTCGCAGAGCTGTCCCCGCAAGGCTTGCGGCTGATTACCACTTGGCCATGCGTGGTAGAAGCCGCTTATCTTCTGCACGCTCCCCAGCGTTTTGAGCTACTCCAATGGATCTAGCTGGGCGGTGCGGTTGTCTATCCGTTCGAACCTCCGCATCTCGCCGACATGCGGGCGTGGATGCACCGCTATACTGAGCCTGGAAAGCGCGAGATGGACTTGGCCGATGCTTCGCTGTATTGGCTCGCGGCGGAGACCGGGATTGTGGAAATCATGACCGTCG
>CAYWTP010000021.1:0-25245 GCA_964461215.1 uncultured Ectothiorhodospiraceae bacterium | reverse complement strand
TGCAAACCTCACATGGACACCGCGTACTTGGCTTAAGAACTAACCTATGAGGCCGAATTTCTCAGCGCGCAGGCAACGGGCCGACGCACGCAGCTGACATGGCAACCCAATACCTGCTTCGCGAGGCACGATCCGGTTAGGTCACGGAGACGGGGCAATGGTCAAAGCACTGAAGATACTGGGCCTGCTCGCAGGAATCGTCGCGGGGCTCGCAGTCGCCGCCGCCGTCCTCATCCCCCTGCTGGTGGATCCCAACGATTTCCGCCAGGAAATCGCCGGCGCGGTCGAGCGCAGCACCGGCCGGAAGCTGGAGATCGAGGGCAAGATCGGCTTGTCGGTGTTCCCCTGGCTGGGCGTGGAGCTGGGGGCGGCGCGCCTGGGCAACGCGCCGGGATTCGGCAGTGCCCCCTTTGCCAGCATTCAGTCGGCGCAGGTCCGGGTGCGGCTGCTGCCGCTGCTGCACAAAGAGCTTCAGGCCGACACCATCACCCTGCGTGGCCTGGTGCTCAACCTGGCACGCCGCGCCGACGGCGCCACCAACTGGGACGATTTGATGCGACCCCGAAGGGACAGCGGACACCCCGACGGCGTGGGTCTGGCCGCCCTCGCGGTGGGCGGGGTGGAAATGACCGGCGCCCGTCTGACCTGGGCCGATGCCCGCAGCGGCAGCCGCTATACGGCGGATCACCTGAGCCTGGAGACCGGCGCCCTGACTCCCGGCCGCCCGTTTCCCGTGACCGTGTCCCTGGATGCGAAGGGGGCGCCCCCTAACGTGGCCGGTCACGTGACACTCAGCGGGCAGGTCAGCATCGACCCCCAGGGGTCCCGGGCTCAGATCCGTGGAGCCAGGCTGGGCGTGCAGATCCCCGAGCCGGGGGCGAGTCTGAAGCAGGTCCAGGGAGAGCTGAGCACGGATCTGGATTTCGACGGCGCCAGCAGGCACCTGCGGCTGGACGGTGCGCGTCTGAGGCTGAGCGCCAGCGGGTCGGAGCACGGGCTGCGCAGCGTTTCGGCCACCGCCCGGGCCAGCGTCTCCCTGGACCTGAACACCCTGGCGCTGGCAGTCCGGGGGCTCAAGGCGGACTACGACCTGAACACGGGCGCTGCCGACGTCCATGCCGCCGGCAGCTTGCAGGGAGAGATTGACGCCGATCTGACGACCCGTTCCGCGCGGCTGACCCACGCCCGGCTGGAGACCCTGGCTGAGAGCACTGGGCTGGGGCTGAAGTCGGCGGGGGCGGTGGTGACCGGCGAGGTGATGCTGGCCGGTGACCTGCTTCGCACCCGGGACCTGCACGCGGTGGCAACGATGCAAGCGCAGGACGGGAGCTCGGGACTGGGCTCCGGGTCGGCCGACCTCAAGGGGGATCTGCGCTACGACGTGGCCAGGAACGAGCTGGCCGCCCAGACCCTGGAGGTGCAAGTCCAGGCGGGGCTGCCCGGGACCGCCGTGCAGGCCAGGGCTCGGCTGACCACCGGCCTGCTCTTCCACGGCGCCGGCAGCCGGCTCGACGCCCAGCGCCTGGCACTGAAGGTTCATCTCACAGGCCAGGGGGTTCCCGGCAGCCAGGCCGACTTCTCGCTGGACGGGGACCTCACGGCGGATCTGCGGGCCGATACCCTGCGGGTGGACCAGCTGCGCCTGAACGTCCTGGATCTGATCCAGGCCACCGGCGAGGTCACGGCCAGCGGCCTCGCGGGCCAGCCCCAGGTGGACGGATCGCTGGCGTTCGCCGAGCTCAGCCCGCGCGCACTGCTCCAGCGCCTGGGGCAGCCGGTCCCCAACCTGGCCGATCCCAGGGCCCTGACCAAGGCCCGCCTGCGAGCCACCTTCGGCGCCACGGCCACCAGCGCGGATCTCCAGCGCCTGGAGCTGGTGCTGGACGACAGCACTCTCACGGGCAGCTTCAACTTCCGGGACTTCCGGGTGCCGGCAGTCTCCTTCAGGCTGGACGTGGACGCGCTGGACCTGGACCGCTACGCTGCGGTGGCCGCCGGTGCAGGCCCAACCGGTTCACCGCGCCCGGTGGCAGGCGCACCCGCCCAGGGGTCGGTGATCCCCGCCGCCCTGCCCTTGGAGACCGTCCGCAGGCTCGACCTGGACGGCACGGCTCACATCACCCGCCTCAAGCTGGACAACCTGCGCACCCGCGATGTGCGGCTGTCGGTGAAGGCCAAGGACGGGATTGTGCGGATCGATCCCCTGAGCGCCGGGCTCTACCAAGGCCGCCTCGACACCCGGCTAAGCGTGGATGCGCGCGGCAAGAGTGCAAGGGTCGCGGTCAATTCCCGCCTCAGCGACGTGGACATCGGTCTTTTGCTGCGGGATCTTCAGGGCCAGGAGAAGCTGACCGGAACGGCCCGGGTAGCGGCCGATCTCACCGCCCAGGGCGTGACCTCGGAGGAGCTGACCAAGACCCTGAACGGCAGCCTCGATCTGGCGGCGATCAACGGCGCCATCAAGGGAATCAATGTTCCGCAGCTCATCCGCGACGCCAAAGCCCGCCTGCGGGGCGAAGGCGCCGTCGCGCCGAACAGCCCGCGGCAGACCGACTTCTCCGACCTCCATGCCTCCGGCACCATCACCAACGGGGTGCTGCGCAGCGACGATCTGCAGGCCCGATCACCGCTGCTGCGGGTGCTTGGCCAGGGCGCGCTGGACCTGGTGCACCAGCAGATCGACTACCGGGTCAAAGCGGTCATCGTGGAGACCAGCACCGGCCAGGGCGGCAAGGATCTGCAGGACCTCCGGGGACTGCCCATACCGGTCCACATCACCGGAAGCTTCGCCGATCCGCAGTACGTGGTGGACTTGGGGGACATCCTTCAGAATACCGTGAAGCGGCAGGTCCAGAAGCAGATCGAGAAGAAGCTCCAGGACAAGCTGGGCGACCAGCTTCAGCAGCAGCTCCTCAAGGGCCTGTTCGGACGATAGCCGGCTACTGGCCCGACCAGGCGGGCCAGGAGGACTTGGAATAGCCGTACGCCGTGCAGTCGTAATCCCGACTTCTGGACGTTCGAGCCGTCGCAGTCGGCGGCTGCTTCTGCCGGCTTGCGGGACTCTCTACAGGCTTGCTCTTGGGTCGTGAAAGCGTCTTCATGGAGCTGCCCCCCGTGCTGCCCTCGCCTCCTGAGTCTGAACTCTAGACAAGTATTTATATTAAATCAATCTCTTATCATAAACTTTACATGGAGGACATTAGGTATTAGTTGAGCAAGAGGTGGCCACCGTGCTGGCTCAGACGGTGGCTCTGCGGGAGGTGCTGAAGGGAGTCCGGTGGGGATCGCCCAGCCGACCAAAAGAACAAAGCCGCCGCGGACACAGGCCCGCGGCGGCTGCCAGCCAATCGTTACCGGCCCTGATAGGGTCCGTAGCCGCCGCCGGGTGGATACCCATACCCCCCACCGGGGGGATAACCGTACCCACCGTAGCCCGCCGGCGGGGGATAGCCGCCATACCCCGGATACGCCGGACCAGCGGGATAGGCAGGGGCCTGAGGTGCGGGTGCCTGCGGCGGCGCAACAGCCTCACCCGGCGCGGGAGCCTCGGGTGCTTGGCCCGCCTGGGCAGGGGCCGCGGCAGGCGGCTGGCCATAGCCGGGAGCGCCCGGATATCCCGGCGGCCCATAGCCGGGGCCCGCCGGCGGGCCGCCATAGCCACCGCCCGGATACCCGCCACGCTCGCTGTACGCACCGCCGGGCCCTGGCATGCCCGGAAAATCGGACTCGGAGCCCCTGTCGCGACGGCTACTCGGCCCGAAGCCGCCAGGATAGCCGGCACCGGGGGCACCGAAATCGGGCTCCATTCCACCGCCGTGGCACTGCTTGACCCGCTCGCGGCACTCGCGGACGCAGTCGCGATGGTCACCCATGGGCGCAGCGTAGCGGCAATAGTCCGCGCAGTCGCGCCGTAGCTGCTCGCAGCCCTGTAATGCCAGAGCGGATTCGGACGACACGGCAAGCCCGGAAAGGACTCCCACTGCAACGAGGGACATCATTGTTCTTCCAGCCATGGAACCTCCAAGTGGTTTTTCAGCGGATTTTGGGGACATTGAGCTTAGCAGTATAGTCGATCGGGGTTTCGCGGTACTGCGCCCCGAGCGGCGACACTTGGTGACGTGCACGGGCTACCTCCGGGCCCGCTCGCAGCCGGACTCTGCACGACCCGCTAGCGACACTGCCGCCCGCAGACGCTCAAGCCGCGGGAGAATCGGCCGAAATAGTCTGCACAGGGCTCCCACAGCACGGGCGTCGGCCCACCCGGAGCCCGGGAGGTTCAGCCGTGGAAACGTCAGTCCGGATCATTGATGTACTGCTCAACGGTCAGCCGGCCGGCCACGTGTCGGTGCCCGAGCGGGCGTCGCTCCGTGACATTCGCGTCGCATCCTTGTCGGCCCCGGAGGTGGTCCAGCAGGTAGGCGATGAGGGCACCATCGCCGGCTTCCAATTCATCAACGAGGACACCCTCAACATCATCGCCTGAGGGCATCGGCTGCGCCGCTGCCCTAGCTACTTGTGCAACCGGCAGAAAAGGCGGGGGCGCAATGTGGCCCGCCTCTGCCTCCGGTGCGCCGGCCGTCCCGCCAGCTCCCCGCAATCGCGCAAATCGCCACTTTCGCTAATCCCGCTAATCACTGAGACGTGTTCCAGCCCCCCACGTCCGCGACCAGGCGGTCTGCTTGGGGCGGGCCCCAGGTAGCGGGCTCATACTCATACATGGAGCTGGGTCCGTGGATGACCGGATCCACGATGGCCCAGGCCGCCTCCACCACGTCCTGGCGGGCAAACAAGGTGGCATCCCCGGCCATGGCGTCACCCAGCAGGCGTTCATAGTCGCCCAGGCGGAAGTCCTGTCCCTGCTGGGGCTCATCCACCACGGCAAGCTCCAGCGGTCTACCGCGCAAGCCCACCCCCGGGCGCTTGGCGCGGGCGCCGACGGCGATGGACACCTCGGGACTGAAGCGAAAGCGCACGTAATTGCCCCGTGACGGGGTAGCCTCGTGAAACACGACCTGGGGCGGGTTCTTCAGCTCCACCGTCACCTCGGTGCAGGTCTTGGCCAGCTTCTTGCCGGCCCGCACGTAGAAGGGCACGCCTTCCCAGCGCCAGGAATCGACGTACAAGCGCAGGGCAGCATACGTTGCCATATACGAGTCTTTGGACACCCCCGGCTCATCGCGGTAGCCGCGAAACTGCCCGCGAACCATGTTCTCCACGGTCATGGGCCGCACGGTGCGCAGCACCTTGGCCTGCTCGTCGCGAATCGCCTCGGCATAGGTGCTCGAGGGTGCCTCCATGGCGAGGTAGCTGACGATCTGGAACAGGTGGTTCTGGATCACGTCACGGATGACACCCGTCTCCTCATAGAACTTGCCACGGCCCCTCACGCCGAAGCTCTCCGCCATGGTGATCTGCACGCTCTGCACGTACCGGCGGTTCCAGATGGGCTCCAAAAAGGCGTTGGCGAAGCGGAAATACAGAATGTTCTGCACCGCCTCCTTGCCCAGGTAGTGGTCGATGCGGAAGATGCTCGCCTCCGGAAACACCTTGTGCAGGGTCTCATTCAGCGACCTGGCCGACTCCAGATCACGGCCGAAGGGCTTCTCCACGATGACCCGCGCACCTCCCGTGCAGCTCGCCTGGTGAAGCTGGTGCACCACGGTGGGAAACATGCTGGGCGGGATCGCCAGGTAATGGGCGGGTCGCCGGGAGCCATCGAGCTGCGAGCGCAGTGCGGCGAAGGTTGCGGGATCGTTGTAGTCGCCGTCCACGTAGCGCAGCCGCTGCGCCAGAATCGGGAATGCGTCCGCATCCTCGCCACCGCCGTGCTCGATTACGCTGGCGCGCGCGCGCGCGACAAGCTGCTCCAGGTTCCAACCGGACTTGGCCACCCCCACCACAGGGAAGTCCAGCGTCCCGCGCCGGGCCATGGCCTGAAGCGCGGGAAATATCTTCTTGTATGCCAGGTCCCCGGTCGCCCCGAAGAAAACCAGGGCGTCGGAGCGAGGCTGCTCGTTGTTCATGTCGGTCTCCTCGTGCCCAGCAGAGTTGCCGGGCATCCTCACCCCAGGAACCGCCGCCGTCAAGCGCAGCTCCGCGCGCCGGAGCGGTCCTTCCCCTGCCAGGACTACGAGCAGGTGTTGGACCGGCAGCTCAAGCAAGAGCGAACCTTCTGCCGCAGCCGGGCGCTCAAGGCATCGACAACGACAAGACCCCCCCTCTATGCTATAAACAAAACACTATTTCTTGACGCCTAGGAGGCGACGATGGGAAAGGAAATGTATGCCGCCCATATACTCGCTCATGAGCACCCGGAGCTGGCGAATGATGAGGTCAGCCGGTATGCACGCTACCTGAAGGAGACCCTCGGTCCGACCAAGTCTGGTGCAGCATATTCCATGGCCTGCCGCTCCACCCCAATCGGGGAGAACAAGCTGGGCTTGAAACGCGGATCCGTGGTCGAGATAGAGGGCGAGAAATACCTGGCGATGGGTTGTGGCTTCCTCACCTTGGAATTCACGAGCCTTGACCATCCCGGCCAAATACGCACGCTCGACCACGCCGATTTCTCCCGGGTGATCAATGGAGCCTTTCGGGTGCTGAGCGAGGACGAGTCGCGCAACGTGCTGGAAGCCCTCATGGGCGCCCCCCCCCAGTAGCGCCTACTTCATTTGCCATCCGCAAGGTAGAGTTTAGGTTCCCCCGGAGGGGGAGGCCGGGCATGCTGGCAAGAGCCGGCGTCACGTCTTCATCTTTGGAAGATGCCCCGACGACGGGCCTACCTCGGTCATCTCAAGGCCTGACGCGGACAGGACGGCCCGCCCGGGGCCTATCCGCGGCCCATGACCTGTCTCTCAGTGCGCCCCATGGCGCACGGCAAGTGCTGGCCCGGCGCGCGTAGCGGCTCTTGGCCGAGGCGATACGCGAACGGTACGAGCACGGAGTTCTCGCTTCCGCAGCCTCGGCGCCATGTCGCGCCGACGTGAGCTTGAGCAACATCGCCGCAGCTTGGGGGAAGTGCGCTAGATCTTGAATCCCATGAATCCTGTTCACGCCACCGCGGGCATGAGTAGCGTGTAAATCGGCCAGAAAAAAGCATATACTTTGTAGGGTTACTGACCAAGCAACCCTCGGCTCATCAACCAATGATTTGAGGAGATTGGGATGGCCACGACAGAGACCCTCTACGAAGTCATGCGCCGGCAAGGGATCACCCGGCGCAGTTTCCTCAAGTTCTGCAGTCTCACCGCCGCGGGCCTTGGCCTGGCACCGGAGTTTGCCGGACGTATCGCCCACGCCTTGGAGACCAAGCCGCGCACGCCGGTGATCTGGCTGCACGGCCTGGAATGCACCTGCTGCTCCGAGTCCTTCATCCGCTCGGGGCATCCCCTGGCGGCCGACGTGGTGCTCTCCATGATCTCGCTGGACTACGACGACACCCTGATGGCCGCCGCCGGCCACCAGGCCGAGCAGATCCTGGAGGACACGGTAAAGAAATACGACGGCCAGTACATCCTGGCGTGCGAGGGTAACCCGCCCCTGAACGAGGACGGCATGTACTGCATTCAGGCCGGCCGGCCCTACGTGGAGAAGCTGCGCTACATGGCCGAGCACTGCAAGGCCATCATCGCCTGGGGGTCCTGCGCCTCCTGGGGCTGTGTACAGGCAGCCCGTCCCAATCCCACCCGTGCCACGCCTATCCACAAGGTCATCACTGACAAACCGGTGATCAAGGTGCCGGGCTGTCCACCCATCGCCGAGGTCATGACCGGAGTGATCACCTACATGGTGGCTTTCGATCGGCTCCCGGAAGTGGATCGCCAGGGCCGCCCCAAGATGTTCTATGGCCAGCGTCTGCATGACAAGTGCTACCGGCGGCCCCACTTCGACGCCGGCCAGTTCGTGGAGAAGTTCGACGATGAGGGCGCTCGCAAGGGCTATTGTCTATACAAGGTGGGGTGTAAGGGCCCCACCACCTACAACGCCTGCTCCACCATAGGCTGGAACGACGGCATTTCCTGGCCCGTGCGTTCCGGCCACGGGTGTCTGGGCTGCGCGGAGGACGCCTTCTGGGACAAGGGCTCGTTCTATCACCCGGTCACCAACCTGCACGTCACCGGTGGCGTGGAGGCCACCGCCGACAAAGTGGGTGCGGTGCTGGCCGGTGCCGCGGCGGTGGGTGTCGCGGCCCATGCGGCTGCTTCGGTCATCAAGCGCATGAGGGCCCCGCACATCGAGGAATCCGACAATGAGTAGCACCGTCACCCCCAATGGCTTTGAGCTGGATACTGGCGGCAAGCGCGTGGTGGTGGACCCCATCTGCCGTATTGAGGGGCACCTGCGTATCGAGGTCAACGTAGACGACAACAATGTGATCCGCAACGCGGTGTCAACCGGCAACATGTGGCGGGGCATTGAAGTCATACTCAAGGGCCGAGACCCCAGGGACGCATGGGCCTTTACCGAGCGGATCTGCGGGGTCTGCACCGGTGTGCACGCCCTGGTCTCGGTACGCACCGTGGAGGATGCGCTGGGGATCCAAATACCTGAAAACGCCAATCTCATTCGTAATCTGATGATGGCAGCCCAGCACACCCAGGACCACTTGGTACACTTCTATCACCTGCACGCCCTGGACTGGGTGGACGTGGTCAGCGCCCTCAAGGCCGACGCCAAGGCTACCTCGGCGTTACAACAGAGCATCTCCGACTGGCCGAAGTCCTCGCCCGGCTACTTCCGGGATGTGCAGAACCGCATCAAGGCCTTCGTGGAGTCCGGTCAACTGGGGCCGTTCTCCAACGCCTATTGGGGAAGCTCGGCCTACAAGCTGCCGCCGGAGGCTAATCTCATGGCGGTCACCCATTACCTGGAGGCCCTGGATTTCCAACGTCAGATCGTCAAGATCCACACTATCTTCGGCGGCCGCAACCCACATCCCAACTGGCTGGTAGGGGGCGTGCCGAGTCCCATCAATATGGACGATGCCGGGGCCGTAAGCGCCATCAACATGGAGCGCCTGAACCTGGTGTCATCGGTCATCGACCAGGCCATCGAGTTCGTGGACAAGGTCTATATTCCAGACCTCAAGGCCATCGCCTCCTTCTACAAGGATTGGCTGTATGGGGGTGGTCTGTCCAGCAAGAACGTGCTGTCCTGGGGCGAGTTTCCGGAGAAGGCGAACGACTGGTCCCTCCACAACCTGGGCCTGCCCAGCGGGGCAATCGTGGATGGCAACCTCAACGACGTGCAGGACGTGGACCCCAAGGACCCGGCACAAGTCCAGGAGTTCGTGGCCCATTCCTGGTACACGTATGCCGACGAGAGTCAGGGCCTGCACCCCTTCGACGGCGTCACCGAGCCCCACTTCGATCCCTCGGGTCCCAACTTCAAGGGTACCAAGACCGCGATCGAGAACATCGACGAGTCGGCCAAGTATTCCTGGCTCAAGTCCCCCCGCTGGCGCGGTCACGCCATGGAGGTGGGCCCTCTGGCCCGTTATCTGGTGGCCTACGGCCGTGGCCGAGAGGATATCAAGGAGCAGGTGGACGGTCTGTTACGGGACCTGGGCCTGCCGATCACGGCCCTGTTCTCGACCCTGGGGCGCACCGCGGCCCGCGGTCTGGAGTGTTCCTGGACGGCTCACAAGATGCGCGACTACTACAATGGCCTGCTGGCCAACATCAAGGCCGGCGACACTGCCACCGCCAATATGGACAAATGGGAGCCGGACACCTGGCCGGCGGAGGCCAAGGGCAACGGCGTGGGCGAGGCACCACGGGGCGCCCTGGGCCACTGGATACACATCAAGAACACCAGGATCGAGAACTACCAGGCTGTGGTGCCCACCACCTGGAACGCCGGCCCCCGGGACGCCAAGGGGCAGATCGGGGCCTATGAGGCGGCGCTCTTGAACACCCCGATGGCCGACCCAGCGCAGCCGGTGGAGATCCTGCGTACCATCCACAGCTTCGACCCCTGTCTGGCCTGCGCCTCCCATGTCCTGTCGCCGGATGGCCAGGAGCTGGCGGTGGTGAAGGTGCGTTGAACATCGGTCTTGGCGGGATCTGCGCCGCCAAGGTCCCGGATTCAACGCGGTAGCGACCCGGGCGCGAAAAAAGGGTGACGACCATGAGTGAAATCGCGGCACGCAAGAGCCCTGAGCCGTCCACCATGCGGCTGATGTATGTCTTTGAGGCTCCGGTCAGGATCTGGCACTGGGTGCACAGCCTTGCCATCCTGGTCCTGGCGGTCACCGGCTATCTCATCGCCAACCCGTTGCCGTCGGTGACCGGCGAGGCCAGCCAGCACTTCCTAATGGGCAACATCCGGATGATCCACTTCATCGCTGCCTATGTGTTCGCCATTGGCTTCGCGGTACGCATCTATTGGGCGTTCGTGGGCAACCGGTACGCCCGCGAGCTCTTCATCCTGCCCATCTGGGAGCGGAAATGGTGGAGTGACCTATGGTACGAGATCCGCTTCTACTTGTTCCTGACCGACGAATTGCGCAAGCAGCCCGGCCACAACCCCCTCGCGCAGGTGGCAATGTTTCTCTTCATGACCGTCGGTACCTTGTTCATGATCGTCACCGGCTTTGCGCTGTATGGCGAGGGCCTCGGTCTCGGTAGCTGGGCGGACCGCTTGTTCGGCTGGGTCATCCCCCTCATCGGCGAGGCGCAAACGGTACGTATGTGGCACGATATGGGCATGTGGCTGATGCTGGTCTTCGTGATTATTCACATCTACATGGCCGTGCGTGCCGACATCATCTCCCGCCAGAGCAGCGTAAGCACCATGATCGGCGGCTGGCGGTATTTCAAGGACGACAAGCCGTAGCTCTGGTGACCCGTCACACTTGATCCGTCCCCCATTGGGCAAGCCACTACAAATGTCGGAGCCGGCTCCGCCGCGCATCCTCGTCCTGGGCATCGGCAACCTCCTGTGGGCCGACGAGGGCTTCGGGGTTAGGGCGGTGGAGTCCCTGAACGCCGCTTACGCCTTTCCGAAGCACGTGCAATTGATGGACGGTGGGACCCAGGGCATGTTCCTCCTCTCCTACATCCAGCAGGCTGACCGCTTGCTGATCTTTGATGCCATCGACTTTGGACTGGTGCCGGGCGAGATGCGGCTGATCCGCGACGACAACGTGCCCAGCTACATGGGCGCAAAGAAAGTGAGCATGCACCAGACCGGATTCCAGGAAGTGTTGGCCTCTGCGCGCCTGTTGGACCAGCACCCGGAGAGGCTGGCCCTGATCGGCGTACAGCCTGTGGAGCTGGACGATTACGGCGGTAGCCTCCGCCCCCGAGTCAAGGCGCGCATCCCGGACGCCGTGGCCCTAGCCGCCCAGGTGTTGCAGGAGTGGGGTGTCCAACCGGTCCTTCGGTCCGCCCCGCCGCTCCACGACGATCGCCTCAATCCCCCGGAGCTGGAGATGGGCGCCTACGAGCAGGTCCGCGCCCGCCTGTTGGAGACTCCGTGACCTCTCCCCTCATCGAGCGCCTGTTCCAAGAACACGGTTTTCCCGAGGTACACCTGGACGAGGTGGACGGGTTCGCCGCCGACGCCGTGGCCGGGGTATTGTTTCTCACCGGCGACCCTGTACAGTTTCCGGAGACCCTGGACGTGGCCGTGGTCCTGCCAGAGCTGGCCAGCGCCTTCGCGGGACATCTGCGGCCGGCCGTGGCAGCGCGAGAGGACGAGAAGAGCTTCCAGCTAAAATACGGCTTCCGGCGCTGGCCCGCCCTGGTGTTCGTGCGCGACGGTGGCTACCTGGGGGTCATCACCGGCATCCAGAACTGGTCCGACTATCTGCGCCAGATAGCCGGGCTGCTGGAGCAGCAGGCCACGCCCCCACCCGGCTTCAAGCTCCCGGAACCCATGACAGACAAGGAGCACTGAGTCCATGTCGCTGAAGGACATCCCCGTGATCGGCGTCAGTCCCGGCAGCCAGCCGGCAGAAGAGGACGGTGTGCAGCTGGAATACATCGAGATGCCGCGGGAGATGTCCGCCTATCGCAAGCCTGTCCTGCCCGACGGAAACACGCTTCGCGAGATGGATCAGGCCCGGGATGTCATGCGCTGGCTGCAGAACGCGCTGGTCCAATGGCAACCGGATCACGAGCCATGGGTGGTGGACATATCGCACCTGAACCCTGCCAACCGTGACTTGGTCAATCAGATCCTGGGCGAGGGTGAGGTCAGCGTGAAGTACGACGGACCCCTGGTGGCCCGCATGCAGGAATCGGTCCTGGCCGGTGTCTGGCGAACCCTTCACCTGGACGCGGCAGGGCGGCCGGTGCGCGACCTCATCGAGGTAGGCGAGGTACCGGCGCTGGCCTACCTGACCGGTCGCGGCGATGCCCGCAGGGTGACCCGCCTTATACCGGAGCAGGCACCGGCGGACATCATGAACGCCCTGCCCATCATGGCGGAGCTGGAGGACCACGTGGCGGCCTACCGGCCCGGTGATCCGGCCCACGTAATCAATCTCACCCTCCTGCCCCTCATGGAGCAGGACGTCGGCTTTCTCGATGAGTCCCTCGGCAAAGGTCCAGTCAGCATTCTGTCCAGGGGCTACGGAGACTGCACCATCCTCAGCACCGGCGTTCCAGATATCTGGTGGGTGCGTTATTTCAACTCCACCGGCAAGCTGATCCTGAATACCCTGGAGGTGGTGGACCTGCCCCTGGTCGCACGGGCGGCCATGGAAGACATCCGGGACTCCGGCCGCCGACTCCGTGATATCCTGGAGCCCTACGAGGACATTCTCTAACAGCGCCGTTCCATGCCCGAGAGCTTCACGAACGACGACGCCAGGGAACGCGTCCAGGACCACACCCGGTTGGAATGCCGCATCTGCTGGTACGTGTATGATCCGGCGCAGGGCGACGAGGTGGCGCAGATCCCCGCGGGTACGCCTTTCACCGCCCTGCCCGACGACTGGCACTGCCCCCAATGCGATTCCGGCAAGCAGATGTTTCTGGTGTTGGATGACTGAGGGCCCGCCCCGCAATGCATGACTCCGAACCGGCCGCGCGGCTCGTGGAAGTCTTCGAGCGCATCCACCGGAAACGCATGCAGGGGCTGCCAGTCGTAAGTCCGATCCTGGAAGTGGAGGCCGTCGGATTCACCCAATGGCGGGGCCGCCAATTGGGCGTGCTGATTGCGCCGTGGTTCATGAACCTGATCCTGCTGCCCGGCGAGGGGGACGACTGGCGGGGGCTACGCAAGGGTGCCCGGCAGCACTGGGAGCTCCCGGCCGGTGAGCTCGAATTTTTCGTCGCGGAAGTAGCGGGCATTACCTATCAGAGCTGTGCCCTGTTCACTTCCGTGTTAGATTTTAGAGGTCAGGCCACCGCCCGGGCCGTAGCCCTGGAGGTGATGCGGCAGATCCTGAACCCCGGCGAGGCCGGGTTCAGGGCACATGGGAGGCCTACGGAGTTGTCCACCGTCAGCCGCCGGGAGCTTCTGCGGCGCTACCTGGGCTAGAAGCCTGTCGGGATTAGCAACCTGCCGCGTTGGCCCGGGAAGAGCAGGCGGAGGTACGCAGGTGGGAAAACGGCACTAGGATGTGTATATTAGCAAACATTTCTGAATGACTTGGTACAGGGCGGCCGGGGCGGGTCCTGCTGGTCACCCCACCCCATTGAAGTGACGGGGGGCAATTCATGAACTGGTGTCGCCGCTGGCCTCCGGTCTTCGCCGGGGTCTTGATCGGATTCAGCATGCTGCTGTCATGGGTAGTCGCCGGCCGCGGAATCGGTGCCAGCGGCTCGTTGACGCGCATCGTCGCGACCGTCCAGCATTGGTTGGCGCCGCACCTGAGCGTGAAGAGCGAGTACTTCGCCCCCTATTTCGCCGGTGGGGCGAACCCTCTCAACGACTATCTGCTTTACTTGATGATCGGCTTGCTGCTCGGCGCCTTCGTCGGTGGCCTGTCGTGCCGTGATCTCCGCCTCGAGGTGCCGCGCGGGCCGCGCATATCCGTCGCCGGGCGCTTGCTCTACGCCCTGGCCGGCGGGGTGCTGGCTGGCTTCGCCTCGCGCCTGGCGCGCGGCTGTGCCAGCGGAGAGGGCCTGGTCGGCGCGGCCGAGCTGTCGGTCGGTGCCTGGGTCTTCGTCCTGTGCACGTTCGCCGGCGGCTTTGCGGCAGCCTATTTCGTGAGGAAGCAATGGATATAGTCGCGCCGCTGGTCAAGACGGGTGTCATCTCCGAGGCTGCCAACCTGTGGCTGGCGGTGCCGATCGGCTTCCTGTTCGGCTTCGGGATCTACCACGGGGGCTTCACCGACAGCCGGATCGTCGGCAGCGCCTTCTACCTCAGGAACGTCCGGGTGCCCATCGTCATGACCGCGGCCATTGCCGCGGGGGCGCTGGGGCTGTGGGGGCTGGGCCTGACGGGGTTTCTCGATCTGTCCCAGGTCTATTTCCTGCCCACCTATGTTGCGCCGGTAGCGGTCGGCGGGTTCCTGTTCGGGATCGGCATGGCGCTCGGCGGCTTCTGCCCCGGGACTGCGATCGCGTCAGTGGCAGTCGGCAAGATCGACGCCATGGTCTTCGTGGTCGGCTTCTTCGGCGGCTCGCTGCTGTTCGGCGACCTGTATCCGCTCTGGCGCGAGTTCTATGAGAGCGACTACGGCAGGGACTGGCGCATCGACCATCTGCTCGGCATCGGCATCGGCACGGCGGTGCTGCTGACCGTCATCGCGGCAGTGGCGATCAGCCTGCTCATGCGACTCGGGCAGCGGCGCTTCTGGCGCACGACGGATGAGGAGTGTGAAGGGTGTCTACGCTCTGAGCAGAGGATGAAGTACCAGGCGCCGCTGGTCGTGCTGGGGCTGGTGATCGGCATAGCGATCGCGTTCCTCCCCTCCGATGCCTTTATCAAGGGAGCGGGGGAGGAGCCATACTTCATCGTTCCGAAGTCCCCGGCCAGTGCCCCGCAGGCTGCGGCCGTCCCGGTGCCGGCAACCCCCACGGCGCCCGGCGAGGGTCCCTGATTTTCGAGTCGATACTGTGGAACGACGCGACTTCATCAAGCTCTATGGTTTGCTCGGGACCGGCGCCGCGGCGTCGTCTGTCCTGCTGGCAGGATGCAGCAAGCTGTTTCCGCGACCCGATGCCTACCCCGCCCCCGGAACCGGCGAGGTGAGCAGGACCCCCACCTTCTGCGATCAGTGCTTCTGGAAGTGCGCGGGCTTCGTGCACCGGGAAGACGGCCAGCCGTGGAAGATCACCGGAAATGATCAGGATCTGCACAGCACGGGGCGGCTCTGCACACGCGGCACCGGGGGGATCGGCAACTACGAGGACCGCGACCGCCTGAAGAGGCCGCTGTTGCGGGTGACCGACAATGACGGCCGCCAGACCTTCAAGGAGGTGTCCTGGGAGGAGGCGCTGGACTTCGTCGCCGCCAAGCTGAAGAAGATCGCGGCGGACTATGGGGCAGACCGCACGGCCCTGCTCAACCACGGCTACGGTGCTAGCCATTTCAGGCATCTCATGCGCGCCTACGGCTGCGGCAGCAGCGCCGAGCCTGCCTTCGCGCAATGCCGCGGGCCGCGCGACATCGGCTTCCTGCTCACCTTCGGAGAGGACGTGGGCTCGCCTGAGCGGACCGACATGGACCACTCGCGCTGCATCGTGCTGATCGGATCGCATATTGGCGAGAACCTGCACAACGCTCAGGTTCAGACCCTGGCGACGGCGCTCGCACGCGGCGTCAGTCTCATCACCGTGGATCCCCGCTTCTCGGTTCCGGCCGGCAAGTCCAAGTACTGGCTGCCGATCCAGCCCGGGACCGACGTCGCGTTGCTTCTGGCCTGGATACACGTGCTGATCAGCGAGGATCTCTACGACAAGGCATACGTGGAACGCTATACCACCGGGCTCGACAAGCTGGCTGAGCACGTGCAGCCTTACTCGCCGGAGTGGGTCTACCTGGAGACCGGGATCGAGCCAGAGCTGATTCGGGCCACCGCCCGCGAAATGGCCACGCATGCCCCGGCGACGCTGGTGCACCCGGGCCGCCACGTGACCTGGTATGGTGACGACACACAACGCTCGCGGGCTATCGCCATACTCAACGCGCTGCTGGGTTCGTGGGGCCGTGAGGGTGGCTTCTACATCCCGGAGCGCATCTCTCTGCCGAAGTATCCACTCCCGGCCTACCCGGAGCCAAAGAGCACCCATTTTGAGGCCCACGGCGGGCGCTACCCGTTTGCCGATCAAGGCGTGACCAATGCGCTGATCGAGGCCTCGATTGGCCGGGATGCACACTACAAGGGTTGGGTGGTCTATGGCACCAATCTGCCCACTACCATTCCCGGTGTCCGCCCGCGGCTGCAAGCGGCCATCAATTCGCTGGAGCTTGTGGTGGTGGTGGATACCATGCCCGCGGAGATCACCGGCTACGCAGATGTGGTGCTTCCAGAGTGCACCTACCTCGAACGCTACGACGACCTGCGTAATTCCGGTGAACGCCATCCGTCGCTGGCGTTGCGCATGCCGGCGTTCGAGCCGCTCTACGACACCAAGCCAGGCTGGTGGATCGCCAAGCAGCTCGGCCACCGCCTGGGCCTGGAACAGTACTTCCCGTGGAACGACTACAGCGAGGTGCTGGACTGGCAGCTCAAGCAGGTCGGATCGTCTCTGCAGGAGATGCAGCGCATCGGTATCAAGAGCTACCCACGCACGCAGCCGAGGTACCTCACAGAGGCCGGGCCGCAGCAGTTCTACACTCCCAGCGGTAAGATTGAGCTTTACTCGCAGCAGCTCGCCGAGGCCGGATTCGACCCGATTCCGCAATACACCCGGCCGGAGCGCCCGCCCCAGGGTTACTACCATCTGAACTACGGGCGCATGCCTGCCCACACCTTCGGGAAGACCACCAACAACCCGCTGCTATTCCAGCTCGCTCCCGAGAACACCGTATGGGTCAACCCGCTGGTAGCCAGCGAGTGGGGGCTCGCGAACGGAGAATACGTCCGCCTGAGAAACCCGGAGGGCGTGGTGAGCAACCCGATCCGTGTCCGCGTCACGGAGCGGATCCGACCGGACTCGGTGTTCATGGCTCACGGCTTCGGCCACCAGTCACGCCGCTTGCGCCTGACCTACGGGCTGGGCGCGGACGATTCCGAGCTGATGACTAACGTCAAGGTGGACCCGATCATGGGCGGTACCAGCATGCGAACCAACTTCGTCACCTTCGCGAGGGAGCCCGCCTGACATGACCCGCTATGCGATGGTCATTGACACCCTGCTGTGCATCGGCTGCGCCGACTGCGTCATCGCGTGCAAGACCGAGAACAAGGTGCCCGCCGGCCTCAACCGCGACTGGGTGGTGGAGGCGACCCAGGGCACCTACCCGAACCTGACCACGGAGTTCCGCTCCGAGCGCTGCAACCACTGCTCACACGCCACCTGCGTCGAGCAGTGCCCAACCGGCGCCAGCCACTACTGGAACGACACCAACATCGTACTGGTGGACCCGCGCAAGTGCACCGGCTGTAAGGCCTGCATCGCGGCGTGTCCCTACGACGCCCGCCTGATCATGCATCCGGACGGCTACATCGACAAATGTACCTTCTGCGTGCATCGAGTCGAGAAGGGTCTCGATCCGGCCTGCGTCGCCGTTTGTCCGACCCGATGCATGCACTTCGGGCTGCTGGACGACGCTTCCAGCAAGGTGTCCGAATTGCTGCGCACGCGCAGGTACAAGGTGCTGGCGCCCGAGACCGGCAACCACCCCAACGTGTATTACCTGACTTGAGAGTGACCTCACCGTGCTCGAAGAGATCCTCATCACGGCGCGCGACAATCCAAAGATTGACCCGGTGATGCATGTCTGGGGCTGGGAGATATCGGTCTACCTGTTTCTCGGTGGTCTGACCGCCGGCATCATGTTCTTCTCTGCGCTGATGCTGCTGTTGAGGAAGGACAAGGAGGCGCCGTTCGCGGTAAACGGCCTGGCGTTGCTTGGCCCCATTGTGCTGTCGGTGGGCATGACCACGCTGTTTCTCGATCTTGAGGTTAAGTGGCACGTCCATCGCTTTTACATGACCTTCGAGCCGACCTCGCCCATGTCCTATGGTGCGTGGATCCTAATCCTGGTCTACCCTGTGGCGATCCTTCAAATCCTCTCCACCTTGCGTGCGGGCTATCCCCTGCTAGCTGCACCGGTGGCCCGCCTCTTCCCCGGCCGCCTGCTGTTGGACGCGGCAGAGCGCTTCAGACGGCACATCGCCTGGGCGGCGATCCCACTTGCCGTCGGCCTGGGCATCTATACCGGCATCCTGCTCAGCGCCTTCAGCGCCCGGCCGTTCTGGAACACAGGGCTGCTCGGGCCCCTGTTCCTGATCTCCGGGCTGTCCACGGGTGCGGCCTTGACCGCGCTGATCACCCGAGAGCACACTGAAAAGCGCCTGTTCACCCGTGTCGATGCCGGTCTGATCGTCGTGGAGCTGGCACTGGTTGCACTACTGATCGTCAACATGAAGACAGGCACGAGGCTGCAGCTTGAGGCGGTGCAGCACGTGCTGGGTGGTGACTATACGGTCGCGTTTTGGGGCGCGTTCGTGGCCCTCGGCCTGCTGGTACCGCTGGCCTTGGACTACTTCGAGGTCAAGGGGGCGAGCCGCAGGCTGGTGCTCGTGGCACCGGTGCTGGTGCTGCTGGGTGGCTACATGCTGCGCTTGATCGCGGTCGACCTGGGCCAGGAGACGACCTGGATCAATTACGACTCGGAATTCAACGTACAGCTGCTCGACCGCGTGCGGGTGGGTGGCGAGTCAGGCGGGCCAGTGTTGACCGGGAAGGTGATGCAATGAAGCCGATACGGCATATGCTGTGGCTGACGGTGGCTGGTGCATTGACAGCCTGCGGTGCGCCGCCCCCCGGCGGCGAGCTGAGCGCGCAGCGCCTGGAGCAGGTTACGCAGAGCGTGGCGAGAGGCGAGAACCAGGTAAGCGTCGAACAGCTTGCCCAATGGATCATCGAGAGCCGAAAGGACTTCATGCTGATCGATATCCGCTCGGCCGACGCGTTCGCGGCTGGCCACATCAAGGGCGCGCAAAACCTGCCGTTGACCGATCTGGTGACCCCGGCGAAGCTTGGGAGCCTGCCCAAGGACCGGAAGGTGATCCTTTACTCGACGGGGTCAGAACATGCAGCCGCGGCGTCGGCCTTGCTGCGTCTGGCTGGCTGCGATGCGCTGCTGGTGAAGGGCGGCTATGATGCCTGGAGCCGGCACGTGCTCAACCCCGATATTCCTTCCGTAGCCGAGATCGGGGAGGCGGCGTCGATTGCCAAGAAGCGCGCGGTCGCCTGCTACTTCGTCGGCGGCCAAGGGGCCGAGGCCCCGGTGTATGCACCGAAGCCAGCCCCCTTCGTACCACCCGTGACCACAGTGCAGCCCAAGCAACCGCGGCGGGCGCACCGCGAAGGGTGCTGAGTGCAGGCAGCGCGAGCAGCCGGATCGACAGCTCGTAGGCTCGGTACCGCCAGAGGTTTCCCCCCTTCTCCTTCAGCACCGATTGTCGGTTGATCCGCAAGGCGGTCGGTGGATTCGTCGAAGAGACGGCTGGCAGCAGCATATGTTCATCGAGACCCTGCTAACGGCCTATCTGCGCCGCCACTTTGAGCACCATATGCGCCTGGTGCCCGGGGCCTGCCTGCCGCGGCCTCCGCCGCAGCAGGGGCGGCGCTACCTGCTGTATGTGCACGTCCCCTTCTGTGAGCACCTGTGTCCGTTCTGCTCTTTCCACCGGGTCAGGCTCAATCCGGAGAAGGCAATCCGGTACTTCGCTGCACTGCGTGCTGACATTAGGGCCTGGTACCGGCTGGGGTACCGCTTCTCGGACATCTATGTGGGCGGAGGTACGCCCACGGTGCTGCCCGGGGAGCTGGGGGCCACGCTCGCCCTGTTGCGCGAATTGTTTCCCGTGCGCAGCATTTCGGTGGAAACCAATCCCAACCACCTGCGCGACGATGTCCTGACGGTGCTGGAACGGCACGGGGTCGACCGCCTCTCCGTCGGGGTGCAGAGCTTTGACGATACGCTGCTCAGGGAGATGGGGCGGGACGCGTACGGGAGCGGGGCAGAGATCGTGGAGAGACTGCGCCTTGCCCAGGACCGCTTCGCCACTCTCAATATCGACTTGATGTTCAATCTGCCCCATCAGGACCTGGAGTCCTTGCAACGGGATCTCCGTGTCGTCATGGAGCAGTTGCGGGTGGACCAGGTTTCCTATTACCCCCTCATGAGTTCACCCTCGACCCAGCGGGCCATCTCCAAGACCCTGGGTAGGCCGACACTGACCCGCGAGGCGGTCTTTTACCAGGCGATTCGGGAGGGCCTTCGCCCGGCCTACACCCCCGCCTCTGCCTGGTGCTTCAATCGGGATTCGGCGGCCTTGGACGAGTATATCGTGGCTCACCGGGACTTTGCCGGCGCCGGCAGCGGTAGCTTCAGCTACCTCGATGGCACCCTCTACTCCAGCACCTTTTCCATCAACCGCTACCTGAGGCTGGTCGGCCAGGAATGCTCGCCGCTGGTCGCTGGCATGCCTCTGGGCCGGCGGGAGCAATACCGGTATGCCCTGCTGATGGGGCTGTTCGGATTGAGCTTGGACAAGCGCATTCTGCGCGAGCAGTACGGCAACCAGATCCTCCACAGCCTTCGATTGGAGCTGCTTGCCTTGAAACTGGGGGGTGCCGTCGAAGAGGACGCCGACTATCTCCGGCTGACTGAGCGGGGCATGTACTACTGGGTGGCGATGATGCGCGAGTTCTTCGTGGCCGTAAACGGCCTTCGTGATCGAATGCGATGGCGTGTCCACGCCGAATCGGGCGCCGCGCGCCGTGGGGGCGAGGACGGGGGAGCGGCTTCCGGGGATGCCGACATCCCGACCTGCTGCTGTTGTAGTAGCGAAGACCAATGAGAATGGCGGTGCTGTTTCTCGCCGCCATCCTGCTCTGGGGTCTGCGTCCATCGTGGGCGGGCGATGGGGGTTGCCTCCAGTGTCATACCGAGGAGGTGCCGCCGGCGGACAGGCATTTCGCCGCTGGGGTCCCCTGCACGGGCTGCCACGGCGGTGATTCTGCCGCCGGCACGTTGGCCGCCGGCCATGCGGGGCTGGTCGCCAGCCCGGGCGTGCCGGGGAGCCTGCAGGCTGGATGCGGCGCCTGTCACCCGGAGCAGGTGAGCTCAGTTAGCCACGGGCTGATGTTCAGCGGCCGGGGTATCGTGAACGTGACCCGCCATGTGCTGGGCGAGCAGACCTCGCCGGACGGCCCTGCGGGATTCGAGTCGTTGGGGGAGAGCCCCGCCGATTCCCTGCTGCGCAAGCTCTGTGCCGGCTGCCACCTGGGATCGGACCGGGCGGCCCGGCAGGCGGGCAGTCCCGGCATGGAGCGGCGCGGGGGCTGCCTGGGCTGCCACCTGCAGCGGCCGCCAGGGGGCGGCCACCCGCTGCTGACCGCCCGGATCGGCGATGCGCACTGCTTCGGCTGCCATGCCCGCTCCGGGCGCATCTCCCTCTCTTATTCCGGACTGGCGGAGGTGGACGCGGGCTCCGCGGCGGACCAGGCCGACAGCGGCTACTTACCGGATGGCCGCCTGGTGGTGCACAAGGCCGCCGACGTGCACCACCGGGCCGGGATGGCGTGCATCGACTGCCACACCGGGATCGGCCTGATGGGAGACGGCAAGCGGCTCTACTTGCACCAGGAAGCGGCCGTGGACATCGCCTGCGCCGATTGTCATGACAACCGCAACCCCAGGGTGCGGCTAGCGGACTGGTCAGAGCGCCACACAGGGCTCAAACCGCGGATTCCGTTTCCGGCGGGACCGGAGCAGGAATTCCTCGTGACCGCCCGGCATGGCACGCCCCTTTGGCATGTCGAGCTGCGTTCGGAAGGTCTGTTCCTGCACCGCAAGGTCCAGGGGGGTGCGATCCGCATTCCCCAGTACCAGCAATCGAGTCACCCCAACCAAGCGGCCCACGCGCGTCTGGCCTGTTCGGCCTGCCACGCCCAGTGGGCACCCCAGTGCTACGGCTGCCACACCGGATACGACCCCCAGGGCCGGCAGTGGGACCATCTGGCGGGCCGCGCGACCCCGGGACACTGGATGGAACGGCGCTGGGGGATAAGCAACAGCCTGCCGCCTCTAGGCGTGGCGGCCGACGGGCACATCGCTCCCGCTATTCCCGGCATGATACTCACCATCGAGCACCCAGCTTGGAAGGAGATCCGGTTCCGGCGGCTGTTCGCTCTCCTCGATCCCCATACCAGCGGACGCTCCCGCTCTTGTGAATCCTGCCATTTCTCTTCGGTGGCCCTCGGGCTCGGGCAGGGTGAATTGGCACGGAGCGAAAAGGGATGGAAGTTCGAGGCCCGCCGGCCGGCCCTGGCCGACGGACTGCCCGCGGATGCCTGGACCTCGTTGGACGGTGCGGCGTCGGGTGGAGCCACCAGGATCGGCAATCGCCCCTTGAGTTACCGGGAGATGCAGCGGATTCTGGATGCACACCGGCCGAGCGCAGACCCCGGTCGAGCGGTTCCCGGGAAGAATCCCCCGGCACATTAGGCTGCCGTCAGCGCCGCGGGGACAGATCGCGAACGATGCCGGCGAACAGCCGGCGATTGCCCAGGTCGATCTCGCTCACGGCCAGGTCGATGGGGAACGTGGAGCCGTCCTTGCGCCGGCCCGGCACCTCGCGGCCGACGCCAATGATTCTGCGTTCCCCCGTCTCCAGGTACCGCGCCAGGTAGCCGTCGTGCTCCTCCCGAAAGGGCTCGGGCATGAGCATGCTGACGTTTGCCCCCACGACATCTTCGGCGGTGTAGCCGAACATGGTCGCGGCGGCTGGATTGAAGCTCTGCACGGTACCCACCTCGTCGATCACCACAATCCCGTCCACGGCCGTTTCCACGATGGCATTCAGGATGGCCTGGTGCTCGCGCCGCTCCCGCTCCGCCGACTTGCGCTCCTTGACCTGCTTCTGTAGCTCGGCGTTGACGTCGGCCAGCCGCTGGGTACGATCTCTCACCCGGGTTTCCAGCTCGTGGTGGGCTCGTCTCAGCCCCGACTCCGCGGCAAAGCGCCGCTCTTCGGACTGCTTCAGGAAACGCAGCATGAACACCGCAATCACGGCGAGAGACACCAGGAACATGCCGGTCTCGCGGCGGATTGCCTGCTTCACGGAGTCGAACAGCCTCTCATCGGGCACATCCACCAGAATCCAGCGGGTTCCTTTGATGGGACGCCTGAAGGTGATCCGCTCGCGCTCCTGTGGAGTCAACCTAAAGGCCCGGTGCATCTGGTCGCGGGAACCGGCAGAGCCCATCTCGATCAGACCATGGAGGTTGTCCAGCAACAGAAATAGCTGGTGCCCGGGAAGCTCGCTGTTACCGAGCAGGCGGGCAATGACGGTGGGACGGAAGCTGACGAAGAACACGCCGGCCTTGCCGGCACCGGGCTCCCTCAGCCGCGCCATTACATCGAAGTGATAAGCGCCGGGCTGGGGATGGATATAGATCTCGTAGGGGTGATTTCCGCCGGCAAACGCGTGGATGTCATTACGGCAGCTCTCGCCCACGATGGCGTCCAGATCGTCGACCAGGGTTGTCCCGTCGGCCGCCGCGATGGTGAAGGCCAGCCGGTCGGCGAAGTGCCGGTCCACCTTTTCCGAGAACAGAGCGTCGGCTCTCTCGTCATCCGGGTGATCGGCCAGGTACTGGATGGTCTGCCTCTCTTCATCGGCGAACAGACCGACCAGCCGGCGCATCTCGGCAATCTGCAAGGCGATCTCGTTGGCCGCCGCCGTTACCGCGCGAGCGGCGAGCTGGTGGTGGTGCGCCAGGTAGTCCTGGTAGCGGGAGCGCCCATTCAGGACCAGCAGCACAGTCGCCGCCGCCACCATGAGGATGACGAAGAGGGCTGAGGCACGGGTGTTCTTCTTCATCGTCACGGCTCGCTGGGAAACGCTCCGGCCGCGCAGCTCCCCGGCCGTGGGACCTGTGCAGGACTCAGCCGAAGTTGATCTTGGCTTCCAGATTGGTGCGGGAGTCGGCGTTGCTCAGGGCCTCGTCCAGGGAGATCCGACCCTCCTTGTACAGCTTGTACAAGGCCTCGTCGAAGGTCTGCATGCCCTTGGCCCCGCTGGCGCGCATGGCCTCCTTGATCTCGTCTACGCCCCCTTTGAGGATCAGATCGGCGATGTGCGGCGTATTGACCATGATCTCGATGGCCGCCACCCGCCGGCCATCCACGCCCATGACGAGGCGCTGGGAGATCACCGCCCGCAAATTCAGTGACAGGTCCATGAAGAGCTGCTTGTGCAGCTCCTGTGGGAACATGTTGATCACGCGCTCCATGGCCTGGTTGGCGTTGTTCGCATGCAGCGTAGAGATGGCCAGGTGGCCGGTGTTGCACAGCTCCAGTGCCGCCTCCATGGTTTCCCGGTCCCGGATCTCGCCGATCAGGATGACATCCGGCGCCTCGCGCAGGGAGCTCCTGAGGGCATTATGGTAGGAGTGGGTATCCACTCCGATCTCGCGCTGATTGACGATGGACTGCTTGTTCGGATGCACGAACTCGATAGGGTCCTCGATGGTGAGGATGTGGCCGGCCTGGCTGGCATTGCGGTGATCAAGCATGGATGCCAGGGTGGTGGACTTGCCCGATCCCGTGGCACCCACCATCAGCAGCAGCCCGCGCCGATTCATGATCAGCTCCTTGAGCACCGGTGGCATCCGCAGCCCTTCGACGGTCGGAATGTTTGAAGGAATCAGGCGCAGCACCATCGACACTTCACCGCGCTGGCGAAACACGTTGACGCGGTAGCGGGCGCTGCCATCGGGCAGCGCAATCGCGAAATCGCATTCCAGCTCCTTCTCGAAGCGGGCGATCTGGGTGTCATTCATGACCCCGTAGGCCGCGGCACGGGTGAGATCGCCGGTCAGGATAGTCTTGCCCACGGGCTTGGCCTGACCCTCGATCTTCACCTTCACCGGGGCGCCGACCGAGAAGAACAGATCGGACGCATTCTTTTCCACCATCAGCTTCAGGTAGGGCGTGATGTCCATGGCTGCTCCAGGGCGGTGCTTGTGCGCGTGATCGCGGCAAGAGGTCTGCCTTCACGGGCAGGCGGACCGGCACGCACCCCCGTGCCGGTGCTTCGTGGGACTGGTGCGTCAGCGAAGAAGACCGCTCTCTTCGGGCTCCTCCTCCAGGGACAGG
>CAYWTP010000020.1:0-25696 GCA_964461215.1 uncultured Ectothiorhodospiraceae bacterium | reverse complement strand
CCTGGATCACCACCGGGATCTCACGTACCGCGTTGCGGACCGGGTTTGCCGTGTTCAGCTCCAGCAGAGAGTCGTGAGCCGTCGGCTCCGGCCAGGGCAGGTTGCCCAAGAGCAGGCCATCCTCGGGCAGGGTCCAGCCCCATGGGGTGCGGTTGCGAATCAGGTAGAACCCCGCCGGCCCGGCGTACACGTTGTTCCGGGTCATGCCCAGGGAATGGTCGTGATACCACAGGGTAGTGGTCGGCTGGTCGTTGCGGTAGTGGTAATTGGCCACACCCGGAGTGACGTTGGTATTGGCCGCCGTGCCGTAGTAGTTGGCCCGCGAGCCCTGGCAGACGTAGACGTTGTTGGCCGGGTCGGCTAGTGCCGGGTCGCTGACGCACGTGAAGTTGCTGCCCGTCGGGTCGGGCAGCCACCAGGCCTCGGGGTAGCCGTCGCTGTCGGGGTCGGTGTGGGCACCGTGAACATGGGTCACGATCGGCACGGGTCCGGTGTACGAGGTCGGATCCTCGCCACGGCAGTCTGTCCTGACCGCGCCGCTGATGCAGTCCGCTCCCGGATTGGCCCAGTGCAGGGTCTGGTCGATGGCGAACAGGTGGGGCAGGAAGTTGCCGGTGGCGGGATCCTTCAGGTCATTGATCCAGTCCACCGTCAAAGGCGAGTTCTTGGTGGCCTCGATGGTGAAGGCCGGATAGTTGAATGACGAGTTGGGATCCGGGGCCACCACAGGCGTTGGGTCGGCGGCGGCACCGTAGCTCCACACGGTGGTGGAGGGGTAGCCAGCGGGCAGGATCTGCTGCTGGAACTGGCGCACGGCAATCTGGTAGGTATTGGGGACCGGCCAGTGGTGCCGGCCCTTCACCGTCGGCATGACGGGCGGGATGACCAGCTCGTCCACGTATTTGGGCACCGTCGTCGGGTCCAGGGTGCCGCCAGGCAGCGGTAATGCGCTGACACTGGTGGCTACCAGGGCCAGAAGCAGCCCCTCAAAGACGGGTGTCGTCTTCGAGATTGTTATCTTCTTCATGGTGATTCCTCCTCCGTCGTTTGGTAGGTGCGCCGAATCGCCGGCGGGCGTTTACCGCCCTTCCGCAATAAGCAGCCGCGCTAACTGTGGCAAATGCCACACCTCGGCGCTTCGGGCGTCGGTCCAGTGTTGCCGTGGACAAAGGTACAGAAGTGACCTGTACTTTTGGTCAGGCCTGAGGCGCGGGGCCTGTAGGCCGTAGGAAGACGGGAGGAACGGCAGTGGAGGGTCCGGGCAGCCGATGGCGTCGGCAGGCCCCATACATGGCCGCAGAATGCGAAGCTCAGACAGTGAGGATGAAGGGAAAGCGGACGATCGCGGGCACGGCTCTTCGTTGCGAAAAAAATGCCCGCAGCAATGCGGGCATTAGGGAGGGAGGAGGATATGCAGGCTGTTTCAAGAGCCTACGAACGCTTTGAGGCAAAGGGATGTAAGAAGTTCCCGGGCTGCGCTCCCTTGGCATCACTCCCGCCCGGAGGCGTCCCGTCTGGCCTACAAGCTGATCAAGCCGTCGGCCACCGCAATCTTGACTGCCTCGGTGCGGTTGCCGGCCTGCAGCTTAGCGAGCAGGCCGCTGATATGGTACTTGACCGTACGCTCGCTGATGAAAAGTGCCTGGGAGATCTCCTTGTTGCGCTTGCCTTCGACCAGTAGACGCAGCACGCTTTTCTCGCGCTCGGTGAGATGACCCGAGTGGGACTGGCGCCGGCTGCCAGTGCGGCCGACGTGTCCCATTACGGTCGAGGTGACACGCGGGTCGAGGAAGGAGCCGCCGCCGCCTACGACGCGGATAGCCTCGATGATGTGCTCGGCGGCGGTACCCTTCATGAGATAGCCCTGCAATCCGATCTTGACGGCCTCCACCACCCGCCAGTCGTTGTCGTACGCGGTGAATATGATGACCGGCAGGTGGGGACTCAGGTCCCGGATGCGGGAAAGGGCGTCGGCACCGCCGGCGTCCCCCATTTCCAGGTCCAGCATAAGCACGTCCGGGTGCAGCCTGGCAACCATGGCACAGGCCTCGGCGCAGCTGCCGGCCTCGCCTACGATCTGGAAATCGGGCTGGGTCGCAAGGACACCGATTAGCCCGAAACGCACCACGGGGTGATCGTCGACCACCAGGATCCTGATGGGCGCCGTGGTCCCCTCTCCAACCTGGCCCGAGCCTTCCCGGGCCGGCAGCGATGATGAATGTGTGTTCAACATGTCTCCTCCGCTCAATCCGCGTAAGCTGGGCGGATCCCCCCGCCTCTTCGCTGTATTGCCTCAAACGACTGTCCGTCAGGCGCCAGCCTCCGTGCCAGGAGCGAAGGAAACCCGTTGCAGCAGGGCCTCTCTCACACGGCGAAGCTCACCTTCCTGGCGTGCCAGCAATACGTCCACCCTTTCCCGGACGCCCTCCCGGCAACACTGCTCCACTGCCGCACACAGGTCCTCCAGGCGCCGGGCACCGAGCTGCCTGCAACCGCCCTTTAGGGCGTGGGCCTGCCGGGCCAGCTCCTGTCCGTCGCCAGCGGCCAGTGCGGCACGCATGGCACACAAGCGCTTGGGGCTGTCCTCCAGAAACAAGCTGGAGAGACGGGAGATATATCCGGGGATACCACGGTCCTGAACCCTCTCCAGCTCCTCCCAGACCGCCGGGTCCAGTTGACCTGCCTCCCCCTCGGGTACCTCGCTCCAGCGCTCAACCGCCGCCCGCACATCGCCCTCCGTCACCGGCTTGAACAGGCAGTCGTCCATGCCGACGGCCAGACACTGCTCCCGATCTCCGTCCATGGCGTGGGCGGTGACGGCGATGATAGGGCTACGCGGCCGGCCGGTCGCCTGCTCCAGCCGGCGGATGGCCGCAGTGGCCTCATAGCCGTCCATCTCGGGCATCTGGCAATCCATCAGCACCAGATCGTAGGTCCGTCCCTCCAGGGCCTTCAGTGCAGCGCGGCCGTCTCCTACGGTATCCACGGTAAACCCCATCTGCTCCAGCATGAGCAGCATGACCTCCTGGTTTACGGGGTTGTCCTCGGCTACCAGGATCCGCGACCCCTTTCCGGGGTAATACCATCCGGACAAGCCCACCGCGGACCCGGGCGGCGCGACCAACTGTCGCGCTTGGACCGGCACGGGCCGCCCGCCCGCAACAGCGGTGAGGGCCCGGCCCAGCTCGGCCTGCTTCACGGGCTTGGACAACCGCGCCAACACGCCCGCGCCCTTCTGGCGTTCGGGATCGAGCGGCAGATTCAGGGGCCACAGCAGGATCAACGCCACGCCGGACAACGATGCTTCGGAGGCAATGGCCCGACACAGGGTGAGCCCGTCCATCCCTGGCATCTCCGCGTCGACGAGCGCCGCCTGATAGGGCTTGCCGGCTTCGACCTCACGCTGGAGCATTTCCAGCGCCCCGGCGCCACCGCCGGCCTCCGCCGTGACTGCTCCCCAGGCGCTCAGGGTTTCGGCCAGGCAGGCCCTCGCCGCGGTATTGTCGTCCACGATCAGGATGCGCAGGCCCTTCAGGCGCGGCCACAGGGCGACCACATCACCGTTCTGCTTCTCGAAACGCGCATCGAAGCGAAAAGTCGTGCCGTGGCCGAGCTGTGTCTCGACGGTGATGGTGCCGCCCATGCGCTCCACCAGGGATCTGCAGATCGCAAGCCCCAGGCCGGTACCCCCGTGGCGACGCTTGGTCGAACTGTCGCCTTGCACGAAGGGCTGGAAGACCTGCGGCAGAAACCCGGGATCGATACCGGTCCCGGTGTCCGCCACGGTAAAGTCCAGCCTGGCACCGGCACGGCTCTCTCCCGCCAGTCCCACGCGCACGGTCACCTCACCGCGTTCGGTGAAGTCGATGGCGTTGCCCAGCAGGTTGAGCAGGACCTGGCGCAGGCGGTTGGGGTCGCCACGCAGCCGCGTGGGAGCGCCCGGCTCCACCAGACAGACCAGCTCCAGTCGCTTCGAGTGGGCCCGCTGAGCAACCATGTCCATGGCCCCTTCCACCACGTCTGGAAGATCGAAGTCTTCCTGCTGGAACACCAGCCTGCCCCATTCGATGGCCGAGACGTGCAGGATGTCGTCGATGATCTTGACCAGCGCCTCGTCACTGTTGCGGATGATCTCCACGTAGTGCCGCTGGTCACGGGTCAGTGTGGTGTGCTCCAGAAGCTGAGTCATGCCCAGAACCGCGTTCATGGGCGTGCGGATCTCGTGGCTGATATTGGCCAGGAACCGGGACTTGGCACGGCCAGCCGCCTCGGCCGCCTCCTTGGCCTCCTTCAGCTCGGCCTCAACTCGTTCGCGCTCGGTCATGTCCCGGGCCAGAGCGACCATCAGGGTACCGCCGCCGGCCTCAAACAGGCCCACGCGCACGTCCACTGGAAAGGTGCTTCCGTCCTTTCTCCGGTGCAAGCCGGTGACTGTGATGGGCCGCCCCGGCGCCATAGCCTTCCACTTGGCCGTGATGGGTCCGGGTCCGATCGAGCTCTCGACATCCGGCACGGTTAGGGCAAGCAGCTCGTCGCGGGTGTACCCCAGACTGTCGCAGGCCTGCTGGTTCACGTCCAGAATGCGCCCGGTGATGTCGTGCAGAAAGAACGCATCGCCGGCATGCTCGACCACGTGCCGGAACCTGCTCTCGCTGTCGCGCAGGGCCAGCTCCGCCGCCTTGCGCTGGGTGATATCCCGGCAATTGACCACGATGCAGCCTACGGCCGGATCCGCGAGCAGATTGCTACCCCGCCCTTCCAGGACCCGCCACGCGCCCTCGTTACCCTCGCAGCGGAATTCCAGCGTGTGAGATCCGCCGGAGTCCCGGAGCGTCTGAGAGAAGACTTCCTGCACGGCCACGCGATCTTGCTCGTGGACCAGGGCGATGAGCTGGCGCCCGGTCAGCTCGGACGCTTGATAGCTCAGCAGGCGCGAGGCCGACGGGCTGGCATGGCGTATGATGCCGTCACGGTCCAGCAGCAGGATCACGTCGGAAGCATTCTCAATAAGCGAACGGTAATACTGCTCGCTACGGCGCAGCGCCGCGTCACGCTGGCGGATCTCTTCCTGCATGTCCTCGAAGGCCGAAAACAGCAGCCCTAGCTCGTCCCGGCAGCCGCCTTCCTGCTCCAGGACGTACCGCCTGCCCTGGGCAAGCTGGCGTACCCCGTGAGTGAGCCGCCGCAGAGGCCGCAGGATCTCGCTCTGTACCCGTCGCGACACGACCCACGCGACCAGAAAAGCCCCGAACATCACCAGCACGCCGATGATGATCTGATGGAACAGACGCTGGTACATCCGCTCCAGGCTGGCCTCCACGTATATGCTTCCCGACTGCTCGCCTCCCTTCATGATGGGACGGACCAGCAATACGTGCTTAAGGTCGAAACGCGTTCCCACGGGACCGGCCCTGGCCGGCACCCCTCCACCGAACCCGTCCTGAAGGTGGTGGGCCACCAGTCGGCCGTCGCGCCCGTACAGGGCAGCGGCCAGAATGTGCCGGTCCGCGCGCACCAGGCCCAGGGCCTTCTGCCCGACCAGCGGGTCCCCGGCCGGGACGGCACCACGGGCGTCCTCCGCCACCAGCGCCGCCACGGTTTCCACGTCGTGCACGAGCTCTGCACGACACACCGTGACCTGGTACGCAATGAATAGTGCGGCGGCCGCCAGCAGGGCGGTACCACTGCTCAGCAGGGCCAAAAAGGCTAGCTTACGGCGGACGGAAAGACCGTTCACGAGCTTGGCATACATGACCGTCTTCTGCTGCCGGCGTGGGTTAGCGTGCGATGATCCGCTCGACCAAGGGCCTGCATTACCGGCTCAAGTAGCTCCACTTTGTCACACTCACATTCGCCCAGGTTTGAGAGGGGGGTCCGGAGAGTCTTTCCGGGACCGTCGCCGGCAGGATGCCGGCGATCGAGCCTACAGGGACGTATTCACGACGTGTCCCGGAAAGACTCTCCGGACCGCTAGCCCCGAATGTGGCAAAGTAGAAGGCGGGGGCTCCGTATGATCTTCTCCCGGCCCATGCCCTCGAGCCATGGGCCGCGCTGCACTGCGGGCAACCGTCTCCCGGCCTGGCCTGGTCTGTTCCAGCACCTATCCCCTGACAAACCTTAAGCGATTTTTCTTAAGGAATGCTTAAAACGTGGCCGGATTGGGCCGGCAGGACGATTGGCGGGCGCGCATTCTCACGAGAGGGCGGCGTGCCGGACAGGACCCCGCTCTAGCAGTATGGACTCAGCCCGGCCGTCCATGCCCTCGGCGGAATCGGCTACTCCAGGTTGTAGAGCTTGAGCTTGCGGTAAAGGGTACGCTCACTGATACCCATGCATTCAGCCACCTTGCGCCGGTGCCCGGAGAACTTGCGCAGCAGGGTCTGAATGTAACGGGCCTCAAGATCCTGCATGGTCGGTTGCTGCTCGCCCGGGTCCGTCGCCAGGGGGGGATAGGGAGTATCGGAGTATGGCGCGTGCAGTGGGACATCCGTCCATCCGGTGGCCTCCGGATCAGCGGCCATGGCCTGAGACTGGCTCCGCAGGGCCTTCGCCAGCGCCTCCCGGTCCACCTCACGCCCGGCAGTATAGGCAGCGGCCGTTTCAAGAACGTTGCGCAGCTCCCGGATGTTGCCCGGATAGTCCAGACGTTGCAGCAACGCCATGCCGGCATGGGTAATGCGGTACTCCTGTCCGTTGCTCTTGCCGATGCGCTTGAGCAGGTCCTCTGCCAGGACTGGCACGTCACCTAGGCGCTCACGCAGGGGCGGCATACGGATGCAGAAACACGCCACCCGATAATAGATGTCGGCACGGAACAGCCCGGCCTGGACCAGGTCCCACAGAGGGCGGTTGGTTGCACAGATCACGCGCACGTCGGCCCTCAGGACCTGGTGCCCGCCCACGCGGCGAAACTGGCCGGTCTCCAGCACCCGCAGGAGCTTGGCCTGCATCTCCAGCGACATCTCCCCGATCTCGTCCAGGAACAACGTTCCGCCGTCAGCCAGCTCGAACAAGCCCTTGCGGGTCCCTACGCTGCCGGTGAAGGCGCCTTTCTCGTGGCCGAAGACCTCGCTCTCGAACAAGTTCTCCGTCAGGACGGTGCAGTCGAGGGCGATGAAGTGCTGGTCGCAGCGGCTGGAATGGCGGTGTATGAACGCGGCGGCCAGCTCCTTGCCGGTGCCGGTCTCGCCTTGCAGGAGCACCGGAGCATTGGCGCGCGCCGCCTTGTCGAGCTGCTCGATGGTGCGCAGGAACACGGGGTCCTTACCCACCAGCCGGGTATGGTCGGCCTTGGGCTCGGCGTCCTGGGCCGCCAGCTCCTCCAGCTCCTCGCCCACGTAAAGCTTCCCGTCGGGAGCCCGCAGGGCATGCACCCGCACGCGCACCCACCGGAAATGGCCCTCGCCGTCATAGTGGGTGTGCAAGCAGGTCTGCGGCTCGTGGGTCTGGAAGACCTGCTTATAGGGACAGGCCTCACCCAGCTCATGACAGGGATGGTGGCTGCGGTGTACGGCGGAGAAGCAAGGCCTGCCGACCAGCTCCGCGCGGTTCACACGGTATGTCTTCTCGTAGGCCAGGTTCATGGCCACGATCCGGTACTGGTCGTCGATCACCACGAACGGCCGCGCGTGGGTCTCCAGCCAGGATTCCAGGTCGATGGTCGGCTTCACGGGTCCTCTTTGGTGCTCCGCGGCCTCTTCGCACGCTGGATGCCCAGGGTCGAGGACTCTCGACAGCGGCGGGCCGCTGGTCACGGCAATCTGCATTCGTAGCTCAATAAGGATAGACCCCCTCTGGGCGGCGTGTCTGCCCCTGTCGATGTATCAGGCTGCAGGCCGTAGGCACAAAAGGCGGCTCCGCCGCGCAGATATTCCGCATACGCCTGTTGGCCTCAGCCGTGGTGCGGCAGTCCCGCCCTGCCCCTCGGGCCTTAAGCCCTGAGCCCAACGTCCCCCTACTCCGCGGGCTCTAAGACCACCTCCACCGGGACGCGGTCGCCGGGCCGATGATCCATGCGCCGTACCGCTAGCCGCCCTCTATAGCGGTAACGAACGTTATATCCCAGCACCTGTTCCCGGGTCTCGTAGGCCTGAAGCTCGCGGCAGGCGGGTCGCGGCGTCTGCGGCAGCCTCTGCTGCTCGCGAATGTCCTGGGCGAGGCTGGTATCCGGTCCTGGTGCGACGGGCAGCACCCGCAGCCGCAGCGGGGTCCCGTCCGGCAGCTCGCCGCACACCCTTCGCAACACCGGAACCCGGACCCGCTCCACCACGGGGGTCACGTCCATGACCCGGGCATAGTCGGCAAAGTGCTGGGACTCGCCCGCCCGGCCGGGGGTCGGGATCAGAGTCAACCCAAGGGCCGCCAGCGCGGCGAGCATGGGGGCGTAATGACGCATCTGCGGGAGTCTCCCGAGTCAGTCCAATGAAAAGCCGGCGCGGGTCAGGGCGCCTCTGGAGCGTGCCAGCTCCGCCTGGCCCCGGTAGGTGAGAACCACCCGAAAGCGCCCGGCCGGTGCTCGGAACCAGTCCAGCCGCGCCTGCGGCGCTTTGGCATGGAGCGTGGCCACAAAGGCTTGTGCCCGATAGGGGCGGTTGAAAGTGATGAGCAGCCGCTTGCGCTCGGCCGCGTAGTCGGGAAGCTCACCGGGGGGGCGGCCCTTGCCCACAACGTAGAGTAGATGCGAGTAGATGTAGCCGCTGTACCACCGGGCTCCCGCCGGTACGCGCCCACCGTCGGCCGGAACCCTTCCCGGACCATAGTTGTAGGCAGCCAGTGCTCGGTGCAGATCGCCCCGGTACCGAGCCAGCAGCTGCTTGAGATAACGGGCTCCGGCGTCCACGTTCACGCAGGGATCCTGGAGATCGGCCAGCCGCCGGATACCCAGCTCCCGGGCGGTCTCCGGCCACAGAATCTGCATCAGGCCGTGAGCGTTCGCCGCAGAGCGGGCCAGGGGATCAAAGTCGCTCTCTCCCCGGGCCACCGCCAGCAGCAGGGTGAGTGGCAGTCCATGCGCGGTCGCGGCGCGCCGGAAGCAGTGCTCGTAGGGAAAGTGGTAGGCCGGCTCGCTGTCCGCGTCCCGGCTCAGATAGCTGCGCCAAGCCTTCGCCAGGTCCACGGGATCCGGATGAGGGGTAGCACCGCCAAGGGGGGCCACGGCCAGGGCGGCGCCTCCCGCCAGCAGGCCCATGAAGACCCGCCGTCTCACGGGGCTTCTTGCTCCAAACGCAGCCCGGATCCGGCCTCGATGGCGGCCATGGCCGCTTGCTTGCCCTTCTCGTCGGAATAGGCGAACGCGACCCGGTAGCGGCCGGGACCGTCACCGGTTACCCGCAGGTCAAGCCCGGTGAGCATGGTCAACCGGTCGGCGAATCCGCGCGCCGAGACGGCACTATGGAACGGGCCCCAGAAAGTGTACCAGGACCTGTAGGCTGCGCCCGGAGGGGGCTCCGGATCTCGGGCGGGATCTCCCGGATCCGCCGCCGGCGCAGGTGGCTCGCCTACGGCAGGCGCCGGCCCCCCTGTGGCGGTCGGCGGCGACTTCGCGGGTAGCGGCTTCGGCGCCGCGACCGGCGTGGCAGTCAGAGCGGATTCCCTCTCCGGAAGGGCGGGCCGGTCGGTGGCACCGGGCGTCTCTTCCGGCAGGAGTACCGCAAGCACCGCTGCGGCCTTCGGGGACGGAAGGGCCGCGCGGCGGTGGCTGCTGCCGGCGAGATCGGCGGGTCCGGTGAGTTGTTCCACGACTTCGCCTACCCGAGCACCCAGGGTTCTGCCAAGGCGCGCAGCCTGCGGCGGATCGACGGCGTAGATCAGGCCCAGAGCCGTGAGGGCGACGCCCAGCCAGAAGCCGACGAGTCTGAGCATCTATCTTTCCCTCCGGGCACTGAGCCGCACGGCCTGCCACTGCACGTCCTGCGGATGGGCTTGCTCCAGCGCCCGCAGCTCGCCCAGCCAGTGCTCGGGTACCGGCAGCGCTTGCCTGGCGTTGCCGCTCTGCCCCGGGCAGGCTTCGGGGATCCGCCCGAGCTGGTGCTCCAAGCTCCCGGCCACCGCCGGATCACTGACGGCGATGGCGTAATAGCTCGTCACCCCGGCCCGCCCTTCGCCGGCCAGCACCGTCCGGGCCGCACGCGGGCCGGGGAAGCGCAGCCGGGTGCCGGGAGGGGACCACCCGGGCGCACCCCACGCGCCTGGACAAGCGGCGGGGCGCAGGCGCACCAGGCCCGTATCGGCGTCATAGGCCAGCAGGAACAAGGCGGCTTGCGCCCGCAGCTCCAGCTCCAGGGCATAGCAGCCACGGGGCGGCAGGGAGTCCCCCGGCCTCAGTACCACCGCGCCGGCGGCCCACGGGTCCGTGCGATGGCACAGGTTCTGGTCCTTGGGGGCTAGCACCCGGATCGGCGCCAGCAACGGTCCTTGTTCGCCCGCAGGAGTTCCGGATGCCAGGGGCTCGGGCTGCCGGCTTCCCGATCCGGTTGCGGGCGCATCGGCGACGGCCGGCCCGGCGAGCCTCACATAGGTGGAGGTGTCCGTTCCGGCGACTCGCCGGCCGCCCTCGCGCTGGCGGAGAATTGCCCAGAGCTGGTACAGATCGCCGTGGATGCGGTGCACCTCTCCGTGCAGGATCAGCTCGGCTCTGGCCGGGTCGTCGCTAAGGTGGATCTCCGGAAAACGGCCCAGATAGTTGCCTACCAGCTCCAGGGCGGTGCGCAGATACGGGCTGGCGCTGGCGGGAGGCTCCGGGTAGATGGCGGCATCCTGGGCACCTTGCTCCCTCAGCAGACAGCCCAGGTTGCGGGCCAGGTAGGCGGCCGCCAGATCCGCCTCGGTCCCGCCGAAGGGCAGCACCCGCAAGCCCCGCAGGTAAGCGTCCGGATGCCGGCTGGCCAGCGCCCGGCGCTGGGCGGAACCGGCCAGGCCACGCCAGGTCTTGCCGAAGCCGCTGACCCAGGTGCCATCGCGTAGATCCAGGGCACGCACCGTCACCCGCAAGTCACCATCAGGCGTGAGCTCGGGATCCACTCCCAGGTAGTAGTGGGGCTCAGGATTGGGCCGGCACCGCAGCTCCGTCAGGCTGCGGTGGTGTCCCCAGGGGCCGGTCGTCGGCCGCCATACCAGATTGACGCCCGGCGTGCGCAGCAAGGCGTCGAAGATGCGGTCACGGATCTCCGCGCTGAGGTCGTCGATGTCGGGCTGCACGTCCACCCCGGCCATCCGCACGAGCAGCACCGGCTCGCCCTTGAAGCGCGGGTGCTTGGCGAGCTGCTCCTGCAGATAAGGGCTGAGCTCGGTGTCAATCCAGGCCTCCAGGGACTGCGTCTGCGGCGCCGGGTCGGAACGCAGCGGCGCGTTGACACAACCGGCCAGGCCCAGCAGCCAGAAGCCCGCCGTCAGCAGCGCCAGTAACGCTGGCATCCTGCGCCGGCTCATCATCGACTGCTCCTTGGATCGGTGCTCGGCTCGGCGCGCACCGAGCCGTCCGCGGCGATCACCAGTTCACCTGCGGTCGCCTTGCGCAGCAGGCGCCTTATCGCCGCCTCCGTGTCTACGGGCAGGATCACGGCCCAGGTGACCTGCTCAGGCCGGAAGACCGCGACGCTGGCGCGCAGGGCGCCGGCCAGGTCCTGCGGCACAGTGTAGGGGGCCATCTCGTGGAAGCTGGACGGGGCCGCAGCCGGCTCGAAACGCGGCGCTCCTCCGGCCGCCGCGAGCCGCCAGGCCTGGCGGCCCACCAGGGCGTAGAAGCGCACGCGATTCGCGCGCGCCAGGGCGCGCAGTGCCTCGTTTGAGGCAAAGCGTAGCACGAGACCCCGGGGCGCTGGCGAGACCTGGTCCGGCGCGGGCTCCGATGTCTTGCTGAGCGTGTCCGGCTTGCCCGGTCCGGCGCCTTCCTGAGTCTGGTGGATGGCGCCGGAGGGGTTTCGCTTCGCCGCCACGGGCGCCGCGGGCGCAAGGCTGCGGAGCCTGCTCGCATTGTGCTCGGCCTCCCGCTGCTCCCGCTCCAGCGGTGGCCGCAGCGCCGCCGGGGAACGGCGGTGCTGATCCAGCTCGTGCTCCAGTGCGGCCAGCCGCTCCTGCTGTGCGGCAAGGGCGGCATGGACTTCGTTCAGCTCGCGCTGCGCCCGCTGGCTCGCCGCCCGGGCAGTGACGGCCTCGAGTTGCAGCGTCTCGGCCTCATGGCGCAGATCCCGGACCCGCCGGCTGAGCGCTTCCAGCTCTGCTTTGAGCCCTCCCACCGACTCCAGCCGCGGCGGTGCGACGGCCGGGGCCGAGGGCAGGCTGTGGACCAGGGCGAAGATCGCCATCAAACACAGCCCGAGGATCGCCATGAATCGCATGACGTCGGTCTGGAGCTCCTCCATTCCGGAGATGGCGCTGTAGCGCTCGGCGTCACTCGCCCAGGGCAGGGGCAGCATGGCCCGTCTCCCGCGTGACCAGGGTCTTGAGGTGCTGCTCGATGCTGTTCAGGGTGGCCTGAACCTCGTCGCCCGGGCCCCGGTACAGCCGGTCGTAGTAGCGCTTTAGAGCGGCGCCTACGGTGAGGGCCTTCCACACCCGCATCAGGTATCCCCCGGCACCGCCGAAGATGGTGGTGGAAAGGGCCAGCAGGATCCCGCCGTCCACCAGTCGTTGCAGGATGGCATCGGCGCCGACCTGCCCGAGAGTGCCCGGCTCGCCCAGGGCATAGAGCAGGGCGCTGCGCATGCCGATTGCCGTCCACAGCACGCCTATGCCGAAGAACAAGCTGGTCCACACGTCGACCAGGTGCTCGGCCTGGGCGACCTCTTCCACCGGCCGGCCGGCCGCCAGGCGGGCGCGCAGGCGGGTAAGGCTGTGCACGAACAGCACTCCGGCGGCGCCGAAGGGCAGCAGCGAGAGCCCCAGGTTCCGGTAGGCCCAGCCCAGCAGGTGCTGGACGCTGGGAGCATGGATCACGGAGACCGCAACCAGGCCCAGCATGTTCAGCACATACAGCCCCAGGGCGGCGCTCGCCAGGGTCACCGCGACCCCGATCAGGAGCCCTTCCAGAAAACCGCTGCGCGGTGCCGGCACGGCGGCGGCTCAGCGCTCGGCACAGGCCGTGCAGGTCGCCTGGAGGACCAGCTCGGCCTCGTGGTACAGCCGGTCGGCCCGGTAGTAGCTTTCCCGGTCCCGGCTGATCTGAAGCAGGCCACGCTCCTTGTCCCGCAGCTCCTGTTCCATGTCGCGCATTACCCGCTCCCGGGTGGGACAGATCTGGGAGCAGGTGTTGTAGTCACCGGACAGAGCGACAAACTTGACGTTGAAGTAGCGGTTGTATACGGCCTGCGCCTGGCGGCGGCTGAGCAGACTCTGCTCGTTGGCCCAGACCAGGAAGTCGCTGAAGCGGCGCTTGTTCTCCGGCTGCGGGTCGCCCTGGGCAATCGCCAGCAGGCGCGTCAGATAACCGTCGAAGTGGGTGGCGCAGCCGGCGGCCAGATCCTGTCTGGTCTGGGCGAACGCGGCATCCAGGTTCGTGCCCTGGGGCGGGACACAGGACAGCTCCCTGGCGGGTGCGGTGTTGCAGCCGGGCAGTACGGCTGCCGCCGCCAGCAGCCCCAGCAGGAGGGGAATCCGATAGGCTCGGGTGGATTTCATGGGGAGTCCTCCGTCAAGATGGTTCGAATACCTCACATGGCCAGGGGGCTCTCGTAGACCGGCTCGGTAGGTACCGGCGGCGGCCCGGCGATGGGGGTCTCCTGCTGGTCACCGAAGAGGATCGATTTCACCCCGGCCACCACCTCCTGCATCGCGGGGGTAATGGTGCCGAATGACTGGTTGAGCTGCTCCATCAAGGTCGCCCGGGCAATCTCGTCACGGGTGCGGGCGATGAGCTCCGAGGCCTCCTCCATGTCCAGGTAGATGTCCGAAGCCACCACGGCCAGCGACGAGTCCTGGCTGTGGGCGTTGGCGACGAGCTGGTAGTACTGGCGGAATCGGTCACTCAAGCGCATGCCTGAGCGGCCCCGCAGGGCCGGGCGGGTGTCGCCCGCACGGCCCTGCGCGTTGCTCTTGCCCAGTAGCAGGTCCTGCAAGTCCCGCGGGCTCATCTTGCGGCCCAGCTCGGTGCGCAGCCGCCGCTCCAAGCTGATGCGGGTGCTCTGCACGGCCCGCTCCATCTCCGGGAGCTGATCGCCCATGGCGTTGAGCATCTCCACATAGGTGGCGCCGATCTGGCGCGTGATCTTCTCGCATCCCGGGTCCCCCTGGGCCCCGTCGCACTTGCTGTCCCGGTATAGCCGCTGCTGCTGGTCCAAGCGCGCGATGATCCCTTGCAGCCCGCTCTCCATGGCCTTGGCCACGCTGCCGGTGTGCTTGATGTCCTCGAGCACCGTGGTGGGAAAGAGCTGCAGGGTGGGGGCTTCCACCGCGACGGCGCCGACTGACGGCAGCAACAAGCACATGCCAGCCAGCCAGTGCCGCGGGAACGCGTGGGGCCGCGTGTTATCGCGCGGGTGAAATGCATGGATTGTCATCGCTGTCTCCCTCCTGAGCTGGGCGGCATTGGTGGGCGCCGGGGGGCTGCGGCGCGGCCCTGCCGCAAGCCGGGCGTGTCGTGTCGACGGAGACTCTAGGCGGTCTAAGCTGAACGGGAGCTGAACAGAGTCCACGCGTCACGTGCCGGGCGGATTCACTCCCGGTATGGCCTCCTGTAGACTTGCGGCCCCATGACAGACCATGAAGATTTCGAAGCCCTTCTCAGCCAGTTCGAGCGGGAGCACCAGGGCGGGGTGCAGCGTGATCCGCAGGTGGGCGACAAGGTGCGCGGCACGGTGGTATCCATAGGGCCCAGCCACCTCATCGTCGACCTGGGCGCCAAGTCCGAAGGTGTCATCGCGATCGATGAATTGAGCGGTACCGACGGCCGGCTCCCAGTGGGCGTGGGCGACCCGGTCGAGGCGGTGGTCACGGGCAAGGACGAGCGCAGCGGCACCCTGGAGCTTGGCACGAAGGCCGGGCGCCGGTTTCACGGCAGCGAGGAGCTGGAGCACGCCGCCCGCCACCAGCTTCCGGTCGAAGGGCTGGTGACCGGAGTCACCAAGGGAGGGGTCGAGGTTCAGATCGCGGGCGTGCGCGCCTTCTGTCCGGCCTCGCAGCTCGACCTGAGGTTTATCGAAGACATGGAGTCTTTCGTCGGCCAGCGGCTGGCGTTTCGGATTACCCGCTACGAAGGCGGCAGGCGGCCCAACCTCGTCCTATCCCGCCGTGCCCTGCTGGAAGAGGATCAGCAGCGGCTTGCCCTGGAAACCCGCTCCCGGCTCGAGCCGGGAGCCGTCCTGCGCGGCACGGTCACGTCGCTCAAGGACTTCGGCGCCTTCGTCGACCTGGGCGGGGTCGAAGGCATGGTGCATGTCAGCGAGCTGGCCTTTGCCCGCGTGAAGCATCCGCAGGACGTGCTCAGCGTGGGCCAGCAGGTGGACGTGGCCGTGCTGCGCATCGAGAAGACAAGCAACCCCAAGCATCCGGAGAAAATCGCACTTTCGATCCGTGCCCTGGCCAAGGATCCGTGGCAGGATGTCGAACAGCGGTTTGCGGTCGGAACCCGGATCAGCGGCGTCGTCACGCGGCTGCAGCCGTTCGGGGCCTTCATCGAGCTGGAGCCCGGGATAGAAGGCCTGGTGCACATCAGCGAGCTGGGCGTGGAGCGCCGCGTCACCCACCCCCACGAGGTTGTCAACCCTGGCGATCGGGTCGACGCGACGGTACTCGGGGTCGACAAGGTGCGCCACCGCATCAGTCTGTCCCTGGACGCCGGCCGCCTGACTGAGGCAGACGCGACACCGCCCGCTCCAGCTCAAAGCGCCGATGCGCCCGAGAAGACCATCGGCACCTTCGGCGCCTTGCTCAAAGAGTCCATGAATAAGAAATCCGGCCGCTGATAGCGGCCGGATCTCTCTTATCTCGCGCAGAGGCTGCGCTTGAGGACCTTGGCTAGCAGCGAGCGGCCCGCGCGCATGATCAGCTCAGGCGCCACGCAGGTTCCATCGCCGAACGTAGCTAGACCTCGCAGGCCGAGACGACATCGCTGCGCACCAGCGAGCCGGTGAGCTGGGCGACCGCCGGGATGCGGTGGCGGTCCAGGTAGTCAACGATCCCGCGGTTGATCTTGGGGCACACCAGCGGATCGTAGAACAGGGCCGTGCCCACTCCCACAGCCGTGGCGCCGGCAATGAGGAACTCCAGGGCATCCTCCGCACTCATGATGCCGCCCTGGCCGATGATGGGAATGCCGTGGGGCGCGGCGACCTGGTAGACCTCGTGGACCTTGAGCAGGGCGATCGGCTTGATGGCCGGGCCCGACAGCCCCCCCTGGTTGTTGCCGAGAATCGGCCGGCGCTCCTCGACGTCGATGGCCATGCCCATCAGCGTGTTGATCACCGAGAGCCCGTCACTGCCGGCCTCGATGCAACGCCTGGCGTTCTCCCGGATGTCGGTCTGATTGGGGGAAAGCTTGGTGATCAACGGCTTGCGGGTAACCGCCCGGCAAGCCTCGACCACCCGTGCCGACATGTCCGGATCGTTGCCGAAGGCCACGCCGCCTTCCTTGACGTTGGGGCAGGAGATGTTGATCTCCATGGCGTCGATGGGCGAATCGTCGAAGATCCGGGCCACCTCCGCGTACTCCTCCACCGTGGAGCCGGAGATGTTGGCAATGAAGCGGGTCTCCTCCAAGTCGAGCTGCGGCAGGATGGCGTCGACCACGTAGCGCGCCCCGGGATTCTGCAGGCCGATGGCATTGAGCATCCCCATGGGCGTCTCGCACACCCGGTGAGGCTGGTTGCCCAGGCGCGGCGCCAGGGTGGTCCCCTTCAGGCACACCGCCCCCGCGGCGCGGTTGGAGAAGCCGTGCACCCGCGTGTACTCTTCGCCAAAGCCGACACAGCCCGAGAGCAGCACCAGAGGCGTGTTGAAGTGCAGGCCGCAGAACTCCACGGACAGGCGAGCAGTGTGAAGTTCCCCGGTACCCATGCCGGCAATTCATCTCCCGAAATTAGGATGTGTAAAACGTGGACGACTGCTACCAGACCCGCGAGATCCCATAGGCGTCGAAGTGTGTGTCGCGACTGACCACACACATCCCTTCACATTGCGCCTGGGCCACGAGAAGCCGGTCGAAGGGGTCCCGGTGATGGAACGGCAGCTCACCGACTGCAGTGCAATGTTCAGGCTTGATGGCAAGCCAGCCGATGCCGTTCGCGTCCATCTCCTTCGCCATTACGCGGTACCAATCATCTTGCATCGCCAGCTTGCCCAGGCTCCGCTTGATGCAGATCTCCCACAGGCTCGCGATGCTGCAGTAAAGGGCGTTATCCTTGTCGAGGAAGGTGGTACGGGCCAAAGGACTCAGCAGTACCTCATTGGAAATCGACCAGAGCAACGCATGGGTGTCCAGCAGCACATTCATTCGCTGTAGTCTGCGAAGTCTTCCAGCGCCTCATCGAAGTCCTCGCCGAATACCTTCACGAGACCAGGAGTTCCGCCGAGGCGCCGGCCCGTCCTAGCCTCCGGCAGCACCTGTAGCCTCACCAATGGCCGGTTGCCCCGCGCGATAATGACCTCCTCCCCCCGCAAAGCTTCCTGAATCAGCTTGGAGAGCTGAGTCTTTGCCTCATGTATATTGACTTGGTGCATCTGGCCCGCGTCTGTCCCGTCGGGAGTAGTTAGCTATGTTACTTAGTCATGCTTAGCTTTTCAAACTCATGACACCCGCCGACTCCAGCTCATTGGGAGTGCCTCCGAAGACAACGGCCGGCGTCGGCATGCTCCATGTGGTGCTGTATCAGCCCGAGATCCCGCCGAACACCGGCAATATCATCCGCCTGTGCGCAAATACGGGCGTCTGCCTCCACCTGATTCATCCCCTGGGCTTCACGCTGGAGGACCGGCTGCTGCGGCGGGCCGGACTGGACTACCACGAGTGGGTCACACTGCGCGAGTATTCGTCCTGGGGAGACTTTCTCATCCGCCAGAAGCCGTCGACCATCTACGCCTTCTCTACCCGCGGCCGGCGCCTTCATACGGATGCAGCCTACGCACCTGGTGACGTGCTTCTGTTCGGTCGGGAGACCCGCGGCCTGCCAACGGCGATCCTGGAGAGCCTGCCTGATGGCCAGGTACTGCGCATTCCCATGTGCCAGGGCAGCCGCAGCCTCAACCTGTCCAACGCGGTAGCCATCGCAGTGTATGAAGCCTGGCGCCAGCAAGGCTTTGGAAGTCTCGCAAGTGTTTGAACCACCGGCTTGTGACCCGTCCACCCGGGTGGGTAGAATGCCGGTGTCTTCGTGTCTAATGGATGCCATCTGCCATGTACCCAAAGAATTGGAACGACCTCGTCAGAGTCCTGCCGGGAACCCTCATTGTGCTCCTGGTCGGAACGCTGCTGGGGTGCAATGGGGGTGAGGTAAGCGCACAGAAATACTTCCAGCTGGGGGTGGCCGCCGAGCAGAAGGGGGACCTGGCAACAGCCGTGGTCCAGCTCAAGAACGCGTTGCAGCAGGATCCGCGCTACGTGGACGCGCGCTGGGAGCTGTGCCAGGTCTACATCAAGATGGGCAAGGGCGCGGCCGCCCAGAAGGAGTTGGAGCGGGCGCAGGCTCTCGGCCGGACGGGTACCCAGGCCAGCATGAGCCTGGTGCGCGTGCTGCTGATGCAGGAGAAGTACAAGGACGCACTGACTGAGGCGCAAAAGCTGGCGGACTCGGATGACAAGGCGGGGGCCCTGGTGCTCAAGGGCCAGGCGCTTACCGGGCTGGGCCGGAAGGATGATGCGGTCAAGGCTTTCAACCAAGCGTTGGAGTCCGAGCCGCAGAACCTGGATGCCAAGTGCGGGCTGGGGGAGATTGCCCTCGCCCAGGGACGGCTGGAAGATGTTCAGAAGCTGACCGACGCCATCCTAGCCGCCGATCAGAGCAACCTGCACGGGCTGCTGCTCCTCGGCAAGCTGGAGCTGCGCCGGTCCCAGCCGAAGCAGGCTCTGAAAGCATTTTCACGTGCCGTCGATGTAGCACCCTATGACGCAGCGGGCCACCTCGGTCTAGCCTCCACCCTGCTGGTGCTCAACAAGCCCGCCGAGGCCGAAAAGCAAGCCAACAAGGCCGGCAAGATTGCACCGAGCAGCAGCATGGCAGCTTATCTGTTCGCCCTCTCACAGTACGAGCAGGGGCGGCTCTCCCAGGCCCAGGAGGTTCTGCTACGGCTCCTGAAGGTCTACCCGTATCACGCTCAGAGCCTCGTTCTGGCCGGAATCATCCACCTGGCCAAGGGTGAGCTGGAGCAGGCGCAAGCCACGCTTACCCGCGGCATCGCCTTGCGGCCGGACTACGTGCCGGCGCGCAAACTGCTGGCCATCGTGCGCCTTCGGCTCAACCATCCCGAGGGAGCGATTGCGTTGCTCCGCCCGGTTGCAGACGAGGGCTCCAAGGACGCCCAGTTATTGGCGCTCCTGGGCAGCGCCTACCTGCGAGCAGGGGAGTTTCAGAACGCAACGCAATATCTCCAAATGGCGGCCTCGCGAGTACCGAGCGCCAGCGATCTACCGCTCTATCTGGCCCAGGCCCACGTCTCCGCGGGCGAGCCGGATAAGGCCGTGGAGGTGTTGCAGCATACTATCTCCCGAAACCCGGAGCTTCTCCAGGCGGACACCCTCCTGGTGCTCGTGTACCTTAAGGAGGGCAACTCGGCGGCAGCCCTGAAGGCTGCGCGTGGGCTGGCGGAGAAACAGCCTAAGAATCCGATCGGCGAGTACCTGATGGGACAGGCCTACGAGGCCGCCCATCAGCCCGATGAGGCAAAGGCCCGATACGAGCGCGCCCTCACCCTACAGGCAACCTATGCACCCGCGGCCTTAGGCCTGGCGAAGCTGGACCTGGACGCGGGAAAACAGAAGGAGGCGCGGGAGCGCTTGGAGTCGTTGCTGCGACAGCCTGAGATGTCGACCGCAGGCTTCAAGGCAGCGTCCCTTCGCCTGGCCGCACTGCAGCGCGAGGGTGGGGATCTGGCGTCTGCCGAGAAAACTTACAACGCGCTGTTGGAGCGTGTCCCCGATAATCCCGAGGCGCTGATGCAGCTATCGGAGATGGCCGCCAGCCGGGGCAAGCTTCAGGAGATGGTCCACCTGCTGGAGCAGGCCAGGACGGCCAATCCACGCGCCGTCGAGCCCCGAACCGCGCTGGCGCGTTATCACCTCCTACAGGGAAACGCCTCGTTGGCGCTGCCCGAGGCCAAGGAAGCGGCCGCTATTGCCCCGGACGATTCTGGGGTGCTTTATACCTTGGCCGAGGCACAGCGGGCGGCCGGCCTGTTCCCGGATGCCATCAGCACCTACCAGCGGGTGATTGAACTCTCACCAGCCACCGTAGAGCCTTACCTCGGATTGGCTGCCGCCGCGGCGCAAGCAGGTGACCGAGACCGCGCGTCGGCAGCCACTCACCGTGCGTTGGAGGCGGCGAGGGACAAGCTAAGCGCAGAGCTTAAGAACGGGAGCAACGCCAAACTGATGTGGTCACTGGGGCGGATCGAGTTGCTGCTCGGCGCTAACGACGCTGCGCGCAGCCTCGCCCGGCGCCTCGAGACGGAGCACCCGGACTCCCCGCTCGGCTACGCTCTGAAGGGGGACGTACTGGCGGCCACGAACGCCCCGACCCAGGCACTGGCAGCCTACGAGTCGGCGCTCGCCAAGGGGGCCGGCGCCGAGGTTTTGCTGAAACAGTACAGGCTGCACCAGCAGATGGGCCAGAAGGAAGCTGGAGTGAAGCGCCTGCTGGACTGGCTGGCCAGTCATCCGACGGATGTCGCCATTCGCTCCGTCCTGGCCACGGCTTACCTCAGGTCGGGAGATAAAGGCAAAGCTCTGCAAGAATATGAAAAGGCGTACAGCCAAGGTGGACGCAACCCCACGATGCTCAACAATCTGGCCTGGCTGTATGTAGAGCGCCGCGATCCCAGGGCGCTGGCAGTAGCCCAGGAGGCCAACCGGCTCGCCCCCGCCGACCCGGAGATCCAAGACACCTATGGCTGGGCGCTGGTCTCGGCCGGTAAGGCCGAGCAGGGCCTGGTGCTGCTCCGGCAGGCATCGGCGGCCATGCCGGAGGACCCGACCAAACGTTATCACCTGGCCTACGCGCTGGTGAAGGGAGGGAACCCCCGCGCCGCGCGGGCCGAGCTCGCCAAGGCCCTGGGCAGCCAGCGGTCGTTTGCCGAGCGGGGCCTCGCCGAGCGGCTTCTGCAGGCGCTGCAGTGATGTGTGGGCGGGTCTGTCGGTTTTCTTTACATGCCGACGCGCGTCTCGACTCTCGGCAGGCCGAGCGTAATCGACTGATTCGGAAGGCTTTGTTCTCAACACGGCATTTTTGCTCTGGAGTGGCGGATTTGCGGCGCTCGGAACACCCTGTCGGCTTTCTTTACACGATGGTGCTCACGCGAGCCTCTGGCGCCAGGCGAGATATTTTAACGCCCTGTTTTTCAAAGATTTCTCGTGCGTGGCATAAATAGTGCTTCGCTATAGGCAAAGCAGCGAAGCAAGCTTGCCGAGCCAGCGCTGCTCCGAAGCAAATACCGACTCACTTAGCCTCAACCGATACGGAGAAGACCATGCAAAAGAAACTCTTAGTAGCTGCCGTCGCGCTGGCGCTCGGCTATGTGGGGACCTCTCAGGCCGCGATTAACTTCGACCGCGACGGCACGGGCGACAACACCAATGCCGTGTTTACCGACGTGTTCGACTGGGCTCCGGGCAATGTGCTGTTCGAGAATCTGGTCACGAGTCCTGTGGGCACCACTGCGTTCGACCTCTACGGACACGGCCAGCTGTCGGCTTTTCTGTATGGTGGCTCATCCATCGGCGGCGCCCTGACCGGCAGCGAGTTCACCTACACTTTCCATGTGCCCATGGGGGCCACCTACAGCTCGCTGCCTGGCGGTAAGTCGTACTGGGATCTTAACGCCCTCAGCGCGGGCACCTTCGAGATCTTCTACGACAGCTCGAAGGACGCCAACTCGGACTCGGGTGCCGGCTACGCCGATGGCGCCCTGATCCTGCAAGGCAGCTTCATTCCGCAGACTGTCACACCGGGTCAGAATGGGTCCTTGACGGACACTCCGGTCAGCCCGACCACGCCTCTGGACAGCTTCGGCGCCAACGGCAAGCCCGGAATCACATCGAATCTGGAGAGCGGTAGCTTGACCTTCATAATCGATGCGACCTATGCGGACGACAAGTTCTTCCTGGACGATGTGGTGACCTCCGATATCCTGTTCGGCTTCGACCTGAACCTGAGCAGCCAGCTCACGGCGCCCTTCAACCAGGTGAACCCCTCCGCCATCGTCGGGGGCGTAGCCGGCGAGGTGTCTACCTACAATGCCGGTACCTCGCAGGGCTCGACCACCGGTGCCAATGCGCCCTTGAACATCACTCCCAACTTCGGCGGTGACAGCGTCAATAACGCGGCCTGCACCTCCTACCCCTGCGACATTCAGGCCCAGGGCGATGCCAGCAGCACCTTCACCAGGCAGGGCGTGCCGGAGCCTGCCTCCCTGGCTCTGCTGGGCATCGGCCTGGCCGGCCTGGGTGCCGCCCGCCGCCGGAGCCGCAAGGCCTGAAGGCGTAGCATCAACTCTGCGCCACGGGACAACCCGGGCGCAGACGGGCAAATGAGAGGCGGCCCTTCGGGGCCGCCTTTCTTTTTGCCTCTTAGGGAAGTCCGCTTCTGTCTCCAGACGGCGGGAATAGCATCAGCGGGGCACGGCACAACGCCGGCTCGGCGCTCCCCGCGGACCAAGCCGACACTGGCGGATGGACAGCATATCATCGTCCGCCGGCCGTCCCACGCAAACCTGCCGACAAGCGCACTGCGCCCCGGAACCTGGGCGCCTCGGACAGCATGCGTTAGGGTATGTATGGGTATTCGCCGGCACCGGCACCTTCTCATGGGTGCCGGTGCCCGGGCATGTCGTGCACGACAGCGCTAGGCGATCATGGTGCCCGCGTTGGCTAGGATGTCGTTATCGACGATCAGGGTGGCCTGACCGAGGGTGTAGTGGGTGAATGTTCCGTCGTTGCTCCCGGCGCCCCAGGAACCACCGTTGGCCGTCGCCACCAGGGCGTCGTCGCTATCGCCGGTCACCGTCAGCGCATTGCTGGTGCCGGAGAGGTTCAGCACGTCCCGAACGTCCACGTGCAAGGTGTTGGCCCCGCTGCCGCTCAGGTTAACGGCCTCGACACTCCGCACCTGGGTCCCGGCCACGCCGGCGAGGTCAAGAACAACTCCGCTGCCGTCGATGCGCAGGGTATCGGTTCCGTTGCCGCCGTCGATGCGCCGGTCCGCGCTGTCCCAGACCAGGGTGTCATTGCCCGCCCCGCCGTACAGAACGTCCATATCCGCGCCGCCATCGAGGACATCGTCGCCCACCCCACCGGCCAGGATGTCGTTGCCAGTCCCTCCAGACAGGGTATCGTTGCCGGCCCCGCCGATCAGGATGTCGTTCCCGCCCTGGCCGCTGATGTTATCGCTGCCCGCGCCGCCGTCCACCTGGTCGGCGCCAGCCGTCCCCACCACCGTGTCGGCACCCGCGGACACCGAACCGCTGGTGGTGGAGCCCGCAGAGCTGCTGTCGGCCCGGAAGTCGCCGCCGTCGACCAGGAAGGTGAGGCCGCCGTTGGCGGGACCACCGCCGGGAGAGGCCAGCAGAAGGTCATCGTACCCATCGCCGTTCACGTCACCGGCACCCGACACATTGCTCACCAAACGGTCGCTGCCGGTCCCGACGAACTTGAAGCCGTTCAGCCCATCCAGGCCGGTGTCCAGGTCCAGGTTGTTCATATCGGCAAAGCTGCCCGCCTTGCCGTAGATAACATAGGTCTCGCCCACCTGGGTAAACCCGGAGGGAACCTGAGACTGCGTCAGCACGATGTCGGCGAAGCCGTCGCCGTTGATGTCACCGGCCGCGGCCGCACTCTCAAAACCTCCGTAAGTGATCAGGGTCGGCACGAAGCTCGCCCCGTGCACGGCGAAGCCATTGGTGCCATCGAGCGCGGAGACGTTCACTGTCTGCAGCGCGCTGCCCGAGTTGCCGAAAATGACGTACGCCTCGCCACTGTAGCTGCCGCCGGAGACGAGATCCGCGGTCGGTGCCAGCACCAGGAAGTCGTCCAGCCCATCGCCGTTGACGTCTCCCACGCCGGTGACCTGGCTGGCGAAGCCCACACCGCTCGGCCCGACCAGCTTCACTCCGCCGTTGCTGCCGTTGAGCGCGTTGAGATCCAGGTCGTCGAGGGCCGTCTTGCTGGAGTTTCCGAAAACGACGTAGACCGTGGACGCCCCCGGTGCGCCGATCACGAGATCGGCCAGTCCGTCGCCATTGATGTCACCGGGCATTGCGACCGAACTTCCCACCTGCCCATTGTCGGCGGTGCCGTCGAGGTTGATGGCACCGTTGGTGCCGTTGAGGCTGCTGGTCAGCGAGAGGTTGGCAAACCCCGAAGGACCGCCGAAGGCCAGGAAAGCCTGACCCTGGTGCGGAAGCGAGGAAGAACCGTCGGTGTCGGCAAACGGCATTCCGACCACCACGTCTGCGTAGCCGTCGCCGTTGAAGTCCCCGAGCCCGGATACATCATTGCCGGCCTTGAGGCCGAAGGTCGCAGGCGGGATCATGGTAAACCCGTCGTTCGTCGGGAAGCTGCCGCTGGACGGATTAAGGTCGACCGGCATCAGGCCGTTCAGCAGGTTCAGGTTCGTGGCGCTTCCAAACACCGAGAATGCCTCGCCCTGGTTCAAGTCGTTCTGTGGAGCACCAACGACAAGGTCCGCCAGGCCGTCACCGTTCATGTCGCCGGCGCTCGAGACGGCGCCCCCCAACCCGTCGCCGATGTCGCCGGCGAGGTAGAACCCGCCGTTGGTACCGTTCAGGCTGCCGAGGGCAACGTCCGAGCTTTGCGTGGCCGCGCCAAGTACGACGTAGAGCTTGCCAGCCTGCGACAAGGACCCGTTGGCCGCACCCGGTGCCCCGATCCCGATGTCGGCTAGGCCGTCTCCATTGAAATCGCCGATTCCCGCGAGCGCCTTGCCTGCCGTATCTCCGGAAACCGCGCCGGTCATCCTAAAGCCGTTCCCGTTTGCAGCGCCGATGGTGTCCAGAAGAATCTGCGTGATGGGTGTGGAGCCGCCACCCGTCGTGTCGATCGTGTAGTTGGCCGAACTCGCCCCCGCCGTGGCGGCATTACCCGCCAGATCGGTGAAGCCCGTGCCCACGGTCATCACGTTCGTCGAGTCGGAGATCCCCGCCGTCGGCGTGAATGTCCCCGTCCACGTGATGTTGTCCGAACTGCTCAGCGTTCCGAGCGTCCCATTCTCCACCACCGTCACGTCAGTGCTGGTAAAGCCACTCACGGCCTCGCTCATGACGATGGTCACCGTCGCCGTCTCACCCGTCGTTAGCGCCGTGTCGCTGAGCGTAATACTGCTCACTGTCGGGCCGGTGGTGTCCACCGTCACCGAGGTGTTGCCCGAGGTCGTGCCCACGTTGCCCGCCGCGTCGGTCACGAACGCCGAGACGTTGAACGTCCCGTCGCCCTGCGTCGTGAGCGTGCCCGCGCTCACCGCCACCGTCGCGCTGCCGCCCGTGATCTCGCCCCCCGTCAGCGTGTGCGTGACCGTCTGCCCGCCCCAGCTCAGCGTCAGCGTGT
>CAYWTP010000019.1:0-26168 GCA_964461215.1 uncultured Ectothiorhodospiraceae bacterium | reverse complement strand
CGCGAAGGCCGGCAGCGGTGCGAGCATCACCGCCAGGAACAGGATTGGCACAACTATCGGTACCCGCATGTGTCGGCACTCCCCGGCGATGCGCTCGCCGTTCAGACCCGCAAGTTGGTCGGCCCGGCCTGCCGCGGGCTGTGGCTCCCGGCCTGGCCGCCGGCGCCTCCCGGGCTGGTCCTGGGTTGGCTCCGGCACTCGTCAATTTCATGCTAGGGGGTCCGGTTTGTTTGCGTGGTCCGAGCGCTGCGTTCTTCAGCGGCTGGGACGCCGTTCACGCTTCGCGACGGTCCGGTTCAACCCCTGGAAGTACGATGACCAGCAGCAGGTCCGGGCGGCGCTGGTGGCGGCCGTCACCGGCCGCATTCGAAGCTCCCTGGGCCTTGCGGACCGCCTGCGCTTCGAGACAGAGATGCGCGAGCTCAACCACGCCGTGCCGGACGAGCTCAAGATCGTGGCATCTATCGACGATCTGCCGCACGTTCTGATCACTCCGGGCGCGCGCCGGGTGTCCGGAAGACGTATCGACGGACGAGGTGGTCGAAGGAGATCTTTCCCGGCCCTTGCAGCAGGAAGATCAGCAGGAACAATCCCCAGTAATAATGATCCTTGAGGCCTGCTTCGGACAGATCCGGGTAGGAAATGACGGCGACGATGTTCAGTACGAACAGCGCGGCCGAGCCGAAGCGGCCTGCCAGACCCAGGGCCAGAAGCACCGACCCGCCCAGCTCGACCGCCGCGGACAGGGACGCTGCCACCTCGGGTGACAGCCAGGGCACCTGATAGACGTAGCTGAACAGGTTGATGGTGTTGTCCCAGCTCGTTACCTTGGTCATGCCGGACTTCCAGAACACATCGGCCACCCACAGACGGGCGACCAGGAGCCCGAGCGGGCTAAGAAAATCCAGGCCGCGGATGGCGAGCTTGGACAGATCGACAAGCTTGGTAATGAGTGACATTTTCCGTTCCTTCAAGGCTGTGGCAGGTCGAAGTCCACGATGGTTGCCTGCGCGATCAAGTGAGGAATGGTTGCGTCGAGATCGAGATCCGGCTGCGCCGCCAGCGCAGCGTCGCAGGCCGCGGCAAAACGCTGCCGATCGGCCAGGGCTCGAAGCAGTGTCCATTCACCCACGCCCAGCATCAGAAGCTCCACGCGGCCGGCACGGCACACGATGAGGAGACGTACGGCACCGGCATTCAGATCCACGCTTTGGTCACCCTCGTAGTCCGGCTGATTGACTTGCCAGATCCGATGCACGGGGTAGGGTGAAGCGAGCAACTCGGTGGCCGGATGCAGCACAAAGCACAGATTACCGTAGCGCTCGGCAGGCACCGCAGCGAGTCGCTGCAGGTCCAGGCCAGGGTGCCCTGCCGCGTGGTAGACCCGGTGGGCAAGCGCTTCCAGGCGCGCCGTGTCCGCCAGGTATACCAACGCCAGAGCAGGAGGATAGACCGCCAGGAACTCCGGGAAGTGCGCCCCGAATCGGTTCAGATCGCCGGACGGCGAAGCATGGCAGCGTATGTACTCATCGGCCACCTGCCCGAAGAAATCCGGGCCTACCAGTCGCTCCACGACGGGGTACAGCGTACGCAGGGCGGCGCGTTGATTGCTGAACACGTTGTTGCGGTAGATCCCCAGACGACGCCGTACGCTCAGGCCGTCGCTGCGGATGTGGACAGCGACGGCGTCCTCGTTGCCGCCCAGCAGCGCTTCGCGCAGGCCGGCCTGGATCTCATGCAACCCGGGCATCGGCACTGTCCAGGATGCTTTCGGCGCGGGCGGCCTCTTCCAGCAACACCGGTAGCGGCGGGATGTCCGTGTCCCATTCGATGAGCGTGGGAACGCGTCCGAAGCGGCGAACGGCCTGCACATATAGATTCCATACGGCATCGGCAACCGGTGCGCCGTGCGTGTCGATCAGAATGTCTCCCTCATCAGTGAAGCCCGCCAGGTGCATCTCCTGCACTGCACCGCGAGGAATTGCGCGCAGATAGTCGCCGGGCTCGAACCCGTGATTGCGGGCGTTGACGTAGATGTTGTTCACATCCAGGAGAATGCCGCAGCCGCTCGCATGGGCCACGGCGGCCAGGAATTCCCATTCGGGTATCGTCGAATGCGCAAGCTGCAGATAGGAGGAGACATTCTCGATCAGGATCTGGCGGCCGAGCGCATCCTGCGCCTGGAGCACGCGCTCGGCGACGTGCCGCAGAGCCTCTTCCGTATACGGAAGTGGCAGCAGATCATTGAGGTAGCTCCCATCCACCGAGCTCCAGCACAGATGCTCCGACACCAAGCCCGGCTGGTAGCGGCCGACCAGATCCTTGAGCTTTGCCAAGTGCCATACGCTGAGGGGATCGGCCGAGCCCAGGGACAGGCCGACCCCGTGCAGGCTCAGCGGATAGTGGCTGCGCACCTCACTCAGGACATCGTGTGGATAGCCGCCGTCGGCAAAGAAATTCTCGCTGTGCACTTCCAGCCAGGGCACGGCCGGCCGACGCTGCAACACCTCCCGGTAATGCGGGGCGCGCAGCCCGATCCCGGCTTGCGCCGGAATCGGATCTGCCACCGCTCTGTCCGGTGTCGCGACCACTTCCCTTACGAACCCGGGGTCGTGCTGCCACCGACGATTTTGTCGCAGGTTCCCTTGGGCACGAGCAGGAACGAGGTCTTGTCGCTGTCCTTGGTGGACTGCCCGGCACAGGCGTGCCCGGCGGTCTTCGACGCGCAGTCATTCTGCCCGGACTTGGCGATGCCGAAACACTTCTCCATCGCAGGCCTGTCGCCCGCCACGGCCTGACCACTGGCCGCCGCCAGCATACCCGCGGCCAACACGCTCGCGATCGCAGAGCGTGTGACTTGTTCTTTGTTCATAGGAATCTCCGTTCTAGCTTCATGAGGATGAGTGATGCGGGCGCTGTGCCCGCGGACCTGTCACAGGCGGAGCCCGAACATTCCGGCGAGGCACGGGCACCTGTGTCAGTACACGCGAGTAGACCGGCCACGGGGGTAGAAATCTTACAGCGCTGCCCCCGGCAATCGGGGGTACTCACTCAATTCATTGATTGCGCACCGCCGGAGTGCTTTCATTGAAGCGGCATTCCGACAATATGTGACTACCCCCAAGGAGAACGTCCCATGAACCTCGAGAAGGTGGCTTTCGGGTTCTTCATCATCCTCGCTCTGACTCTGAATTTCGGCTTCTTTCTGGGTGACATGGCGAACCCGGAGCATCACAACGTGTACGAGCTGTTCGCCGCCATCGTGGTGAACCTGGTGGCCACTGTGCTCAAGTTCGGCGATCGCACCCAGATGGGAGCACTGCTCCTAGCGACCAGTCTGGTGGCCGATCTGGAGCTGCTCATTGCTACCGTCATCTGGGCGGCTGCGATTCACGTGGGTGTGCACGGATTGACTCCCGCCGTCATGGCCAGCATCGTGTCGATGTCGGGCGGAGCGCTGCTGGCCAACATCACCTCGGTGGTCTTGCTGGTCATCGAGACGGTCATGTTGCGGCGCTGAACGATGGAGTAAGCAGGCATGAACAAGGTCACGGCCCTGTTGTTGCGGCGCATGCGCACTCCCCTGCTGGTGGTGATTGCAACCTATGCGTTCTCCGTGTTGGGGCTGGTATTGATGCCGGGGATCAACGACAAGGGCCAGCCTTGGCACCTGGATTTCTTCCACGCTTTCTACTTCGTGAGCTATATGGCAACCACGATTGGCTTCGGCGAGATCCCATACCAGTTCACCCCCGCGCAGCGGCTGTGGACGGTCGTTTGCATCTACGTAGGTGTGGTGGCCTGGTTCTATGCTCTGGGAACCATCATCAGCCTGATGCAGGATCGGGCTTTTCGCCTGGCCTTGGCTGAGAGCCGGTTCGCCCGCACCGTGCGAGGCCTGCGCGAACCCTTCTACCTGGTGTGCGGCTACGGCGACACCGGCGGCTTGCTGGTGCAGAGCCTTTCGGAGCGGGGCGTGCGCTCGGTGGTAATCGACGTCGATCCGTCCCGGGTCGACGCTCTGAGCGTAGAGAACCTGGGGGTGTACGTACCGGGCCTGTCGATGGACGCCGGCGTTCCGCAGCACCTGATCGACGGCGGGCTGCAACACCCCCGGTGCGCCGGGGTGCTGGCGCTCACCGATCAGGACCAGGTCAATCTGCACATCGCGATCACTGCGAAGCTCATTAATCCAAACTTGACGGTCATCTGCCGGGCCGAGAGCCACGACGCCACGGCCAACATGGCCTCCTTCGGCACCGAGCACATCGTGAATCCGTTCGAGGCCTTTGCCGGCCACCTGGCCATGGCCCTGCATTCACCCGATCTGCACGTGATCTACGAGTGGCTCACCGGAGTGCCGCGCTCGTACCTCAGCCCGGTCATTTATCCACCTCATGGCACCTGGGTCCTGTGCGGGTACGGCCGTTTCGGCAAGGCCGTGAAGCGGCACCTGGAATACGAGGGGATACGCAGTGTCGTCGTGGAGGCGGACCCGCAGAAGACGGGCTGCGACGACTGTGTGGTGGGACGGGGGACCGAGGCCGTTACCCTGCGCGAGGCGCGGATCGAGAAAGCCGTCGGGATCGTGGCCGGAACGGACGACGACGCCAACAATCTGTCCATTCTCATGACCGCGCGGGAGCTCAATCCGAACCTGTTCTTCGTGGGCCGTCAGAACAAGCGCTTCAATGACGCCATCTTTCAGGCGGCGCATGCCGACCTCGTGATGCAGCGCAGCCAGATCATCTCCCAGGAGATTCTGGCCCTGATCATGAACCCCATGTTGTCGGCCTTCCTGCGCCACGCCCGGCACCAGAACCGCGACTGGGCCGAACGTCTGGTAGAGCGGCTTGGCGAGGTGGTTGGTGCCGTCGTACCGGACATCTGGTCCGCCACGGTATCCATAGCCGGGGCGCCGGCGGTTACCGCAGCTCTGGCCGAGGGCCTGGTGGTTCGTCTGGAGCATCTGGTCCAGGACAACCGCGACCGGCGCGAAGCCCTGGCCTGCATTGCGCTGATGTTGAGGCGGGGCGGTAAGGACACGCTTCTCCCTGCAGCTGAGACGCCTCTCATGGAGGGGGATGAGCTGCTGTTCTGCGGGCGTTGGCATCTGGCGGGGCGCATGGACTGGACCCTGCAAAATCTCAATGCCCTGAGTTACATCATTACGGGGGAGGACCGCCCGACGGGCTACATTTGGCAGTGGCTGGTGGGCCGCGGGGCATGAACGCCCGTGGAAAGGGCAGGGTGTCCAGCGCCCCGAGCGCCCTGTGCTATAGTGTGGCAATGCGCTATTTCGGGATCCAGATGCGTCTAAACGGCTGTCAGCCCCGTACGCTTGCAACCCTGCAGGAGCTGCAGGAGAGCAACTACCGGAGGCTGCTGCGCTTGGCTCCGGATCTGGAGCTGATCCGTGGCACAGTGGTGTCCCGAGTGGCCGGGGCTCTGGACATGTACTTGGTTGTCGAGGAGCGGTGCAGGTACACCACCACCTTGATGCTTACCTACCGCTTCGAGGCCGAAGAAGGCACGATTTCGGAGCCCAACGTCAGGGTGCGCGTTTATCACGACGCCAGAATGGCTGACGCCATCAGCCACAGCCGCCGCCATCCGCCCCACCATGCGCCCTGCCGGCGCCGGCAGCATCCTACGGAGCTGGAGCGCAAGTGGGAGCTAAACCGTTTCCTGCAGAAATGGCTGGGCTACGGCCAGCACCAGGGGCATCTGTTTCTGCGCTACGGGGAGGATTTCGCAGCCCCGGCCGCACGCAGCGCCGTGAGCGAGGTGGACTAGGGCTTCGCCAGATCGGCCCGTGCGGCGCGGAACAGTCCCACCAAAGTCTTGACGTCCTGAAGGTCCCCCGAGTACGCCTTCTCCAGAGCTTCGCCGAACGGCAGCCAGTGCACTTCAATGTACTCGTCGTCCTGGGTCTGGCTACCGACGTCTTCCAGATCCGTGGCCAGGTATAAATGCAGGACCTCGTCGCAGAATCCCGGGCAGGTTACGATGCTGCCCAGGGAATACCACCGACATGCCCGCACGCCGGCTTCCTCCTCCAGCTCCCGCTGGGCCGTCGTCAGAGGCTCCTCCCCATGGTCGATCTTTCCCGCCGGAAGCTCCCACAGCCACTCATTGAGGGGACCGCGAAACTGCCGCAGAATGCAGACTCTGCCGGCAGCATCCAGAGCGACGGCGGCGGCGCCGCCTGGATGCCGTGCGATCTCCATGTCCATCACGCGGCCGTCGGGCTGCTCTATTGCCTCGATGCCGAAGTCGACTACACGGCCTTTGTAGATAGGAGTGTGGGGGGGCATGATCAGCGATCTGTGGAGCTGACGGCTCAGGGGTCGAGAAGACCAAGGGTCGGGGATTTGGGCGAGGAGTGCAAGCTGCACAAGCCTCTGTTGGCGCAAGACCAAGCGGAGCGCGTGACGCTGAGGGCCACGCTGGAGGAGAGGCGGATCTGTGGCGGCTGCCTCCGCAGTGGGCGGGTCGGAGAGGGCGTGCCCGGCGCGTAACGCCGTGCGCCGGGGCTACGTCAAGCGTCTCAGGCGTTCTGCTGAGTCTGCTGCTTGGCGATCTCGTCCCGCACCATGTCCATGTCCAGATCCCTGGCCTTCTGGATGATCTCCTCCAGCGCCGAGCCGGGCAGCATGCCGGGCTGCGAGAAGATAATGATCTGCTCGCGGAAGATCATCAGAGTGGGGATCGACCGGATCTGGAACATGGCCGCCAGCTCCTGCTCCACCTCCGTGTTGACCTTGCCAAAAACGATATCGCCGTGGCTTTCCGACACCTCTTCGTAGATGGGGGCGAACATCTTGCAAGGGCCGCACCACTCGGCCCAAAAATCGATGAAGACGATGCCGTTGCCGTCGATCGTGTCCTTGAAGTTGTCTTTGGTCAGCTCGAGGGTTGCCACGATTGTCTCCGGAGTGTGGTTCGGGCCGCACAGCCCGAGTAGAAGTCGAATTTAAGTATTATACCCTATACTAACTGCATTTTTTGACCGTCTCCGGCTCCTAGCCTGGCCATGGTGGGGGTCAGGGCAGGAAGCTTGCACTAACCTAGGTTAGATTGACGGTTTTCCGTCTGGTTCACCGGCCGTCCGGAATGCGCCGAATTCGTGCCGTCCGGGTCCCAGGCGCCTCCATTGCCGCAGCATCAGCATGGACTTGAGGACCGTCGGCTCATCGATGGCGGGTACGTTCAGCCCAATCTTCACCCACCCCAGCCCGGCACCCACTTCGCCGACCTCGATGAACTGGCGCGTCATGGGAAGCTTACCGCCGCAGCATCGCAGATAGTCCCGCAGGGTGATTAACGAGGCTTCCCACACCACCTGCCGGCCTCGGAATGGTCCGTCGAAACGCACCCGCGCGGCGCCGCCGCCAAGAGGTTGCAGGGCCTCGTAGACCTTGCCGCTGGCTTGCAGCCGGCGTTTCAGGGCCGCAACGGGGTCATCATCCATGGTGGCAGAGTTTCCGCCGTCTGCCACGACACATCGGAGCCGGGCCACCGGGTTGCAACCCTGAATGCCGGGGAAACGCCTCCCTTCGGCATCGTCGTCTCTCTTGGCGCCCGTGCGCCTTTGAGGGCGCCATGGCGTCTGAAAGGTTGCCCCGGAGCCTATGGTGCGGCTCGCTTGGGAACCGATTGCTCCAGGCAGGCCGGGACGGTGAATTTCTCATCCAAGGAATACACCTCATCGAAAGACCCATCGCAGTTGCTGTCGCGAATAACGAAGTTGCTGGCCCTCTCGGAGTCGTCGTCACCGTGGGTGTTCAGGCTCCACGCCCAGATCACGCCCATGGTGCTGGCGCTGAAGATGGTGTCGCCGGTGGCGTCACGGTAAAGCTTCATGTGGGTCTCCTTTATGCCGTCACCATCGCCGTCGGCATCCCATTCATGGTCCAGAAGAAAGCCGGTGAGGTGGGGTGCCGGCACGTCGCCGCCTCTCTCCACGCCCTGGGCAAGCAGGGGCTGGAGCCCCAGAAACAGGTACAGAGCCAGGCGGAACGTGGTGATCGGGCGCATGGTGGGACTACCTCCTCGAGTGGGGCCGCGCGTGTCGCATCGGAGCGTGCGATTAGTCCCGCACTATGGCAAACGCCGCGGCGAGAATCAATGCGCGGGTGCCGCGGCTGGCACAGGACGCCAGCGGTAGCGGAGCCCGAACTGCGGTGGCCTATCGCCGGCCTAACGGTGGCGTCCAGCGCCTTCTCACACGTAGGATCTTTAGGCCGTGGCGTCCATGTGAGGTCCGCAGGACGCGCCGTAAACACCTCTAAGAGTCAGCTCCGGATTGGGAAGGCTGCATGGCGCGACGTCGTCAACGACTGCGCGCGGAAGGCGAGAGCAACCTGGAAAAACAGCTCGTGGGCATTGTGGGTGGAGCGGGCGTGCCGACTGTCCGTACATGGAACGCCTTGGGGCGAGCCCGTGTTCCACGAGGGGCGCCCCATCTCGAGGTAGATGCTGTCACCGAGGGAGCCTGAACTCCCAGGGCACGGCCCACATGAGCATGGGGTCAATCACTACCGAATTGCCTTCGGCGAGGATAGGGCCCCGTCCATATCGAGTCGCGTGTCTGCCTGCCGACTAGCGCCGCCGCCCGCCGCCCGGTCCGCTGCGGCCTCCGCCTGGACGCCCGCCCGGTCCGCCGGAGCGTGGTTCCTGGGGCCTGGCCTCGTTGACCGTGAGTGCTCGGTTACGGACCTGCTTGCCGCTGAGCTCGGCAATGGCTTTTTCACCCTCGGCACGGCTGGACATCTCGACGAAGCCGAAGCCCTTGGACTGACCGGAGTAGCGATCGCTGATAACCCGCGCACTTTCCACCGTGCCAAAGGCGGAAAACAGATCGCTCAGCTCCTGGTCCGTGACTTCATAGGCAAGATTGCCCACGTAGAGTTTCATAATCGGCATTTATAGTCCTCCTTACCCCGCGGGCAATTGGTGCGCGCAGTATACACGCCTGTCCGTTTCCCGTCGCGCACTCTTTCTGCAAAGTCAGGCTGTAGACCGTGGGCATGCCGGCCGAGGAGGTGCCTTGCCATGCGGTGGGGGTGCAGTGGATCTGGACTGCAATGGTCTACGCCTGAGCCAACTCTAGCCGCTGTCGTTGGACCTGTGCGGAGCCGACTTCGGCGGTATGGGGGGCAGGCGCCGGGTCAGGCGGCTGGGGGTCTTGCCCAGCCGTTGCTCGTAAATTGCAGTGTAGGTGAAGACTCGCCGCAGGTAGTCATGAGTCTCCTTGAACGGGATGGTTTCGATCCAAAGGTCCGCCGGCTCCTCCTTCTCGTCCGGTTGCCAGCTCTTGACGCGGCTGGGTCCCGCATTGTAGGCAGCGGTGGCCAGGGCCGGGTGCCCGTCCAGATCATCCAGCAGCCGGCGCAGATAGGCGCTGCCCAGGCGAATGTTGGTGTCAGCCTCCAATAAGCCCCCGGTCCCGTTCAGGCGGGCATTGAGCCTGCGAGCCAGGGAACGGGCCGTGCGGGGCAGCAGCTGCATCAGCCCCAGAGCGCCCTTCGGAGACCGGGCGTTGGCTGTGAAGGCGCTCTCCTGGCGCACCACCGCAAAGACCCAGGCCGGGTTCAGCGACTGATCCCTGGCGCGCTTCACCACTGGCCCGCGGAAGGCCAGCGGGAAACGCACGTCCAAATCATCCCATTGTCCCAGACGCCCGAGCGCCAGTATGGCCAGATCGTGCCAGCCCCAGCGGTGGGCGATGACGGCGGCCGCAGCCAGATCCTTCGCGCTCGCCGTCTGGGTCAGCCGGTACCATTCCGTGCGGGCGTTTCCCACCCTGCCCAGGGCGAGAAATTCATGGGCGCGCCGCACGCCGGGCAGGTTGCGTACCCGGGCCAGACGCTCCGACGGGACATCCAGCGGCTTGTCGTTCAGAGCGTAGGGCGTTCCAACCCTATCGGCGGAGAGAAAGCCGTAGAAGCTTCTTTCACCGGCCAGCCGGGCGAACAGTCCCGTTGCCGGTCCCTTCTCACCGAGCTGCTCCAGCGCCCGGCCCCGCCAGTACTGCCAGCGTTCGCTGGCCTTCTCCTGAGCATTGAGTCGGTCCATCCAGGCAACGGCGCTTTTCCAGTCGCCATGCTTTAGAGCGCTGAGGGGACGGGCCTGACGCACCCGGCTGTCGGCCCAGTGATCGTCGATACGGGCAAGCCAGCTCATGGCTTGCGGGGCATCGTCGCGAAGCATGGCCAGACCGATGCCGCGCTGGACCTGGGCAATCTCTTGGGCCGAGAAGTGATACCGTGGCTGGATCTTCGCCCATGCAGCGGCGGCCTTCTCCGGGTCCCGGGTCGCCCAGCGCCGGATTCCGTAGAGCACGATATCCTTGGCGACCGGACGGCTCGGCGAGCGCAGGCGAGGATTAGTCGCAACCTCGGAGGGATAGCTGCGCACCTTGCGCCATAGGTCCACCCATTCGCGCTCCGGCTCGGGCAGAAAGCGCGCGAGGTAGCGGGCCAGACTCGGCTGTCCAGCTTGCATGGCCAGTCGGATCCGTTGCCAGACCAGCTTGGGCGTCATCCGGCCCTCATTGCGCCAGACCTCGAATACGGCGTCGCACTCAGTGGGCTGGGAGTGACCGACGAGCCACAGATTTCTGGTCTGGGCCAGGGCCTTGAATTTTTCTCCGGACCGGTAAAGAGCCAACGTGTAGCGGCAGCGGGTGGCGGCATCGGAGCTGCTATGGTAGCTTGCCACCACCTCTTTCCAGCGCTTTTGCTCGTACAACCTCTTGATCCAGGTCCGACGTAGACGAGGCGCCAGCGGGGTGTCCGCGTAGGCCGTCAGAAACCCATTTACCTCCTTGTCGGAAGCGCGGGACAAGCGGCGGCGCAGATCTTCGTAGACCAGATAAGGATACAGCGGGTAATCCTGGAGCTGTCCGAGCAACCGGTGGAAGGTATGCGGCTGGCGACGGTCAAGAGCCTGCTCGGCGTCCTCAAAAAGCAGCCGCTGCTTAACGAGGCGGGCAGGGTCGTCGGCCGCCGCCGTGGCGCTCGCCAGCAGCAGCAGGACGAAGCACACGAGTCGGTGGGTGCGCGAGGGCGGGGCGAAAGCCCCTCTGCGAAATAGTGGCATCATGCTCTTTGGTCCCCGCGTCGGTGGACGAAGGGCGGTAAAGGCGGTCTAGCTTATTCTTGCTTATCGGCAAATGAAAGACGGCTCTGTAAGGCTTTCTCGCCGAGAACCGGAACCGGTAGCCATAATGGCGGCCGCAATCCCGGGATGAGGTGCACCAGAAGGCAATAGATGGAACGCCGTTTTCGATATGCTGAGAGCCGGCTGCGGGCCGGCGGCACACCGCTTGGGAGCCGGCCAAGAAGGAAGAACTGTGAGCGGCGCCGGTACGGCACGTCGCTGCCTTACTGGCCCTCAGGACTTCCGGCCGACGGTACCTCCTTGTCGATGTCCTCGTATTCTTCCTGTGGGGGGTTGCCGTCGTACACCAGATACCGGCGCCGTTGCAGGTACGCGTTGCGAATGAAGGAGTACTGATCCAGCGCCGCAGTTTCCACGATCCTGCTGGCGCTCAGAAGATCGGCCCGGGCATCCAGCAGTTTGAGGACCAGCATCCTGTTGCGTACGGGCACGTCGTTGATACGGAAGATAGGGTCCACGTAGGTCGAATCGGCCACGTCACCGATGCCGTCGCGTACGGTGGTCGGTCCGTAGAACGGAATTACCAGATACGGGCCGGAGCCCAGTCCCCAGTATCCCAGGGTCTGACCGAGGTCCTCGTGATGCTTGTCCATGCCCCACCCGCTGGCCACGTCCATGACTCCCAGCAGGCCGAAGGAGCTGTTAACCATGACCCGGCTCAGATCCGATGCGGCCTGTCGGAGCTTGAGCTGAAGCAGGTCGTTGACGATCACGACGAAGTCGTCCAGGTTGCTGAAGAAGTTGGTCACCCCCTTGTTGACCGGCTCCGGGGTCAGTGCCCTGTACCCTTCGCTCAGGGGCTTGCCGATCACCTGGTCGAAGGTGTCGTTGAAGCTGTACATGGCGCGGTTGAAGCCTTCCAGGGGGTCACGCGGGTCGGCCGGACCGGTCGTGGCACAGCCGCTCAGTAGCACAAGTGTCCCCCCCACGCACAGGGTGCCGACGCGGGCAATAGATGTCGAAAGCATAGGAAATCCTTTGTTCTTGCTGGTTGTGCGATGTCAGGCAGGCTCTGACAGGTCCCCGATGCATCCCCCCGGTCCCGATGTGGAAAAGACCGCTGCATCCGTACCAACACGGGAGCCTATGCTAGACCAAACATAGGGGATGCATCAATTGGCCCAAGCGGCCCAGCGGAGTAATTGAGATCCGCTTCATCCGGCCGATTCGCCTGCCGCAGCTTATCGGCGCGTTCGGGCTAAGACTGAAGCCGTAATGCTCAGGCGATCGCGGGCAGCTCCACGGTGAAGCACACTCCGTCACCTCCGTGCAAGTTGCGGGCGCTGACGGCTCCACCGTGAAACTCGGCGATCAATCTGGCGACGTAGAGGCCGAGGCCCAGATGCGGCTCGCCATGAGGGCCTTTGGGCCGGATCGAGACCATGGACTCGAACAGCTTCGCCTGCATGGTCTCGGGCAGCAATGGGCCGTTGTTCTGCACTTCGATCCGCAGGCCCGCGCGCGTGCGCTCCAGGCGTGCTACTACGGGGCGCTCGGGCACACAAAAATCCACCGCATTGGCGACCAGCTTGTCGAGCATCTGTGCGATCAGATCGGGTGCACCGCACAGTCGCAGGCTCTGGGCTGGCGGATACCACTCAAAACGGGTCTGAGGCCAGGTGACGCGGTAGCCCGACACGCACCTTGATACCAGCTCGCCGGCGTCGATCTCAACCCGCTCGGCGGCCTGCAGGGCCTGCTCCAGTCGGGTGGCCTCACTCATGCGCGTGATGATCGTACCAAGCCGCGACAGGCCGTCGCGCGCCCGCGCTGTGATGAGCTTGACTTCCTCGGGCTCGGGACCCGAGTCCAGGTTGTCGAGCGATGAGCGTACCACCGCCAGCGGCGTGCGCAGCTCATGGGAGAGCCTGCCGGCGAGGTTCTCCAGATAGTGATTGTACTGACGCAGGCGCTCGATCATCACCCCGAATCCGCGTGAGAGATCGCCGATCTCGTCGCCGGCCATGGAAGGGGCGAGGCGACCGGTCACTCTGCCGTGCGCGTCCACGGCGGCTTCCACCTCATTGCGCAAGCGGCGCAGACGGATCGAGAGCCGGGTCGCGAACAGCAGCAATACCAGGGTGCCGCCCACAAAGACCACCAGGGTCTTGTTGAACAGCTCGGCCAGCGCCCGTCGCTGAACCGTCTGAATGGCTTGGGTCGTTTCCTGTACTACCACCGCACCCAGGACCCGCCCGTCGCCCCATACCGGATAAGCGGCCGACACCACCACGGTGTCCTTCTCCGGGGTGGCGTACCAGCGCGATGCGGGCGTGCCTGCGAGAGCGGCATCGATCTCCTTGCCCTGAAGGCGCGGGGCATTGTCATCTCCGGCCTGCACGTTCTCCGGCGGCCAGCCCAGGAGCAGGGAGTAGAGCAAGCCGATGCCAGGCCCTGGCGTGTCACGGGCCAGGCTGCCGCCACCGGCGAGCACCCGACCCTGGGCATCCAGCACCCGTACCCGCCGCCCCGGTGGGGTGCGCCCCAGTCCGCGCAGGATGTCCTGGATCTCCGGCGACGGAAACACCACCATCCCCAGCTCCTCTGCATTGCGCCTTCCGGCGGTTCCGATGAGGGTGACCACCCGGCGGGTCGCCTTATCGTCCACGTCGCCAATGGCAAAGCGGAGCCTGCGGCCCAGCATGCCGAGAGGGATCCGGACCTCCAGCGTGTAGCCATCGGCAGTCTCCTGCCACTCCCCTCTTATCAGCGGCTCCGGCCGCCATTGCATCGCGTCGTCCGGACCTCGGGTATTCTCATAGGCGCTGACCCAGCCCGGTGAGGACGTGCTGAGGACGAAATGCCGTACCACGCCGCCGGGGTCCTCCATGGCGATGCGCAGATGGTCGCTGCGATCTGGGCGCGTGGAGCCGGGCTCCCGATAGACCAGGTGGTCGTCGCGTACCAGGAACAGGGCGTAGAGGTGCGAGCCATAGGTGCCCACCAGGTTGCGAAAGCTCAGGGAGCCCGGTCTGAACGTGCCCAGCAGCACGTGGGCGCGGCCATAGGTCCGGGCCTGCGGCAGAAGTTCGGACCAATCGTCGGCGTATCCGTCGAGCTGTACCGGCTGATTCAGCGTGTACGCATACAGGTCCCCATCGGTGCCCACGGTCTGTGGGAGGTTCCTTCCGAACAGGCTGCGGCGTTCGTGCAGCGCTCCGGCCAAAGCCTGTGCGGCACCCGTGAGGGAGCTTTCGAGGCCCTCGCGCAGGTAGCGCTCCATCTCGCGCACGTACTGGTATCCCACATAAGGGATCACCAGCAAAAGGCCGGAGGCCAGCAGGATCTTGCTGCGTATGCTCAGGCCACGGCGGCGGGAGCGGCTCTTCATCCCGTGCAGGTCCAGCGGTATCCGGCCCCGTAGACGGCCTCAATGCACGCAAATTCCATATCCACCTCCTGGAACTTGCGGCGGATGCGCTTGACGTGGGAAGTGATGGTGCTGTCGTCCACCACCACGTTCGCCTCCTGCATCAACTGATCGCGGTGTTTGACATGCCCCGGGAACCGGACCAGGGCGTGCAGGATCCAGAACTCAGTCAGGGTGAGGGGGACCTTATGCCCGATCCAGATCACGGTCAGGCAGTTCAGATCCAGCATCAGCCGTCCCCGTTCCAGCACCTGCGGTGCTTCTCCCGCGGCCCGCAGGGCGTCCACGCGCCGGAACAGGGCGGCGATGCGGGCCAGCAGATGGGGCATGGAGACGTCCTTGGTGAGATAGTCGTCCGCCCCCAGGCGAAGACCGGAGATAGCGTCCAGATCGCTATCGCGGGCAGTGAGGAAGATGATGGGCAGCCCCGGGGACAGGGCGCGAAGCTCGCGGCACAGGTCGTAGCCCCCCTCGGTCTCCTCACCCAGCCCGATGTCCAGCAGTGCCAGATCCGGCAGCCGCGTGCGTAGTGCGTGCAGCGCCTCAGCCCGCCCGGCATAGGCCGACACCGCATAGCCCTGACGGCGCAGGATAGCGGCATAGTTCTCCCGGATAGCGGCTTCATCCTCGACGATGGCAATGCGTCTGCTCATGGCGTGAGTTTCCTGGCGGATTCAGGGCGCGGAGCCGGTGACTCCTCGCCCCCCAAGTTTCCCGGCCACTGGGATTGTGTGTGGAGTTGAGCCTAATTTACCCCAAAGTGGGGCCGCTTTGCGGGCCCACTGAGATTTCCATCTTCCTGCCACATTTCCGCCGCCGCTTCTACCGCGGTGCGCCCCGTCGCCGCCTCGCCCCGGGCATTTACTTGAACACGAGCAAAGCTCAACCGGCGCCGCCAGGGAGCGGGATATCTGCCAGGGAGGGCGCGCTGGGACAACCTGCACGGGAGGATCGGATGAAGCACCCAAAGTTACGGCGAGATGATACCCAGGTGCGGACAGCGGCCTACCACCGCGCGCAGACCAAGGGCATGGTCCTGCGTCCGCTGTCGGCGGACCTGCTCTTCTGCGCCCCTGAAGACACCTGGCGCTATCTGGTCCCGGTGGGACCTCGGGTGGCTGACGCGTTCAAGGAGGTGGATCATGACGACTAGAAGCATGGCCTACGCGCTGTTCAGCGGGATGCTGCAATGCTTGATCGGCAGCCTGCTGGCCGGACTGCTCTCGGCCCTGCTATTGGGTGCCGTGGTGCTGTTACTGGCCCGTGGGGCGCAGGCCTCCCAGGCCCTGGCCGGCGACGCACTGCCGCCGGCCGTCGAACACGGCATGCTGCTGCTGCGCACCGCGCAAGGGTTGGAGGAGAGTCCCGCGGTACACACCGAGGTGCAGATCCGCGTGACCGGAATGATCGCGCGGGCGCGGGTGCGCCAGCGGTTCCACAATCCGGGCGCCGGGTGGGTGGAAGGCGTCTACGTGTTTCCGCTGCCCGAAGGTGCGGCCGTGGATCACCTGCGTATGCGCGTGGGTGAGCGCGAGATCGAGGGCGTTGTGCGGGAGCGGGAGCAGGCCCGCCGGGCCTACGAGGCGGCCCGTGCCCAGGGCCGTAAGGCAAGTCTGATGGAACAGGAACGGCCGAACATCTTCACCACCTCGGTCGCCAACCTCGGGCCCGGAGAGGACGTGGAGGTGGAGATCCAGTACCAGGAAACGGTGCGCTATGACCAGGGCAGCTTTCACCTGCGCTTTCCCATGGTCGTGGGGCCCCGGTATATCCCCGGCAGCCGCGCTGTCGCCGGCTTTGCAGGTACCGGCTGGGCCACCAATACGGACCAGGTGCCTGATGCGAGCCGCATTACCCCGCCCGTGGTGCCGCCCGCGGGACAGCCGGTCAATCCGGTCAGTCTGAGCGTAGAGCTGGATCCCGGCATGGCCCTGGAACGGCTGGAGAGTAGTTACCACCGAGTGCGTATCGATGATCTGGGCCAGTACCGACGGCGCGTGACCCTGGCCGAAGGCCCCGTGCCCGCGGATCGCGACTTCGAGTTGACATGGCGTCCAGCACCCGCCGCCGCCCCCCGGGCGGCGCTGTTCACCGAGCAGACTCGCAAGGCCCAGTATGGCCTGCTCATGATAATGCCGCCCCAAGCTCAAGCAGCGCAGGTGGCCGCCATCGCCAGGGAGGTGGTCTTCGTCATCGACACCTCCGGTTCCATGCACGGTAATTCCATCAGCCAGGCCCGGCAGGCCCTGGAATATGCCCTGACCCGACTGCGTCCCGGCGATGCCTTCAACATCATTCAGTTCAACTCGGTAACCCGGAGCTTGTTCAATGGCTCACGTGCCGCCGATCCGACCAGCCTGGCCCTGGCGCAGCGCTATGCGGAATCCCTGGAGGCCGAGGGTGGCACCGAGATGGCCCCGGCCATCGAGGCGGCTCTGAGCGGTGCGCAGGACTCGCGACGCATCCGCCAAGTGGTGTTCCTCACCGACGGTGCGGTTGGCAACGAGACTGCTCTGTTTGCGCGGATTGAGCAGCGCCTGGGCGACAGCCGGCTGTTCACCGTCGGGATTGGCTCGGCCCCCAACAGCCACTTCATGACCCGAGCCGCGCACTTCGGCCGCGGAACCTTCACCTACATCGGGCGGCCGGAAGAAGTGCAGAGTCGGATGCAGGCGCTGTTTCAGAAGCTGGAGAGCCCTGTGCTGAGCGATATTGAGCTGCACTGGCCGCAAGGCACCGCCGTGGAGGCCTGGCCCCGCAGGATCCCGGACCTGTATGCCGGAGAGCCCCTGCTGGTCGCGTTCCGCGCGCACTCCCTGCCGGCGCGGGTGGAGGTGACCGGCAAGCTCGCCGGCAGCGCCTGGAGAACGCCCGTGCTGATTGCCGGCGGACAGATCGGAAGCGGAATCAGCAAGCTGTGGGCACGGCGCAAGATCGCCGCGCTGATGGACGGCCTAGTCGCGGAAATGGATCCCGGGCAAGTGCAAAGCGCAGTGGTGGCGGTGGCACTGGCCCATCATCTGGCCAGCCGCTACACTAGCTTGGTGGCCGTGGACGTGACGCCCTCTCGGCCCGACGACGCACCCCTGAGCCAGCGGGCCGTGCCCACCAATCTGCCCCACGGCTGGAGCTACGAGCATGTGTTCGGCCGTCTGCCGCAGACGGCCACGCCAGCGCGGCTGCACTTGCTGCTGGGCCTGGCGGGGCTGCTGGTGGCGTGGTGGCTGCGCCGCGGTGCACGGTCCGCGTGAACGCCCGCCGCTGGCGGCTCGGGGCGGGGGCCATGCTGCTGGCACTGGGCCTGTGGCAGCTCGGGCAGGGTCTATATATTCCCGCCAAGGCCTGGCTGGCCCAGGTGCTGCTTGAGCAGGCCTGGGCCCGGAGCCGGGACACCGGACATCCGGTACCTCCGTGGCCATGGGCGGACACCGGGCCGGTTGCACGCCTTGAGGTTCCCCGTCTGCAAGCGGACGAAATCGTGCTGGCCGGGACGAGCGGCCGCACGCTGGCCTTCGGGCCGGGCCACGAAGACGGCAGCGCTCCCGTCGGCAGCCGCGGCAACGCAGTCCTGGCGGGCCACCGGGACACGCATTTCAGCTTCCTGCGCCGGCTGAGACGGGGCGATCTGATACGGTTGCAACCGCTGTCGGGGCCTGCGCGAAACTACAGGGTGGACGCGCGGGTGGTGGTGGACCAGAGTGCCGCCTGGCTGGCCGATCCCGCCGCGGGCGACCGCCTGACCCTGGTCACCTGTTATCCCTTCGATGCCATCCTGCCGGGTGGAGCACTGCGCTACGTGGTGGTGGCGCTGCCGGCTCCGTCGATGGGCGAGGGCGGAACCGTTGCAAGGACGCCACGCCGACGGATGTGAGCGTGGCCGTCGGGTGCCGGTATCAGGGGCCCGCAGGATCGGCGGTGCAGCGACGCCGCTCAGCCGCGGCGCCGTCGGCTGCTGCGGGATCGGAGCAAGCCCACGGCACCGAGCAGCAGGGTCCCGGCAGAGGGCAGCGGCACCGCCCTCAAGGTAATGTTGGACACCTCCCCACGGACCCACGCAGTATATTGCAGTCCCGACGACGTGGAATAGAACTCGTCGAGCCACCACACGACGCCCGGGAAGACGGCGATCTCCGCGGTGCTCGTTGGTATTGACACGGTGTCCCAGACATCGATTGGCGGCGATGGGTATATCGGTTCGGACAGAATCCGGAAGAACGCCTGCTGGAAGCCACCGAAGTCGGGGCTCAGGACACCGGTGGTTACGCCGTAGGTATCTCCATACCCTTGGTCATTATTGGTCACATGTACGCCGGTTATCGCCCTGTCCGGCACAGTCACGGGTACCGTTGCATCATAGCCGCTCAGCGAGATGTGTCCGCCGACAACAGCATGTTTATAGAACGCATAGGTCGGGTCCCACGGCCGTACGTTGGGAGTGGTCGTGTCGATGAAGAGCGTGCCGGATACCGGATCGCCCATGCCGAATGCGGGGACGTCGGCATCGGGCTCGGTCACGGTACCGGAGAAGTCCAGGCGGACGATGGCGGCCCGGCTTGCGGGGATGCCCGTTCCGAGGCAGGCGAGTAGTAGAACAACAATGGCTGCAATGTGGCGATGGCCGGTGCGCTTCGTGCTGTTCATGATGGTGAAGCCTCCTTGTTCATCAATGGGGCCGAAAGATCCCGCGGGCGGATCGGCTGGATCGGAATCCCGTCACATCATAAGTGAGCAGCAAGAACACTGCCATCCGCCATATGCTTCCCATCTTTCAAAGGCTTGCCGTCGGGCCAGTTAGCCAGAAACCGGAGACGTATAAAGAATCCCGACACTGGCGGCCGAGCGATTCCGATGCAGGTCCATTCCCCGGGATCGGCGTTAAAGCCCCGGCGGTGACCAACCGATAGGAGCTGGTGATCCACCGCGCACGCGCGGGCCTTCGAGGCGGGCTTCGTCAACGCTGCGCCGCCGGGGGGCATAGGATCTCCGGACAATAGCAGAGGGATAGTCAGCATCCGTGGCGATTCGAGAGATAAGCGTTGACCAGCTCCGGCCGGGCATGTTCGTGCATGACCTCACGGTGGGCTGGATGGACCATCCGTTCCTGAAGAACCGGTTCCTTGTCGAGGACCCGGCCATTGTCCAATCCATCATCGCGACGGGCATCAAGGCGGTTCAGATTGACACCGAGCGGGGCGATGACGTGCCCGCTGACGAGACCCAGCCTCGGCCGACGCCCACGGTCCGGCGCATCGCCCGGTCGGCCCACACGGCCGGTAAGTCATCCCGGCAGGAAGAGATGCAGCGGGCTACCGCCGTCCAGCAGGAAGCCAGGAAGATTGCGGTCTCTCTGATGGAAGATGTCAAGCTGGGCCGCCAGGTGCATCTGGAGAAGGTCACTCCGGTGGTCTCCCAGATGGTCGGATCGGTGTTCCGCAACAAGGAAGCGCTGCTGAGCCTGGGTCGAATTCGAAGGATGGACCAGTACACCTTTGAGCACTCAGTCAACGTCAGCGTGTTGCTGATCGCCTTCGCCAAGGAGCTTGGACTCGATCGGGAGGAGATCCAGGAGATTGGTACCGGTGCGCTGTTGCACGATGTGGGCAAGATTAAGATCCCCGACGCCATACTCAACAAGCCGGGGCGCTTGACCGAGGACGAGTTCCGGATCATGCGAAAGCACGTGGAGTACAGCCTGGACGTGCTCTCGGCAACGCCTGGGATCTCGGACACCGCCTTGAAGGTGGCCGCCGAGCACCACGAACGCTACGATGGACGCGGCTATCCGGCGGGCCTCAAGGGGGAGACCATCTCGCGCTGCGGCCAGATGGCGGCAATCGTGGATGTTTATGACGCCCTGTGTGCCGACCGTGTCTACCATGAGGGCCAGCGGCCGACGGTGGTGCTCAAACGCCTGCTGGAATGGAGTGTGACGGACTACAATCCAGGGCTCACACAGCGTTTCATCCAGACCGTCGGCATCTACCCACCGGGGAGCCTGGTACGCCTGCAAAGCGGCCGGCTGGCGGTGGTGTTGGAGACCGGCGAGCGTGACCTGCTGCATCCGCTGGTGCGCGTAATCTACGATGCCGACAAGCGGCGCTTTCTCACCCCACGGCTGTTGGATCTGTCGGAGTTCAGTACTGACGGCGGCGATGCGATCGTCGGCACCGAGGACCCGGAGCGCTGGAAGATCAAGCTCGAAGTCTTCCTGTAAGCCAGCTTGAATTGGACGCGGGTTGGCCCCCCGTGCCTGCCGCGATTCGCCGGATGTTGTCGGCAGGCTTTACAGTTTGGCGGTGCCACGGCGGGAGCACTCGGCATAAGCCTATGATAGAAAAGCCCGTGTGAGATTTGGTCTTGGGATTGCTTGGTAATTTGCAGTGCGGACTTGTAACCGGCGACCCCGTCAAGACATGTATCGGCAAATCAGCAGCGAGCGGCGGCTAAACGAAAGGAAGCGGGTCGATGTCATGGTTTATCTGTCCTGGCCCGGGCAGCGCCTGCGCGGCTTCCGGGCGCGTAATCTGAGCGAACACGGGGCCTTCGTGGAGATTGACCGTCCGCTGGTTCCCAGCGGGACGGTGGTGCGCCTGGTGTTTGTGCTGGAAATGGGCATGGTGACCCGGCTGCACTGTGTGCGGGCCACCGTGCGGAGGGTTGCTCAGGGGGGCGTGGGGCTCCAGATGCTAGGGCGCTGCAATCGGATCCCAGGCAGGTGCGCAAGCCGGTGAGGTTCGGTGGCGTGCCCCTTCGCGCGCTCACAGCCAGAGGCTTCCAGCCGTCCCGCCACTGCGTTCGCCCGACAGCGGCGATCTTCCTTCTGCTCGACGTATAATAGGCATTGGACCAAACGTGCCTTGGAGCGCAAGGCTCTGGTACACGTTGGTCTTCATGCACATGTTCACGATTGCCTGAATAACGAGCGGAGGTAACAACCAATGAAAATGATCGTTCGGTTCCGTTCAGCTCTCTTGGCCATTTGCCTGGCGTCTGCTGCCGGTCTGCTACCGGGAGCTGCCGGCGCTCAGTGGTGGGGACCCGGTTACGCTTATCCGGGTTGGGGTTACCCTGGCTGGGGTGGCTACCCTGCCTGGGGAGCACCGTACTGGGGTGGGCCCTGGTGGTGGGGACCGGGAGCCGAGGCCTACGGGCACCCCGCCATGCAGCCGCCGACGGTGAGCGAGTTCCTCAGCAATCCGATGTCGCCCAAAGGCGCCCCCGGCTGGATGGCGCCCCGCGTACCGCCGGCCGCCCCGTCGGGAAAGGCCTCCGGCAAGTGATTGCCTGACGCCTGCAGCGTCTCTGACCCCGTGCGCGTCCGTGCGCGTCACGGCCGTGGCCGTGACGCGCACGGGCGGGGAGGGCACCACCGCAAGACCACGGGGCGGAGTGTGTGGGTATTGACACCCGCACAACACGGGTTAGTCTGTCCCTGACTGCTCAAGCCTGATCTCTCAAGCCCTTCCATGCCACCTTTCCCTTGCGCACACGCCGCAGCCGAGACCTGGGAGCAGGCAGTTGAAGCATGCCTTGGCCAGCTTGGGCCCGCGCCGGTGGAAGGGAATCTGGGCTTCCTCTACGTAACCGACGCGCTGGCCGCCGACATGGGACAGATTCTGTTGCATCTGCGCGATGGCACGGGGGTGTCCCACTGGGTGGGCACGGCTGGCGTTGGCATTTGTGCCACGGGCGCAGAGTACTATGAGCAACCCGCTATAGCTGTGCTCATCGGCGGCTTTCCGGACGACTCCTTCCGTGTGTTCTCGACCGTGAAGGCCGACTTTGACGGCTTCGAGCGGGAGAACGGTGACTGGCTGCAAACCCACAGGCCTTATTTCGGCATCGTGCACGGCGATCCGCGCAATCAAATGGTCGCTGACCTGGTGGAGGCGCTGGCGGGCCGGACCGAGAGCGGCTTCCTGTGCGGTGGTCTGACGAGTTCCCGGGGTGCTTATTTCCAGTACGCCGATCGGGTTACCCACGGCGGCCTGTCCGGCGTGCTCTTCAGCAGTGAGGTCTCAGTCAGCACGCGCCTGACCCAGGGCTGCTCGCCCATCGGACCCCGCCGCAGGATCACGCGGGCTCAGCACAATGTTCTGGTGACGCTCGATGGGCGTCCGGCCCTTGAGGTATTCAACGAGGATATCGGCGAGATCCTTGCCCGGGATCTGCAACGGGTTGCAGGCTATATCTTCGTGGGCCTGCCTATTCCTGGCTCGGACACGGGCGACTATCTGGTGCGCAACCTGATGGGCATCGACCCCGAGAACGGGCTGCTGGCGGTCGGCGAAATCGTGGAGGAAGAGCAGGAGGTGATGTTTTGCAGGCGCGATGCGCAGACCGCCAGGCAGGACATGGTGCGAATGCTGGAGGACCTCAGAAAGAGCCTGCGCGGCCGCCGGCCGCGGGGCGCCGTGTACTACACTTGTCTGGGCCGCGGCGCCGGCCTGTTTGGTCCCGATTCCGCCGAGCTGAAGCTGGTCCAGGAGGTCCTGGGTGATATTCCCATGGCGGGCTTCTACGCCAACGGCGAGATCTCCCACCACCGGCTCTACGGCTACACCGGGGTGCTGACGCTGTTTCTCTAGGCCGCAGGTTTCAGGCGGGCGGCCTGAGGCTTGAGGTCAACGACACAGAAGGCGGGCCCTGCCGACCACTCAACCCTGGCGCCTCAAGCCTCTTCCTTGTCCTTCTCAATCATCGCATACGCCGAGTGATTGTGGATGGACTCGAAGTTCTCGGACTCCACCACGTAGGCGCCGACGCGCTCGTCCTGGTTCAGCCGGGCCGCCACGTCGCGGACCATGTCCTCGACGAATTTCGGATTATCATAGGCTTTCTCGGTGACGTATTTCTCGTCCGGACGCTTGAGCAGTCCGTAGAGCTCACAGGAGGCCTCATTCTCCACGATGTCGATCAGATCTTCGATCCAGACAAACCCCCGCGTGCGCACGGTGACGGTTACGTGGGAACGTTGATTATGCGCGCCGTAGGCGGAGATCTCCTTGGAACAGGGGCACAAGCTGGTGACCGGAACCACCACCTTAATCAGCATGCAGGGCCTGCCGCTGCGGATCTCGCCGACGAAGGTGACCTGGTAGTCGATGAGGCTCGGCACGCCGCTCACGGGCGCCGTCTTGTTCACGAAGTAGGGGAAAGCCATCTCGATGTGACCCGCTTCCGCCTCCAGGCGTTCGGTCATCTCGAACAGCATCTGCTTGAACGAGTCCACTCCGATCTCGTATTCGTGATTGTTCAGGATCTCCACGAACCGGGACATGTGAGTGCCCTTGAAGTCATGAGGCAGGTTCACATACATATTGAAGTTGGCAATGGTGTGCTGCTCGCCGCCGGAGCGGTCCCGCACCTGCACCGGGTGCCGGATGTCCTTGATTCCGACCTTGTCGATGGGAATACGGCGGGTGTCGGCGCTGCTTTGTACGTCCGCGATGGTGGCATCTGCCGGAGCGGGTTGATTCATAACGTGGGTTCCTCTGTGTAGCGCACGCAAGCCCGGTCGGTCTCCCACAAGGTGACCGCGCGCACCTGTACACGCTCGTCGTTCAGTCTCTCCGCCAGTCCCCGGTACAGATAGGCCGCGATGTTCTCCGCCGTTGGGTTGACCTCGTCAAACGGTGGGATCTCGTTCAGATACCGGTGGTCCAGCTCATCGGCCAGATCTCTGGCCGCCTGCTTGATGACCTTGAAGTCCAGGCCCATGCCGATGGCATCCAGCACCCCGGCATCCACCTCCACTTCCACCTTCCAGTTGTGACCGTGCATACGGCTGCAGGCCCCGGGGTATCCGCGCAGGGTATGGGCGGAGGCGAAGTCCGTCAGCACCCGTAAGCTGTACCTGGGCCTGGTCATTACCTGACAATGTTACTCGGCTTTTGCTGCTCAGGCCACACCGGACAGGCCTTTGCTGCCCCCGCTGTGGCGCCATCGCTCCACGGCCGCCACGATGCCCCGGGCATCCAGCCCGCATTCGGCCAGCAGCTCCTCCCGGCTACCATGCTCGACGAAGCGGTCCGGAAGTCCCAGGTTGATGACCGGCAGATGGACACCGTAGGCGGCTAGGCACTCGTTGACGCCGCTGCCAGCCCCACCCATGAGCGCGCTCTCCTCGACAGTGACGATTAGCCCATGTGCGGCTGCCACAGCCACCACCGTCTCCGCGTCCAGGGGCTTGATGAAACGCATGTTCACCACCGTGGCATCCAAGGACTGAGCCGCCTCCAGGGCCGGCGCCAGCATGCTGCCGAAGGCCAGAATGGCGACCTCTGTGCCCTTTCGGCGCACCTGGGCCCGACCCAGCGGGATCGGCTCCATGACCTCGTTGACCGCGACGCCGGAGCCGGTGCCCCGGGGATAACGAACGGCGCTCGGGCCATCGAGCATGAAACCGGTGTATAGCATTTGCCGGCACTCGTTCTCGTCGGCCGGCGCCATCAGGACCAGGTTGGGCACACAGCGCAGAAAAGAAGAGTCGAAGCTGCCCGCGTGGGTGGCCCCGTCGGGGCCCACTAGACCGGCACGGTCGATGGCAAAGAGTACCGGCAGATTCTGCAGGGCTACGTCGTGTACCACTTGGTCGTAGGCCCGTTGCAGAAATGTGGAATAGATGGCGACCACCGGCTTCAGCCCCTCGCAGGCCAGCCCCGCGGCAAGCGTTACGGCGTGCTGCTCGGCGATCCCCACATCGATATAGCGATCCGGGAAGCGCTCGGAGAATGCCACTAGGCCCGAGCCTTCACGCATGGCCGGGGTGATGCCGATGAGCCGTGGGTCGAGGGACGCCATGTCGCAGATCCAGTTTCCGAAGATCTGGGTATAGGTGGGGCCGCTCTCGGGATTCTTCTCCATCTTCCCGGTGGCCGGGTCGAAGGCGCTCACCCCGTGATATGCCACCGGCTTCTCCTCCGCCGGCCGGTAGCCTTTGCCCTTGCGGGTGACGATGTGCAGAAATTGCGGACCCTGTAGGGTACGTAGGTTGCGCAGGGTCCGTACCAGCTTAGGCAGATCGTGTCCGTCGATGGGGCCGATGTAGTTGAAGCCAAGCTCTTCGAACATGGTGCCGGGAACTACCATGCCTTTCATGTGCTCTTCGGCCCGCCGCGCCAGCTCCCACACCGTCGGCATGTTGCGCAGCATCTTCTTGCTGCCCTCACGAACCGTGGAGTAGACCTTGCCGGACAGGACCCGTGCCAGATAGTCGGAGAGCCCTCCCACGTTGGGCGAAATGGACATGTCATTGTCGTTGAGAATCACCAGCAGGTTGGCATCCAGACTGCCGCCGTGATTCAGGGCCTCGAACGCCATGCCGGCGGTCATTGCACCGTCGCCGATCACGGCCACTACACGGCGCCCGGCGTTTCCGTGCTTGGCGGCAAGCGCCATGCCGAGGGCCGCGCTGATTGAGGTGCTGGAGTGCCCTACGCCGAAAGTGTCGTAAGGACTCTCGTCGCGGCGCGGGAAGCCGGAAATGCCACTTCGCTGGCGCAGCGTGGACATCAGCGCCCGGCGTCCGGTGAGGATCTTGTGGGGGTAGCTCTGGTGGCCGACGTCCCAGACCAGCCGGTCCTGGGGAGTATCGTAGACATAATGCAGA